>DYUK01000083.1 GCA_020743695.1 Brevibacterium senegalense | reverse complement strand
CCGGCCTTGAACCTCCGTAAGCCTACCCCGACTCTTCCGATCGCTGCAAACTCGGGCGACGGTGGTCTTGGTCACAGCCCCGGGGTCGCCCCCGTGTGCCGTCGCGCGCACCCTTGCTCGTGACCCCCACGTGCCGTCCGCGCGGCCACCGCCATCCCCTAGACTCGCAGCATGGATCCGGGCGAGGTGAGCGACGAGCTCTTCGATCAGCTGGTCGATGAGGCCGTCGCGCAGCTTCCCAGCGGGATCGGCGACTTCATGGACAACGTCGCCCTCTTCATCGAGGACGACTCCCCGCCGGACGGCCCCACTCTGCTGGGCGTCTACGACGGCATCCCGCTGACGGAGCGCGGCGGCACCTCCCTGTCCTTCGTTCCACCGGACACCATCACCCTCTTCAAGAACCCCCTCATCGACTACGCGGAGGACGCCGACCATCTGCGCGAAGAGATCCTCGTGACGATCGTCCACGAGATCGCTCACCACTACGGGATCGAGGAGGAGCGCCTCCACGAGCTGGGCTGGGGCTGACCCGCTTCGTCTCATTTCCGTGTGATCTGCGTCGCATGATTCGCTCCGCAGGAACGCATCTCGTATCGTGGGCGCATCATGTCCCGACTCACCCATGCGTCAACCGCCACACCCGCGCTGCGCGTACTCAGCCTGGCCGGCGTCGACTACACCGTCCACGAGTACGATCACGACCCCCGCGCCCGCCGCTACGGCAGCGAGGCCTCAGAGAAGCTGGGCGTCGACCCGCAGCGCGTGTTCAAGACCCTGCATATCCTGGTCGACGGCGAACCCGTGAACGCACTGGTGCCCGTGTCCGGACAGCTCGACCTCAAGGCACTCGCCTCCGTCGCCGGCGGCAAGAAGGCCACACTGGCCGGTGTCGCCGAGGCCGAGCGCCGCACCGGCTACGTCTCCGGCGGTATGAGCCCCTTCGGCCAGCGCGTCACACTGCCCGCCTTCATCGACGAGTCCGCCGCCCAGCACGAGACCGTGTTCGTCTCCGCCGGCCGCCGCGGCCTGGAGATCGAGATCCGCCCGCACGACCTCTTCATGCTCACGAACGCGGGCGTCAAGCGCATCGCGCAGCTGGACTGACCCTCACCGAGCCCACACAGGCTCGCCCACCTGCGGTTCCGCCGTCCCGCCGCTCACATCCGCGAGGCTGCGCAGGCCCGCATCCACCTGGGCGGGCGGGATGAAGACGGTGACCGCGACCTCGGCGGCGTAGTCCGCCTCCGTCGACCAGCCGGCGGCCTGCGCCATCCGGTCGATCGCGGCCGCCAGCGCGTAATCGACCGTCACGCGCACCGGCACCCGCTGGGAGTACGTCACCACCGCCGAGGCCGCCACGGCCTCCGATGTCGCCTCACCGTACGCGCGGACCAGTCCGCCCGCCCCCAGCAGCGTGCCCCCGAAGTAGCGGGTCACGATCGCGAGGGTGTAGGTCAGGTCGTGCCCGGTCAGCACGTCGAGGATGGGTGCGCCGGCGGTGCCGGCCGGCTCGCCGTCGTCGCTGAACCGCCGCGTGCGCGCATCCGGATCCAGCACGAACGCGGTGCAGTGGTGGCGGGCCTTGGGGTGCTGGGAGCGACGCTGCGCGATAAGGGCACGGGCCTCGTCCTCGTCCGCGATGGGAGCCAGGAGGGCGAGGAAGCGGGACCGCTTGACCTCGATCTCCGCCTCCACGGGGCGGGCCACGGTGCGGTAGGTCGTCGGAGCGGACATGGGCCGAGCCTATCGGGGTGCCGTCCGGGCCGGCGCGGGGCGGGGCCGCGTCGTGCGACACGGCAGTGGGCGCCGGAATGCGGGCGGACGGGTGCTTACGTCTGCGGTCCGTCGTACGGTGGAGGGAGCGGGCCGCGGGCCCGGCGGCGCACCTGGGCCGGGTGCGCGGTGGAACCCCAGGAGGTGCGTCATGTTGGAATTCACCGAGGACGAGCTGGAGGACATCCGGGCGGAGTCGCAGCGGGCCTACGATCTGGACCGCGCACACGTGTTCCACTCGTGGTCCGCGCAGAAGCAGATCACGCCCATGGTCGTGTCGCGGGCGGCGGGTTCGTACGTGTACGACGGGGACGGGCGGCCGTTCCTCGACTTCTCCTCGCAGCTGGTCAACACGAACATCGGCCACCAGCATCCGAAGGTCGTCCAGGCGATCAAGGATCAGGCGGACGTGCTGTGCACGATCAACCCCGCGCACGCGAACGACAAGCGGTCGGAGGCCGCCCGCCTCATCACGGAGCGGCTGCCGCAGAACCTCAACCGCGTGTTCTTCACGAACGGCGGCGCGGACGCGATCGAGCACGCCGTGCGCATGGCGCGCCTGCACACCGGCAAGCGCAAGGTGCTCTCCCGCTACCGCAGCTACCACGGCGGCACGGAGCAGGCCATCAACATCACCGGCGACCCGCGCCGCTTCCGCAATGATGTGGGCGATGCGGGCACCGTCCACTTCTTCGGGCCCTTCCTCTACCGGTCGGAGTTCCACGCGACCACTCAGGAGGAGGAGACGCAGCGCGCCCTCACCCACCTGCGCCGCACGATCGAGCTCGAGGGGCCGCAGACGATCGCCGCGATCGTGCTGGAGTCGATCCCCGGCACCGCCGGCATCATGATGCCCACGCCTCAGTACATGCAGGGCGTGCGCGCGCTGTGCGACGAGTTCGACATCGTCTACATCGCGGACGAGGTCATGGCCGGGTTCGGACGCTCCGGCCGCTGGTTCGCGTTCGAGCACTTCGACGTGGAACCGGATCTCGTCACCTTCGCGAAGGGCGTGAACTCCGGCTACATCCCGCTGGGCGGTGTCGCGATCAGCGACGCCATCTACGACACCTTCGCGGACGTCGCGTACCCGGGCGGACTCACCTACTCCGGCCACCCGCTGGCCGCCGCGTCCGCCGTCGCGACGATCACCGCGATGGAGGAGGAACGGATGGTCGAGAACGCGCGCACCCTGGGCGAGGAGGTCGTGGGCCCGCGCCTGCGTGAGATCGCCCAGGCTTCCCCGCTGGTGGGCGAGGTCCGCGGCACCGGCATGTTCTGGGCGATCGAGCTGGTGAAGGACAAGGAGACGCGCGAGCCGCTGGCGCCCTACGGCGGGTCGTCACCGGAGATGAACGAGGTCGTCTCCCGCATCAAGGGCGGCGGCGTCCTGCCGTTCGTCAACTTCAACCGCATCCACGTCGTCCCGCCGCTCAACATCACGGAGGCGGACCTGCGGAAGGGCCTGGATGTCCTGGAGCGCGCCCTGACGGAAGCCGTCTGATGCTCATCTGCGAGGACATCCTCCTGCTGCTCACCCGGGACGACGGTCGGACCGAGGCCTGGGTCACCTACCGCTCGTGCGCACTGGCCGCCGGTCTCTTGGCCGACCTGGCACTGGCCGACTGCATCGAGTTCGAGACGGACAAGAAGAATCCGAAGGTGACGCTGGCGGGTGAACTGTCGGGTGCAGGTGGGGCGCCGGGCGGCGCAGGTGCGACGGCAGGTTCGCCTGTGGGCCGTCCCGGCGGGCCGGACGGGATCGGCGAGGCGCCCGCGGTGCCGGACGGTCCCGGAGCTGTCATGGACTTCGGACTGCGCGCACTGGCGGGGCGGTCCAAGCCGCCGCGAGTGGAGACACTCGTGGTCGCGGATTGGTTCAACCCGCAGGAGGTCGTCTCCCGGTCCCTCGTGGCGCAGGGCGTCGTGGGCCTCGAGGAGAAGAAGTTCCTGGGCCTCAAGCCGGAGCGCTACCCGGTCCTCGACCCGGAGCCGGAGAACCGCACCCGCGCGAGGCTGGCGGATGCGCTGGCCGGTCGCGGGCCGGTCGCTCCCGCGGACGCGATGATCCTGGGGATCATCCAGGGCATCGATGCGGCCAAGCAGGTGCTCTCCGACGAGGTCCAGCAGGCGGGTCTCAAGGACCGCGAGGCGAAGAAGCGGATCGAGTCGCTGGCGGAGGAGCTGCCGGAGGACGCCCAGCAGGGCAGCCGCGCGATCAAGAGCGTCATCGAGAGCATGAACGCGGCAATCGTGGGCGCCGTCGTCGCGACGACGGTCGCGGGGACGACCGCCGCCGGAAGCTGACGGTCGCCGGGTCAGCCGCCGCCGGGACCTGAGGCCGGTCCATCCACTGCGCTGCACGGATCCGTCGGACCGTCCCCAGCGGGGAGCATCCGCCGCGCGTCAGAGCGTCGTGTGGGTGAACTCCCCGCCGGCCAGGGTCGCGACGACCGGGATGTCCTTGATCGTCGTGGGGTCGACGGACATCGGGTCGTCCGCGAGGACGACCATGTCGGCCAGCTTCCCCGCCGTCAGGGTGCCCTTGTCAGCGGCGTCGCCCGCGGCCTCGGCGGCGGTGCGGGTGTACGCGGTCAGGGCCTGCTCGACGGTCAGCCGCTCCGCGTCATCGCCCATGATGTCGCCGGAGGCGGTCAGGCGGTCGACGAAGGCCTGGATCCCGCGCAGGGCGGTGCCGTCCGCGCACGGGCGGTCCGAGGAGCCGGCCAGCGTGACGCCGGCGTCCACGAACGACCGGGCGCGGTAGAGGAGGCGCCGGCGGTCCGGGCCCACGGACTGGTGCATCGCATCGCCGATGTTCTGCGCGAACGCGGCCTGCGGGGTCACCGCGATGCCGTGGGCGGCCAGCGTGGCCAGGTGCTCGTCGTGCAGCATGCCGGCGTGCTCGATCCGGTTGGGGACGCGGCGGCGGCCGAAGGTCTCCTGTGCCTCGACCAGATGGGCGACGGCCAGGTCGACGGCGCGGTCGCCGATCGCGTGCACCGCCAGCGACCAGCCGGACCGGTACGCCTCGAGGATCGTGCGGCGCAGGTGCTGCTCGTCCTCCTGCAGGTAGCCGGACGCGGTCCCGGCGGCGAGGCCGGCCTCGGTCGCGGTGGCGTAGGGCTCGCGCAGGGCGGCGGTCTCGCTGCTGAGCGCACCGTCCAGGAAGATCTTCGCCGGCCCGATCCGCAGCCACTCATCGCCGAAGCCCGTGCGCAGCCCCAGGTCCAGGCCCCGGGTCATGGCGTCGTGCGCGTGCGCGGCGACCTCGTGGAGTGCGTCGACCGAGGGCATGAGCTGAGCGCGCGCGTGGAGGCTGCCGGCCTCGCGGGCCAACTGGTAGGCGTGCAGCTCGACGGGGGAGTGGCCGATCCAGCCGGCGGCGATGCCCGCCTCGCCGAAGCTGGTGATGCCCTCAGCCGCGTAGGCGGATGTCGCGCGGTCCAGGGCGTCGACCAGGGACAGGAGCGAATAGGGGCGGATGAGGTCCTGGACGAGCTCCTGCGCGGTTTCCTCGATGAGGCCCGTGGGGTTGCCTGCGGCGTCGCGGACGACGCGGCCGCCCTCCGGGTCCCGGAAGTCGGGCTCCAGCATGCCCGCCAGCCGCATCGCTGCGGTGTTGACGAACGACGTGTGCCCCGACTGCTGCCGCAGGAA
>DYUK01000082.1 GCA_020743695.1 Brevibacterium senegalense | reverse complement strand
AGCAGGACGCCCTTGGGGATCTTCGCGCCCACGGCCTGGAACTTGGCGGGCTCGGCCAGGAACTCCTTGATCTCCTCGAGCTCCTCGAGCGCCTCGTCGACGCCCGCGACGTCCGCGAAGGTGACCTCCGGGTTCTCGACGTTCGCCAGCTTCGCCTTCGACTTCCCGATGTTCATGAGGCCGGAGAAGCGGCCGCCGCCCCCGCCCAGCTGGGACAGGAGGAACCAGAAGATCGCGAGGATGATGATGAACGGCAGCAGGTTGAGCAGCAGGGTGGTGACCCACGACTGCTGCGGCACGTCGTCCGTGAAGCCGCCGGGCGGCTCCGCCGCGACGACCGCTTCGACGATCTCGTCGCCGCGCTGCTCGACGTAGAAGAACTGGACCTTGTTCCCGTACTCCTTGCCAGCGAACTCGAAGTCCTCCGTGAGGACCAGGTCCACACGCTGGTCGCCGTCGACGATCTGCGCCTGGTCGACCTTCCCGTCCTCCAGGAGCTGCATGCCCTGCGCGGTGTCGATCCGCTGGAATCCGGTGCCGCCGGACAGCAGGAACCCCAGCGTGATGAGGACGAGGACCAGCAGCACCCACCCGAACGGCCCGCGTGAGGCCTTCTTGGCGGGTGCGCTGCTGTCTGGGGTGTCTGCCATGGGTCCTCTCAGGGGGCGGTGCTGCGGCCGGCGGCCGGATCACGGGTGCCTGCGGCGGGAGGGGTCCTCACCGCGGGCACGGGGTGCGCGTCAGCTGTAGACGTGCGGGGCCAGGGTCGCGACGAAGGGCACGTTCCGGTAGCGCTCCGCGTAGTCGAGTCCGTAGCCGATCACGAACTCGTTGGGCACGTCGAAGCCCACGTACTTCACGTCGATGTCGACCTTCGCGGCCTCCGGCTTCCGCAGCATCGTGCAGACCTCGACGGAGGCCGCGCCGCGGGACTTGAGGTTGGTGAGCAGCCACGACAGGGTCAGGCCGGAGTCGATGATGTCCTCGACGATGAGGACGTGCTGGTCCTTCAGGTCCGTATCGAGGTCCTTGAGGATCCGCACGACACCGGAGGACTTCGTGCCGGAGCCGTAGGAGGACACCGCCATCCAGTCCATGCGGACCTCCGAGTGGAGTGCGCGGGCCAGGTCCGCCATCACCATGACGGCGCCCTTGAGGACGCCCACCAGCAGGAGGTCACGTCCCTTGTAGTCACGATCGATGTCCGCCGCGAGCTCCGTCAGCCGATGCTTGATCTGAGCCTCGGTCGCGTGGATCGTCGTGATGTCGTCGCCCAGGTCCTTCTCGTCCACTGTCACTCCTCATTCGCTGCACGTCGTGCGTCGCGGCATCCGGCCGTGCTCCACTCTAGCGCTCCGCGATGCGGGGTCCGTCTGCCGCCTGCGGCCACCGCGTCCCGGTCCACTAGTCTGCAGGGTGACGACCGCCGCCTGCACGAGGATCCTGCGTGACCAGTCCCACTGATCCGGCTCCGGCCGGCCCCCCGCCCGCCCGCCGACCTCTCACGCTCCTGCCCCTGGACCTGGGGCGCGGCTTCCTCATCGGCCTGACGGAGCTGGTGCCCGGGGTGTCCGGGTCGACGATCGCGCTCATCGTGGGTCTCTACACGCAGCTGCTGCGGTCCGCCCACCACGTCGTCGAGGCGGGGAAGTCGCTGCTGCGCGGCGGCGGCTGGAGTGGGTTCCGCCGGGAACTTGCCCAGGTCGACTGGCGCCTCATCATCCCGGTCATCGTGGGCATGGGTGGGGCAGTCCTGCTGCTGGCTGGCCCCATCCACCACCTCGTCGAGTCCTACCCGCTCAGCGCTCTGGGGCTCTTCTTCGGCATCGTCCTCGTGGGCATCGCCGCCCCGCTGCGCATGGTCCGCTGGTCCGTGCCGCCTGGCGTGGATCTCATCCTGCTCTTCGCCGCCGGCTTCGTCACCGCGTTCGTCCTCACCGGTCTGGGCGGGGGCGGCGACCAGACGGATCCGCACCTGTTCATCGTCTTCCTGGCCGCGGCCGTCGCGATCTGCGCGCTCATCATCCCGGGCGTCTCCGGGTCGTTCCTGCTCCTCGCGATGGGTCTCTACGCCCCCACCCTGCAGGCGGTCAGCGAGCTCGACTTCGTCTACATCGGCGTCTTCGCGGCGGGTGCGGCGACGGGCCTCATCAGCATCGTCCAGCTGGTGCTGCGCGCGCTCGAGCGCATCCCCCGCTTCACCGTCGTCCTCATGGCAGGGCTCATGGCGGGCTCGCTGCGCGCGCTGTGGCCGTGGCAGGACTCCTCCGAGCGGTACTCGACGGGCGACATCAGCGCGCCCCTCCTCTTCATGGTCGCGGGCGCCGCCTTCGTGCTCTTCATGATGGTCCTCGACGCCCGCACGGCGAAGGCGAACGTCGACAAGCAGGACTGAGGTCCGCGCGCCTCAGTCGCGGCGGTGCACGAGCATCCCGCGGACCCTGCGCACCGTGCCGGCTCCCGGCACGGATGCCTCCCGCTTCTCCGCGCCCGAGGCCGCCGCCACCTCCCCCACGTCCCGCACGTGGTCGGCGGTCAGGTCCGAGGCGGGGACTCCGCGCGCCAGCAGCCAGGTCCGCACGACGCGCCCGGCCACGGCCGGGCCGAGTTCTACGAGCGACGCGATCGGCAGCGACGGCGGCGCCGTCTCCCCCCTGTCCTCGGCGATGAGCGCAGTCCAGGCGCGACCGGCCTCGGCGTCCAGGTGGTCCGCGTCCTCGCGCAGGAGGTCCGCGGTGCGGGCCAGGCCCGCGCGCAGATCCTGACCCAGGGACTCTGCGAGGTCACGCAGGATCCGCCGGGCCCGGACGCGGGTGAAGCGGGGGTCCTCGTTCATGGGGTCGTCCCAGGCGGTCAGGTCCTGTGCGCGGACGCTCGCGCGGGTCTGTTCCCGCGTGAGTCCCAGGAGCGGGCGCAGGACGGTGAGCGGGCCGGCGTCCGTGTCGAGGCGGGTCTGCGCCGCCATCCCGGACAGCGAGCGGGCACCGGAGCCGCGCAGCAGACCCAGGAGGACGGTCTCCGCCTGATCGTCCTGGGTGTGCCCGGTCAGCACGGCCGCGGCGCCAGCGGTGGCGGCCGCGCGGGCGAGCGCGGTGTAGCGGGCCGTGCGCGCGGCCGCCTCGAGCCCGCCGGGGTACTCCGGGTCGACGTCCGCGGTCACGGACCGGGCGGGCAGGCCCATCGCGTCGAGCGCGGCGACGGTGTCCCGCGCGACGGCGTCGGACCCCTCCTGCAGCCCGTGGTCGACGGTGACGGCGAGGAAACGCGCCTCACCGCGGGAATGCAGGAACGCCGCGGCCGCGGCGAGCGCCAGGGAATCCGCACCGCCGGACACCGCGACGAGGAGACGAGCTGCTCGCTCCTCCTTGGCGACGTCGTGAAGGGAGGAGCCGTCCTGCTGCGAGGCGGGGTCTGAGGCGGGGCGGGATACTGCGCGCGAGGCCTGCAGTGCCGCCCGCAGCGCGGTCCGGATCCGCGCGGTCGCCGGATCCAGGCGCGGACGGCGCGCGGGGTCGGCGCTCACGCAGGGTCCGCGGAGTCCCGGGTGTCACCGGTGCCCACGGAGTCCGCTGCGCCCGGGGTGCCTGCGGCGTCCCCCGCAACGGCCCGATTCCGGTCCAGCCACAGCTGCGGGCGGCCGATCTCCTCCGGGGTGGGCAGCGCCTGGGGCGATTCGAAGACGCGGGCCAGGCCCTCGTGACCCGCCTCCCGCACGACGGCGCGGACGAACGCCGCTCCCTCCCGGTACTGGCGCAGCTTCGCGTCCATGCCCAGCAGCCGCCCGATGGCGCCGCCGGGCCCCACGCCCTCATCGCGGCGGTTCTCGAACCGGGCGCGGATCGTGGGGAGGCTGGGGATGACGGAGGTGCCCACCGCATCCATGACGACGTCCGCGTGGCCCTCCAGGAGGCTCATGACCGCGACGATCCGATCGAGGACCTCGCGCGTCTCCGGCCCCGTCAGGACGTCCAGCAGCTCCGTCTCGCCCCGCAGGATCTCCGGCAGTCGGCGGAGGATCGGCCCCAGCGCCACGGGACTCGTGAGGGAGGCGTCCTCCCCCAGCAGCGTCGTGAGCAACGCACTCAGGTGATCGCGCAGCCACGGGGCGGCGGCGAACTGCATCCGGTGCGTCGACTCGTGGAGCGCGACCCACAGGCGGAAGTCCCGCGGCGGGACGTCCAGCGCGGCCTCCGTCTGCGCGACGGTGGGCGCGACCAGCAGCAGGCGGCCGGAGCCCGCCGGGTGCGGGCCGCCGCCGAACGGGTCGAACTGGCCCAGCACCCGGGTCGAGAGGACCGCCAGCACCGCGGCGGTCTCGAGCGTGTTGGGGATGCGGCCGGACTCCAGCGCGCTGCGGGCCTGCGGCGGCAGCGCGCCGTCGACCATCGCGGTGAGCGACTGGCCGGTCGCCTTCGTCCAGCCCAGGCGGTCGACCACGAGGACCGGCCCCGCGGCCGCCCGGGCGCGGGCGGCGTCCGCCTGCTCCTGCGGCAGGCGCATGACGTCGAGGACGAGGTCGACGGCGGTCTGGGCGGCCTCGCGCAGGTCCGCCACGACCTCGGCGGTCTCCGCCTGGGGCAGGACCGGCCCTCCGGGGACCAGTTCGCGCACGGTCCTCTCCAGCAGTCTCCGATCCAGGATGTCCACCGCGTCGTCCATGCCCCCATCCTGCCTCACGAGCAGCCGCATTCCGCGATGCGCGCCAGCGCGGTGTCGAATGCGGCGCGCGCTTCGAGGGAGGTGCCGCGGTCCATCTCGTCGGCCATGAACGAGAAGACGAGCAGCCGGTCGTCCGCGGTGAGGACGGTGCCTGCCAGCGAGCTGACCGTCGCGAGCGACCCCGTCTTCGCGTGGACGACGCCCGCGCCGGCGCTGCTGTCCTCGTCGCGGTAGCGGTCGAACAGCGTGCCGGTCAGCCCGCCCACCGGCATCGCGGGAATGAGGAGGGACAGGTCGCCGTCGGCCTGCGCGGACGCCTGGACGATCGTCGTGAGGTCGTGGGCGGAGATCCGGTTGTCGTAGTCCAGGCCGGAGGTGTCCTCGAGCGTGATCGAGCCCGTGTCGAGGTCCTGGGCGGCGAGCGCGTCGATGACGGCGGCGGGCGATTCCTCCGCCGAGGCCTCCGGCCCGGTCGCCAGCGCGACTTCGCGGCCCAGCACCTCTGCAACGACGTTGTCGCTGTTGACGAGCATGAACTCGACCATCTGGCTGACGGGCGCGGAGTCGACGGAGGCCAGCTCCGTCGCGTCCTGCGGTGAAGCGGCCGGCTGAGCGGCCTCGGCGTCGATGCCCGCGTCCTGAAGGGCGGAGGTGAACGTGTCGAGCGCGACGCCGGCGGCATCCTCGTACCGGGACGAGTAGCGCTGGCCGGGCTCCTCGAAGCCCGACTCCTGCATGAGCGGCACGATGGGCGTGATGTAGCCGCTGCCGATGTCCGCGCGGTCCCAGCCGGAGTGCCAGCCGTCGCCGGAGTAGCGGCTCAGATCGGCGGCGACGCGCACACTCGACACACCGGCTGCGGACAGCTCCTCCGCAGTGCGCTGCGCGAGCGTCGCGAGGCCCGCACGGCCCAGGACGGTGTCCGGGTCGCTCTCGCCTTCGCCCAGCAGCACATCGCCGCCGCCCACCACGTGGACGACGGGCGAGCCGGACGAGTCGTCCAGCACCGCGCGGGTCGTGAAGCGGGCGTCCGCGCCCAGTGCGCCCAGGGCCGCGGCCCCCGTGAGGACCTTCGTGACGGAGGCGGGGGTCGAGGCAGTGTCCTCGCCCTGGGCCAGCAGGACGTCGCCGGTGAGCGCATCGCGGACGTCGTAGGCCAGGCGACCGGTCAGGTCCGCCTCCTCGAGCACGGGCTCGACGAGCGAGGCGAGGTCCTGCGGCACCGGCGCGTCCTCCGGCAGCGGGGACGGCCCGGCGACCTCCGCGGCGACGGCGGACGGCCTCGGCAGCGCCTGCACCTCGATGGGCGGCTGGGTGGTGAGGAGGCCGGGGACCGCGTCCGCGGCGTCGAGTGCGCCGTAGCCCACGAGCAGCACGGCCAGTCCCCCCGCCCACCAGGCGAGGCCGGTGCGGCGCTTCCGGCGGGTGCGATCGGCCCGATCGGCGCGGCGGCCGGGGCCCGGTGTGCCGTCAGTGGTGTGGGACACGTCGCCTCCTGCGCGCGGACGGGGGATCGCTCACTATGCTAGGGGAGACCTCCCGCAGCCCAGTCGACCCCTTCAAGGAGAGCACATGGAACTTCTCGCCACCATCGAGATCCCGGCGGGTTCCCGGAACAAGTACGAGATCGACCACGAGACCGGTCGCCTCAAGCTGGACCGGTACCTCCACACCTCGATGCAGTACCCCACCGACTACGGATACTTCGAGGAGACCCTGGGGGAAGACGGCGACCCGCTGGACGTGCTGGTGCTGCTGCACGAGTCCGTGGTGCCCGGTTGCCTGGTCGACGCACGCCCCATCGGCGTCTTCAAGATGGAGGACGAGGCCGGCGGTGACGACAAGGTGCTGGCCGTGCTGGGCGGGGACCCCCGCTTCGACCACATTCAGGACGTCGCCGACATCCCGCAGTACCGCCTCGACGAGATCGAGCACTTCTTCGCCCGCTACAAGGACCTGGAGAAGGGCAAATTCGTCAAGGGCAGCGAGTGGGCCGGCCGCGAGGAGGCCGAGCGCATCGTGACCGAGTCGATCGAGCGGTTCACGAAGCAGGGCCACCCGAACGAAGACCACGAGCGCGAGGGCGCCCAGGGCCGCGAGGTCGACGAGTGACCCCTCGCTGACAGACCACCTCGGTCGCGGCCCCTCACGGGTCGGACGTCTCCTCGCGCGTGCGGGGAGAGACGACTCCGTGAGGGGCCGTCAGTGTCTGCGGCGGGTTTCCGGATCGTCGCCGCAACGTGGCGGCACGGCCGCCACCTGCGCCCCCGTCGCACTTAGGACGACCTCACTAAAGAGTTGGCCCGGAATGTGACACTCTGCACATATGCATCTGGACCACGTTTCCTTCGCCGCTGAACACGACGGGCTCGAGGCCACTGCCGCGCGGCTCGCAGACGCTCTGGGCATCGAGGCCTATGACGGAGGCGTCCACCCGCGCTTCGGCACGCGCAATCTGGTGTTCCCGCTGGCCGGCGGACACTACCTCGAGGTCGTCGAGCCGCTCGAGCACCCCGCCACCCTGTCCACGCCGTTCGGCCAGGCGGTCCGCGCTCGCAGCGAGATGGGCGGCGGCTGGATGGGCTGGGTCATCCGCGTCGACGAGCTGGGACCCGTCGAGGAGCGCCTGGAGCGCAAGGCCGTCGACGGCAACCGCACACCGCCCGGACAGGACGAGGTCGTGTGGAAGCAGATCGGCATCAAGGGGCTCATCGCGGATCCCCAGCTGCCGTACTTCATCCACTGGATCTCCGCGCACGCGCAGCACCCTTCGCAGCTGGGACCGCGCAACGAGGTCTCGATCTCGGAGATCTCGATCGCCGGCGACCGCGACCGCGTGCGCGACTGGCTGGGCACGTCGGACAGGAAGCCGATCCCGGAGATCGGCATCGACTGGGTCGCGCCCCACGGCGCCCCCGGCATCCAGTCCGTCACCTTCGAGACCGCGAACGGCCCCGTCACGATCTGAGCGGGGCTATCACGATCTGAGCAGCCCCATCATGTGCTGAGCGGCATTGCGGGCCACACACCCGCGCATCGCCGAGGCGAGGGTGTGTGGTTCGTGAGGCGGGTGTGCGCACCCTGGTGTCGAGCCGCACACCCTCGCGTCGGTGAATGGCCGGTCGACGAGAGGCCCTCGAACGGGCGCCGAGGCCCTCAGGCCGTCGGGTCGACGAGGTGCAGGATCCCCGGGGCCGTGAAGCCCACGATGTCGATGATGATGTGCGCCCACACGAACGGCATGACCGCGGAACCGGGCCCGTGCACGCGGGTTCCCTGCGCCCCGCCCGCGCGCGGCCGCTCCCATCGCAGCGCGCACCAGCCGAAGATGAGCCCCATCGCGACGTTGCCCACGAACGGGCCCACTCCCTGGTACAGGTGGTAGCTGCCGCGCAGCACCGCGAGCACCACGATGACCGTCCACGGCGACCACCCGGCCGCCGCCAGTCGGATCCGCAGGTACCCCATGAGGAGCACCTCCTCGAGCAGCCCGTTCTTCGCCGCCGCCAGCACGAGGACGGGCACGGTCCACCACCGCTCCCCCAGATTGTCCGTGCTGATCTGCGCGGTCAGTCCCAGCCCGCGCCCCACCGCGTAGACGGCGAGCGTGCCCGCACCGATGACGAGGAACAGCAGGACCCCGCGCCCGAGGTCGCGGCCGGCCGCCCGTCCGCCCGCCACTCCCAGCCGGGTCAGGACCGGCGGCAGCCCGGCGCCGCCGGGCAGCAGGCGATCACGGCTGAGCAGGAGCAGGGCGAGGGCGACGGGCACCAGCGCGAAGCCGATGCCCAGCAGCTGGTATGTGAGGTCGAACCAGGGTCGTTCGTTCGCGGAGACATTCAGGTTCGCCTGCGCCTCCGCCAGCGGACCCCGTGACACGAGGTCCAGCAGCCGCACGACCGCGTAGACGCCTGACTCGCCCAGGCTCAGCGCGACGACGACCAGCGCCTCAAGGAGCACCTGCCCCCGGGTGAGGGGGCGGGTGCTCCCGGAGTCCGGCTGCGACCGTCCCGGCTGCGACGGGTCCGGCTGCGCGGCGGGCGGAGGTGCGGGTGTCAGTGCTCCGGCTTTCGTTCCGGACCGGGGGCCTCCCGATCGGACTCAGGCGACACCGCGCCGTCGGCCCGACCCGCGTCGGTCCCCGTCGCGACGTCTCCAGCCGTCGCGGCGTCACCAGCCGTCGCGTCATCCCCCGCCGTCCCCGCGGGGACGGTCGCGGCCGCGCGGTCACGGGTCATGTCGCGGATCTGCCGCTTCTCCTCGCGCCGCTCCTTGACGCCCTCGACCAGCGAGTAGAGGACCGGCACGAGGATGAGGGTGAGGATCGTCGAGCTCACGAGGCCGCCGATCACAACGATCGCCAGCGACTGCGACACGAAGAGGCCTCCGCCCGTCAGTCCCATGCCCATGGGGATGAGCGCGAAGATCGTCGCCGCCGCCGTCATGAGGATGGGACGGTAGCGCAGGCGCGCGCCCTGGACGATCGCAGTGCGCAGATCGACCCCGCGGTCGCGGAACTGGTTGATGAGGTCGATGAGGACGATCGCGTTCGTGACGACGACGCCGATGAGCATGAGCAGGCCGATGAGCGCCGTCAGTCCCAGCGGGGTGTCCGTCAGCAGCAGCAGGCCGATCGAGCCGGTCGCCGCGAACGGGATGGACACGAGCAGGATGAACGGCTGGATGAGCGAGCGGAACGTCGCGACCATGATGACGAAGACCAGCAGGATCGCGACGAGCATCGCGATGCCCATCTGCAGGAAGGCGTCGTTCATCTCCTCCGTCGCACCGCCCAGGTCCGCCTGGACGCTGTCCGGCAGGTCGTGCGCGTCGACGGCCTCCTGCACGTTCGCACCCACGAGGCCCAGGTCGTCGCCGGACGGGGTCACGGACACCGTCACGGACCGCAGGCCGTCCACGCGGGTGATCGTGGGTGCGGTCGTCTCCTCCGTCACGTCCGCGACGTCGTCCAGCTGGATCGTCTCGGGCTGGGGTGCGACGGGCGCCTGGGGCATGCCCGGCGTCTCCGGTGCCGCCTGCGCCTGGTCGTCCGTCGACGTGGGCGTCGCCTCGAACTCGAACTCGCGCAGCTCCTGGACGTTGTCGATGTCGCCGTGGAACAGGAGGACGCTGCGACCCACATCGTCGATGACGAGCTGACCCAGCTGCTGTCCGCGCATCGCGCGGGAGACGATCTGGCCGATGCTCTGCTCCGTGAGCCCGTACTCGGCGGCCTCCTCGTGGTCGATCGCGACCTCGACGACCGGCTGCACCGCGACGGTGTCGTCCGTGACGGACTGGACCCCGTCCACGTCCGCCAGATCCTCGCCGAGGCCGGCTGCGGCATCCTCCAGCTGATCGATGTCGTTGCCGGTCAGACGCACGTCGATCGTGGAGCCCGCACCCATCGAGGAGGCGGACAGCACCTCGATCGTGCCGGCGCCCTCGATCTCGTCTAGCTCCTCCTGCAGGGAGGCGCCCACGGCCTCGGCGTCGGTGCCTTCCTCCAGGTTGACGATGTACTGCGCGGAGGTGCCCCCGGAGCTGCCCATCGAGAACTCGTCGCCACCGCCGCTGATGCTTACGAGCGACGAGGAGATCTCGTCGACGTCCTCCATGACGGCCTCGACCTCGCGCGCCTGCTCCGAGGCCTCCTCGAGGTCCGTGCCCGGCTCGAAGTCCTGAGTGACCTGGACCATGGGCTCACCCGTGTCGCCCAGCAGCTCGGTCTTGAGCAGCGGGGTCATCGCGAGGGTGCCCGCGAAGACCAGGACCGCGACGAGGAGGACGATGACGGGGTGGCGCAGCGTCCAGCGGACGACCGGGACGTAGGTCTTCTGGAGGCGGGTGACCGGCTGGTGCATCGCCGCCAGCTCGTCGATCTCCTGCGGCTCGGTGCGGTCCTCGCCCACCGCAGGCACGACCGGCAGTTCGCCGGTCGAGCGGCGGCCGGACGGATTCTCCGGATCGATGGGGCGCTTCGCGGCCTCCTTGCGCTCCTTCCGCCACTGGGCGAGCGTCGTGGCGCGCTCCGCCTTCCACTGCTTCTTCTGCGCGCGGGTCAGCTTCGCCTCCTTGCCGCGGCGCGACAGGAACCAGTAGGCGAGGACCGGGACGATCGTGAGCGCGACGAAGAGGGAGGCCAGCAGTGCCAGCGAGGCGGTGAGGGCGAAGGGTCGGAACAGCTCACCGGTCTGCCCGCCCACGAAGGCGACGGGCAGGAACACGGCGACCGTCACGAGGGTCGAGGCGGTGATGGCGGTCGCGACCTCGCCCACCGCGGCCCGGATGTTCTCCGCCTTGTCGCCGCCCAGCGAGTGCCGTCGTCGGATCGCCTCGACCACGACGATCGAGTCGTCGACGACGCGGCCGATGCTGATGGTGAGCGCCGCCAGCGTCAGCATGTTGAGCGTGTACCCGGTCGTCCACAGACCGATGAGCGTGATGAGCAGCGAGACCGGGATGGAGATCGCGGTGATGATCGTCGCGCGCACGCTCAGCAGGAACACGAGGATGATGACGACCGCGAAGCCCAGACCCAGCAGTCCCTCGACCAGCAGGTCCTCGATCGACTGCTCGATGAAGGGCGCCTGGTCGAAGAGGGTCACGAACTCGACGTCGTCGCCCAGCGCCTCCTGGATCTCCGGCAGCGCCTCCTCGACGCCGTGCGAGACCTCGACGGTGTTGCCGTCCGGCGTCTTGAGCACCTGCAGCATGAGCGAGTCCGCACCGTCCGTGCGCGAGACCGAGGTGATCGGGGCCTCGGTCAGCTCGACGTCCGCGACGTCGCGCACGGCCACCGGACCATCCGCGCCGGCGACGACGAGGTCCTCGATCTGCTCGACGGAGGTGAGGCGACTGCCCACCTCGACGGGCGCGGACCCCTCGTCCGTCTGCAATTGGCCGGGCGAGGTCGGGACGCCGTTCGCCTGCAGGAGGCCCGCGAGCGAGTCGATCGAGACGCCCTCGTCCTCCAGGTCGTCCTCGCGGACGGTGATCTCGACCTGCAGGGGCTTCTCACCGGTGACGGCCACGCTGCGGACGCCCTCGATGTCGCTGAGTTCCGGGACCGCGACGTCCTCCAGATCGGAGGCCAGTTCGTTCACGTCGCCGGAGCTGCTGACGGAGAGCATGACGATCGGGAAGTCGGCCAGACCGCCGGCCATGACGGACGGTTCGACGCCGTCCGGCAGGGTGGACTCGACCTGGGAGACGGCGCGCTGCAGCGAGCGGACGACCTCGTCGGAGTCCGTGCCGTAGTCCGTCTCCACGACGACCTGGGAGGACCCGGCGGACGAGGTGGACTGGATGCTCTCGACCGATTCGACGCCGGTGAGCGCCTCCTCCAGGGGTGCGGTCACCTCGCGCTCGACGGCCTCGGGCGAGGCGCCCTCGTACTGGGCGGTGACGAAGGCCTGCGGCAGCTCGAGCGGCGGGAAGAGTTCCTGCTTGAGCGTCGAGGTGCCGATGACGCCGAAGACGGCCGCGCAGATGGTGATGAGGGCGATGAGGGCGCGGTTGCGCAGACTCAAGCGGGTGAGAGAGAGCACGGCAGTCCTTCTGAACGAGGGGGCGACATCCGCAATGCTACGCGCCGGCCAGGACACACCGGGGTGGGGCTGACCACACGGTCAGGTGCGGAACACCCCTGGAGCGTCAGGTGGGAGACCGCTCACTGCGGGTTCCATCCCAGCTCCTCGAGGCTGGGGCGACGCCCGTCCGGCCCCTCCGACCACGGCCCCGATGCCCCGTGCGACTGCTGCCGCCGGCGTTCCCGGCTGGACCGGTCCCGCTCACCCTCCGCGCGCCGCAGGATGAGGTTCCGCAGGAGGTCCCATCCCACCAGCAGCACGAAGGAGACGATGGCGAGTCCGACCCACACGAGGGCCACCACGGGCGACGCCACGCCGTCGAAGGTCCGCACGCTCGTGAAGCCGGCGCCGAAGAGGGAGCCCAGATACGGGATGAGGAGGACGATCGCCAGCCCCCACTTCATCGTCTCCGACGCCGTCACGAGTGCGGTCGTGACGATGAGGAAGACGCACGTCCACGTCGCGATGAGCGCCGCCGCGGTGACGAACGAGAACACATCGGAGCCCAGGGTCGCCAGCACGGTGTACGTGCCCAGGTCCTCGCCCACGAGGAACGGCCACGCGAGCATCCCCACCCACTGGATCCCCACCGTCACGAGTGCCGCCTGCGGCAGGAACGGGACCGTGCCGCGCCGGAACCCCATGTCCGGTCGCTTGGGCGCCAGGAGCAGGAAGGGCATCATGAAGGGGATGAGGACCGCGACGAGCGCCGTCCAGACGTCCGTGTCCTCGACGATGTCGTAGGAGTTGTCGCGCAGCAGGCGCCAGCGCACCAGCAGGATGAGGATCCAGGCGAACACCACTCCGATCGCGGAGTAGCTCACCACCCGGCGGATGTCGCGCCCCCACGTGGGGACCGTCGACTCCTTCACGTGCTCCTCGTGGGCGCGCTTCGCCGCCCGCTTGCGGGCCTCGCGCTCCTGCGACTTCTCCGCCTCCGTGGGCTGGGGAACGGGGATGCGCTGCGGACCCGGCGCGGGTGCCTGCGGACCTGGTCCAGACGGCTGTTGCCCCGGAGCAGGCGGCGGTGGTCCCGGAGGCCGGGGAGGTGGCTGATGCCGGTGCGGATCGTGCCGGTGCTGCTCGTCCATGCCCCCAAACCTAAACCCGCAGGCACCGACTTCCACCGCTGCGCGTGCACCGAAACCGGAACACGGCCCTCCGGCTCGTCATCCATTCACCGCCCGGCTCACCCCTGCGTCGCGGGCAGTCTCACCCCAGCATCACCGCCAGGCTCACCCCTGCGTCGTCGGCAGCGTCTCCCGTCCGCGCAGCCACAGGACCCACGCGACGATGACGACGAGGCCCGTGACGAGGAACGCCCAGTCGTAGCCGAACGCATCGACCAGCGCACCGGAGACCACGGGACCGGCGATCGCGCCCACGTCCATCGCCATCTGGAACCGCGACAGGACGGTGCCG
>DYUK01000081.1 GCA_020743695.1 Brevibacterium senegalense | reverse complement strand
ATCTGCTCGCGGCCGTCCTCCGTGATCTTCTCCGGTCCCCACGGCGGCATCCAGACCCAGTTGAGTCGGAACGCCGGGACGATCCCGTCGAGGGCCTGGGCGACCTGGTCCTCGATCACGTCCGTGAGCGGGCAGGCGGCGGAGGTCAGCGTCATCTCGATGACTGCCACGCCCTCCTCGTCGACGGCCGTGCCGTAGAGCAGGCCCAGATCGACGACGTTGACGCCCAGCTCCGGGTCCATGACGTCGTAGAGCGCCTCCGTCACCTCTTCGGGGGTGGCGGCGGTCGGTGAGTCGATGACGTCGGTCATGGTGATCACTCCTTCGTAGTAGCAGTCTGCGCGAGAGCGTCCTCGAACGCCACCCACGCGAGCAGCGCGCACTTGATGCGGCCGGGGAACTTCGACACGCCGTGGAACGCAGACGCGTCCCCCAGCAGCTCCTCGTCCGGTTCGCCGCGACCGCGGGAGGCCATGAGCGTGCGGAAGGCCGGGGCGATCTCCGCCGCGAACCGGTCGCGACCGTGGTCGGTCAGCAGTTCACTGGCGACGGAGGCCGCCGCCATCGAGATCGAGCAGCCCGCGCCCTCCCAGCGGTGCGCGTCCGCGCCGGAGCCGGGGCCCACCTCGACGGTGATCTCGTCCCCGCACGTCGGGTTGACCTGGTGGGACGATCCGAAGCCTGCGGGACGGTCCGCGGGTGCCAGGAGGGTGCCGGACCCGATCCGCTCGCGGGAGTGGTCGAGGATGACCTGCTGGTAGAGCTGGGTGAGATCCGTCATGCGTGCGCTCCGAAGAACGCGCGCACCTCGGACAGGGCGGCGAGGAACTGCTCGACGTCCGCGGTGTCCGTGTAGATCGCGGAGCTGGCGCGGGTCGAGGCCGTGATCCCGTAGCGGCGATGCAGCGGCTGCGCGCAGTGGTGCCCCACGCGGGCGGCCACGCCGCGAGAATCGAGGAACTGGCCCACGTCGTGGGCGTGGACGCCCTCGACGTCGAAGGACACGGTCCCGATCCGCCGGGTCGGATCGAGCGGACCCAGCACGCGCACCCCGGGGATCTCGCGGACGCCGGACAGCAGCGCCTCGCCGACCGCGGCCTCGTGCATTGCGACGGTGTCCATCCCGATCTCCGTCAGGTACTCCACCGCCGCACCCAGGCCCACGATCTGCGCGACCGGCTGCGTGCCGGCCTCGAAGCGCTGGGGCGCGGGCAGGAACCGCGTCTCCTCCATCGTCACGGTCGTGATCATGGATCCGCCGGTCAGCACCGGGGGCAGCGCGTCGAGCAGGTGCTTCCGCCCGTACAGCGCGCCGATCCCCGTGGGTCCCAGCATCTTGTGGCCGGAGAACGCCGCGAAGTCGACGTCGAGTGCGTGCAGGTCGAGCGGCAGGTGCGCCGCCGACTGGCACGCGTCGAGCACCGTGAGAGCGCCCACCTCCCGCGCGCGGGCGACGAGACGATCGACCTCGTTGATCGTGCCCAGCACATTCGACACATGTGTGAACGCGAGGACCGCGGTGGAGTCGTCGACGATCGCATCGAGGTCGCTCAGATCCAGCGTGCCCTCGTCGGTGAGCGGGAGCCAGCGCAGCCGCGCCCCGGTCCGGGCGGCCAGCTGCTGCCACGGCACCAGGTTCGCGTGGTGCTCCATCTCCGTCACGACGAGGGTGTCGTCCGGGCCCACGCGGAACCGGGCGGCCTCATCCCCGCCCAGCCCCGCGCTCGCATTCGCGAACCCGTACGCGACGAGATTGAGCGCCTCCGTCGCGTTCTTCGTCCACACGACCTCCTCCGTGTCCGCGCCCACGAAGCGGGCGACCGCGGCGCGCGCGGCCTCGAACGCCTCCGTGGCCTCCACCGCGAGGGTGTGGGCCCCGCGGTGGACGGCGGCGTTGCTGCGGGTGAGGAAGTCCTGCTCCGCATCGATCACGCAGGTGGGCTTCTGCGCGGTCGCGCCGGAGTCCAGGTAGGCGAGCCGGGAGCCGCCCATCGTCCGCTCCAGCAACGGGAAGTCTCCGCGCACCCGCGCGGTCTCGAGGGGATCCATCGGTGGGCGGACCTCAGACGTCGACGAGGAAGCGGTCGTAGCCCTCGGACTCGAGGCGGTCCGCGAGCTCCGGTCCGCCGGACTCGGCCACGCGGCCGTTCACCAGCACGTGGACGTGATCCGGGCGGATGTACTGGAGGATGCGCGTGTAGTGCGTGATGAGCAGGACGCCCAGGTCGCTGCTCTCCTTCGCGGCGTTGACGCCCTCGGACACGATGCGCAGCGCGTCGACGTCCAGGCCGGAGTCCGTCTCGTCCAGGATCGCGAAGGCAGGCTTGAGCATCTGCAGCTGCAGGATCTCGTGGCGCTTCTTCTCACCGCCGGAGAAGCCCTCGTTCACGCTGCGGGACGCGAACTCCGGGTCCATCCGCAGATTCTTCATGGCGGAGGACAGGTCCTTCGTCCACGTGCGCAGTTTGGGGGACTCGCCGTCGACCGCGGTCTTGGCGGTGCGGAGGAAGTTCGTGACGGTGACGCCGGGGACCTCGACCGGGTACTGCATCGCGAGGAACAGGCCCGCCTTCGCGCGCTCGTCGACGGACATCTCGAGGACGTCCTCGCCGTCGAGGGTGACGGAGCCGGAGGTCACCTCGTAGCGGGGGTGGCCGGCCAGCGCGTACGCGAGCGTCGACTTGCCGGAGCCGTTGGGGCCCATGATCGCGTGGGTCTCGTTGCTGCTGATCTCCAGGGTCAGGCCCTTGAGGATCTCCTTGGTGCCGGATTCCGTCTCGACGGAGACGTGCAGGTCCGTGATGCTGAGGGTGGTCATGACTACCTCTGTATTCGTTCGTGGGGTGAGCGTGTGTCAGTCGGCGAGGCCGACGAAGATCTGGCCGTCGCGCTCCTCGCAGGAGAAGACCTCGACGGGCTCGAAGGCCGGCGGCGAGGTGGGCTCGCCCGTGCGCAGATCGAAGGCGGAGCCGTGGAGCCAGCACTCGACGGTGCAGCCCAGGACGTCGCCCTCGGAGAGCGACACCTCGCCGTGCGTGCAGATGTCGTCGATCGCATGGACGGTGCCGTCCTCCGTGCGGGCGACGCAGACCTCGCGGTCGGACACGACGACCCGCACGGCGGAGCCGGGGGCCAGATCCGCCGCCGCGAGGACCGGGACCATGGTCACAGGACGCTCCGGGAGAGCTCGTCCTCGATCTTCCGGCTCAGGACCTCTTCGACCTCCGGGATGCCGATCTTGAGGATGACCTCCTGGAAGAAGCCGCGCACCACCAGACGGCGCGCCTCCTCCTCCGGGATGCCGCGGCTCATGAGGTAGAAGAGGTGCTCCTCGTCGAAGCGACCGGTCGAGGAGGCGTGGCCCGCGCCCTCGATGTCGCCGGTCTCGATCTCGAGGTTGGGCACGGAGTCCGCACGTGCTCCGTCGGTGAGGATGAGGTTCCGGTTGAGCTCGTACGTGTCGATGCCCAGCGCCTCCGGGCGGATGAGCACGTCGCCCACCCACACGCTGCGCGCGTCCGTGCCCTGGAGGGCTCCCTTGTACATGACGTTCGACGTCGCCTTGGGCGTGTTGTGGTCGATGTACGTGCGGTGCTCCAGGTGCTGGCCCGCGTCCGCGAAGTAGAGGCCCAGCAGCTCCGCCTCGCCGCCGGGGCCGGCGTAGCGGACGTTCGAGTTGAGGCGGACGATGTCGCCGCCCAGGCTGACCGCGATGTGGCGGTAGCGCGCGTCGCGGCCCACGAGCGCGTCGTGCTGGCCCAGGTGGACGGCGCCGTCGTCCCACATCTGCAGGGAGGCGACGGTGACGTCCGCGCCGTCGCCCACGACGATCGAGAGCAGCTCCGAGTAGCGGGCGAGGCCCTCGTGCTCGAGGACGATCGTCGCCTTCGCGTGCGCGCCCACCGTCAGGAGGGTGTGGGCGCGGACGGCGCCCGCGTCCGCGCCGTTCGCGCGGATGACGACGGGCTCGTCCAGTTCGAGATCGGCGGGGACGTCGTAGTGCACGACCTCCGGGGCACCTGCGGCCGCGAGGACGGCGGGGCGGTCCTCCGGTGCGAGGATCCCGTGGGCCTGTGCGGCCTCGGTCGTGATCGTCTGCCGGGTGACGCCCTGCGGGAGGGAGTCCTCACCGGTCAGCTGCGCGGACGAGGTCGCCTCCTCGAAGAGGTCGGCGAGCTTCTTGACGGGGGTGAAGCGCCACTCCTCCTCGCGTCCGGTGACGGCGGGGAATGCGGACGTGTCGAAGCTGCGCGGCCGGTCCTGGCGTCCGTTGAGGAGCATCGGCAGGCCGGAGGGCTTGTCCAGTGTCTGTGTCATAAGGGTTCTGTCTCCTGGTGGTTCCGGGTGTCTGGGCGGGATCGGGGGATCCGCTCAGCCCAGGGAACCCTCCATCTGCAGTTCGATGAGCTTGTTGAGTTCGAGGGCGTACTCCATGGGGAGCTCGCGGGCGATGGGCTCGATGAAGCCGCGGACGATCATCGCCATGGCCTCCGTCTCCTCCATGCCGCGGCTCATGAGGTAGAAGAGCTGGTCCTCGCTCACCTTCGACACCGTCGCCTCGTGGCCCAGAGTCACGTCGTCCTCGCGGATGTCGATGTACGGGTACGTGTCCGACCGCGAGTCGTTGTCGACCAGGAGGGCATCGCACAGCACGTTGTTCGACGAGCCGTGGGCGCCCGGGTGGATGTGCACGAGTCCGCGGTAGCCGGAGCGGCCACCGGCGCGGGCGACGGACTTCGCGACGATCGACGACTGCGTGTGCGGGGCGGCGTGGACCATCTTCGACCCGGTGTCCTGGTGCTGACCGGCGCCCGCGAAGGCGACGGACAGCGTCTCGCCGCGCGCGTGCTCACCCGTGAGCCAGATGGCCGGGTACTTCATGGTGACCTTCGAGCCGATGTTGCCGTCGACCCACTCCATCGTCGCGCCCTGCTCCGCGATCGCGCGCTTCGTGACGAGGTTGTACACGTTGTTCGACCAGTTCTGGATCGTCGTGTAGCGGACGCGGGCGTCCTTCTTCGCGATGATCTCGACGACGGCGGAGTGCAGCGAGTCCGACTTGTAGATGGGTGCCGTGCAGCCCTCGACGTAGTGGACGTACGACCCCTCGTCGGCGATGATGAGCGTCCGCTCGAACTGGCCCATGTTCTCCGTGTTGATGCGGAAGTAGGCCTGGAGCGGGATCTCGACGTGCACGCCCGGCGGGACGTAGACGAACGAGCCGCCGGACCAGACGGCCGTGTTGAGCGCGGCGAACTTGTTGTCGCCGGACGGGATGACGGTGCCGAAGTACTCCTGGAAGAGCTCAGGGTGCTCCTTGAGCGCGGTGTCCGTGTCGAGGAAGACGACGCCCTGGCGCTCCAGCTCCTCGTTGATCTTGTGGTAGACGACCTCGGACTCGTACTGCGCGGCGACACCGGCGACGAGACGCTGCTTCTCCGCCTCCGGGATGCCCAGACGGTCGTACGTGTTCTTGATGTCCTCGGGCAGCTCCTCCCAGGACTGGACCTGTCCCTCGGTCGACCGCACGAAGTACTTGATGTCGTCGAAGTCGATGCCGGAGAGGTCCGCGCCCCACGACGGCATGGGCTTGCGCTCGAAGAGGCGCAGCGCCTTGAGACGGCGCTCGAGCATCCACTCCGGCTCCTCCTTGAGGGCGGAGATGTTCCGGACGACGTCCTCGCTGAGGCCGCGCTCGGCCGTCTGGCCGGCGGCGTCCTCGTCGTGCCAGCCGTACTGGTAGGCGCCGATCGCCTTGAGCTCGGGGTTGAGCTCGAGGATCCTGTTGGTCTCGGTGGTGTCGGTCACCGTGAGCCTCCTTGTCTGGGGTCCGTGCTCTGCTCGCCGATGAGGGGGCGGGTGAGCGCGGACGTGGGGATGTGGGTGGTGCAGACGTGCGCGCCGCCGGCCAGGGTCGACAGGCGGCGGACGTCCACGCCCAGGTACTCGCCGAACACCTCGAGCTCCGCTTCGCAGAACTCGGGGAAGTGCTCGGCCACGTTGCGGATGGGGCAGTGACCCTGGCACAGCTGCATCGACTCGAGCGGGGTTCCCGCGGCCACGGGCGACGCCGAGGCCGCGAAGCCTTCGCGGTCGAGGGCCTTCGCGAGGCGACGGGACCGCTCTGCGACGGTGCCCTGCCCCTGCTCGCCCGGCCGGAAGTCCGGCAGGCGCCGGCTGAGCCTATCGCGCAGGCGGTCCGTGTGGACCCGCACGAAGCCTTCGACGACCTGCGGGCCTGCGGTCTCCTGCACGTAGTCGAGCACCTCGACCGCGAGCTCATCGTACGAGTGGGAGATGCGGGCGTGGCCGGACGCCGTCACGGTGTAGTGTCGTGCCGGTCGTCCCCGCCCGGCACGCTGACCGGCCAGGGAGCGGACCTCGATGAGGCCCTCGTCCGTGAGGGCGTCCAGATGGCGGCGGATCGCCGCCGCCGTCAGCCCCATCATCTTCGCGAGGGCCGAGGCGGAGATGGGGCCGTGGTCCAGAACGGCGCCCAGGACCCGCTGACGAGTCCTCCCGTCCTCGGGCGGAACCACTTCCGCAACGGACACGCACACCTCCTACCGGTGGTTTCACTCGTTTCAGCAACAAGTCTCTTGCCTAATTGTACCGATTGTCGCCCGCGTGGCCAGTGACCCGGATGTGCCCCTGCGCACAGTACAGTGGACGCTCATGAGCACCCTCCCCCTGCGCATCGAGCGTCTCGCTCTGTCCTACGGCGGCTCGACGGCCGTCGAGGACGTCTCGCTGACGGCGGAGGCCGGACGGGTGCACGCGCTCCTGGGACCCAATGGCGCCGGCAAGTCCTCGACGATCGCCTGCGCGGCGGGTCTGCGCGACCCCCGGTCCGGCAGCATACGGATCTTCGGCCTCGATCCGCGCACGGACCACACCCGCACCGCAGAGCTGGCCGGCGTCATGCTCCAGGACGGCGGACTGCCCATGTCGGCCCGGCCGCTGGCCGTGCTGCGTCACCTCGCCCGTCTCTACCGCGATCCGGCGGACGTCGACGCGCTGGCGGAGCGTCTGGGGATCACCGGCTTCGCCTCCCGCTCGATCCGCCGCCTGTCCGGCGGTCAGCGGCAGCGCGTCGCCCTGGCGGCCGCCCTCGTGGGCCGCCCGCGCCTCGTCTTCCTCGACGAGCCCACGGCGGGTCTGGATCCGCAGGCCCGGCTCGCCGTCGACGCGGTCGTCGAGGAGCTGCGGGAGGAAGGCACTGCGATCGTGCTGACGACGCACGACATGGCGGATGCGGAGCGTCTCGCGGACTGCGTGACGGTCATCGATCACGGTCGCGTCATCGCGCACGGCACGGTCGCTTCCCTCACGGGCACGGCGGACGGGGCCGCACCGGGCCGCACCGCGACGATCGTGGTGGAGGACGGGATCGCGGAGGAAGCCCTCATCGACCTGGCCGAGGAGGGCATCGTCCACGTCGACGGCGCCGTCATCACGGTCGACTGCGCGCCGGGCGTCGACGCGCTCCACCGCATCGCGGGCGTGCTCGCCGCGCACGGCACCGCGGTCCGCTCCGTCGGATTCCGGGGCAAGTCCCTGGCGGACGTCTTCCTCGAGCTCACGGGGAGGAGCCTGCGATGAGGGCGGACGTCAGGCGCATCCTCGCGCAGACGAGGTTCGAGACGCTCACCGTCCTGCGCAACGGGGAGCAGCTGCTGCTCGCGCTCATCCTGCCGCTCATCATCCTCGTGGGCCTGGGCAGCACGAACGTGCTCGCCTCGATGGGCGCGCTGCCCGCCGGGGCCTCACAGATCCAGGCGGCGACGGCCGGGGTCCTGGGCGTCGCGGTCGCGTCGATCGCGTTCACCGGGCAGGGCATCCAGACGGCGTTCGACCGCCGGTACGGGGTCCTCCGTCAGCTCGCCACCACCCCGCTGGGGGCCGGCGGTGTCATCGGCGGCAAGCTGGGGGCCGTGCTGGCCGTCCTCGTCGTCCAGGTCGCGGTGCTCCTCACGACCGCCGTGGTCCTGGGCCTCGACGTGACATCGATCTCTCCGATCGGCGCAGTGCTCGCCCTTCTGGCCGGGGCCGCCGCGCTCGTGTCGTGGGGCGTCCTCATGGCGGGCACGCTGCGACCGGAGGCGACGCTCGCCGTCGCGAACCTCCTGTGGGTCCTCATGGCCTCCGTGGGCGGACTCCTCTTCCCCCGCGACGGCCTGTGGGGCGCTGTGGCGGATCTCACTCCCCCCGGTGCGCTGGGCACGGCGCTGCGGGCCGCGGTCCTCGACGGCGCGATCGCATGGGTGTCCCTGCTGGTCCTGGCGGTGTGGGCGATCGTGGGCGCACTGCTGGCCCGTCGGTGGTTCTCCTTCGACTGACGACTACACTGTGGGTGCCCCGAACCGCCGTGAGTGAGGACGTCCTGTGACGACGCGCATCGACAGAACCCTGGCCTGGCTGATGCTGAGCGCGCAGTCGCTCATCATCCTCACCGGCGCGCTCGTGCGGCTGACGGGCTCTGGGCTGGGCTGCCCCACGTGGCCGCGCTGCACGGACGATTCGATCATCCCCTACGGCGAGCTCACGATGCACTCCGCGATCGAGTTCGGCAACCGCCTCCTGGGTGTGGGCCTGGGCGTTCTGGGCGTCATCACGATCCTCGTCCTGCTGCGCCGCTTCCGCACCCGCCCCGACCTCGTCTGGTACGCCGTCGTCCTCACGGCCGTCGTCCCGGTCCAGGCCGTCCTGGGCGGGATCACGGTCCTCACGGGCCTCAACCCCTGGATCGTCGCGCTCCACTTCGTGCCCTCGGCCGCGGCCGTCATCGTGTCGACCCTGTTCGTGCGCCGCACCTACGACTCCGGGAAGAAACCCGAGGCCGTCGGCACCCCGCTCATGCGCGGGCTCGCCTGGGCCGCCCTGGGGCTCACCGCCCTCGTCGCCGTCCTGGGTCTGCTGGTGACCGGTGCCGGCCCCCACGCCGGCGACGAGATGAGTGCGCGCAACGGCTTCGACACGCTGCTCATGGCCCGCCTGCACGCCGCGCCGGTGTGGCTGCTCGTCGCGGTCACGGTGGGCTCCGTGCTCGTCTCCCACGCCGCGGTGCGCAGGGGGATGCCGCACGCCCACCGCCTGCGCCGGGCCGCGCTCGTCTTCACCGCCGCCGTCGCCGCGCAGGGCGCGCTGGGCTACGTCCAGTACTTCCTGGGCGTCCCGTGGATGCTCGTCGCCGTGCACATCATCGGCGTCTGCGCCGTGCTCATCGCCGCGACCTGGCTGCTCGACGCGCACTACGTGCGTCCGCCGCAGACCCCGGTGGCACAGCAGAAGCAGACGGCGCCGGTCGAGGAGACCCCCTCCCCCGCATGACGGCACCGCAGCACGCTGCGTGACGGAGTGTGACGTCTCATGACGCACATGTGACACTCGCGCGGGCGTCACCGCTCGATCCGTCCGAAGTTGGAGGGTGATCACCACACCCCCATCGGGTGATCACCTCACCCCATCGGAAGGACGCTCATGAGCACACCCGTCTCCCCCCTGGCCGACCTCGCGACCCCGCTGAAGTTCGCCTACTGGGTCCCCAACGTCTCCGGCGGCCTCGTCATCTCGACCGTCGAGCAGCGCACGGACTGGGGCATCGACTACAACCGGACCCTCGCCCGCACCGCGGAATCGCTGGGCTTCGAGTACGCGCTCACCCAGACCCGGTACCAGGCCAGCTACGGAGCCTCCCAGCAGCACGAGGCGACGAGCTTCTCCCTCGCCCTGCTCCTGGCCACGGAGCGCCTCAAGGTCATCTCCGCCGTCCACCCGGGCATGTGGCACCCCGGCGTGCTCGCGAAGTTCATCAACACCGCCGACCAGCTGTCCGGCGGTCGCGCCGCCGTCAACATCGTCTCCGGCTGGCTCAAGGACGAGTTCACGGGCTTCGGCCTCCCGTGGCTCGAGCACGATGAGCGCTACGTCCGCACGGAGGAGTTCATCCGCGCTCTGCGCGGCCTGTGGACGGAGGCCGACTACCAGCAGTTCGGCCGTCACTACGCGATCGACGGGGTGACCCTGCGGCCCGGGCCCGTCGACGTGCCGGAGCGCGCCCACCCGGACATCTTCTTCGGCGGCAACTCGACGGCGGCGCAGGCGACCGCGGGACGCGTCGCGGACTGGTACTTCTCGAACGGGCGCACCCTGGAGAACTACGCGGACAACGTGGCCGGCGTCGCCGCTTCAGCGGCCTCCGGGGACCGCTCCGCGTCCCGTCCGCCGCGCTTCGGCATCAACGGCTTCGTCATCGCCCGCGAGTCGACGGAGGAGGCGCACGCGCAGCTGCGCGACATCGTGGAGAACGCCCACCGTCCGGCCGTCGACGGCTTCCGCAACTCCGTCCAGCAGGCAGGGTCGTCGACCGGCGACCGCAAGGGCATGTGGGCGGACTCGTCGATCGAGGACCTCGTCCAGTACAACGACGGGTTCAAGACCGGACTGATCGGCACGGACGACGAGATCGCCCACCGGATCATCGAGTTCAAGAAGCAGGGCGTCAACCTGCTGCTGACGGCATACCTGCACTTCCAGGAGGAGCTCACGCACTTCGGCGAGGAGATCATCCCCCGCGTGCGCGAGCTCGAGGCCGCCCTGGCTCAGGACAACGGCGTGGAGTTCCGTGCGGACGAGGCGGCGGAGTCGACCGCCGCCCCGGTCACAGCCAGGGGTTGAGGAACGGGTCGATCGCGACTGCGAGGAAGAGCACCGACAGATAGGTGATCGACCCGTGGAAGACGCGCATGGCGCGCAGGCGGGTGCCGGAGAGCCCCGCCTGCGCGCGCCGGATGAAGGCGATGCACTCCCACAGGAACCAGCCGCCGGCGGCCGCGGCCACGGCGATGTAGAGCGGGCCCATCGGGGCGAGGGGGATGAGCGCCAGCGACGCCGCGATCATCGCGATCGTGTACCAGATCATCTGCCGGGCGACGTTCGTGGGCGGCACCTTGTTGGGCAGCATCGGCACGCCGGCGGCCTCGTAGTCCGCCTTGTACTTGATGGCCAGCGGCCAGTAGTGCGGGGGCGTCCAGAAGAAGACGACGAGGAACAGCAGCAGCGGCTCCCAGCTGAGTGAGCCCGTCACGGCCGACCAGCCGATGAGGACCGGCATGCAGCCGGCGGCGCCGCCCCACACGATGTTCTGCGTGGTGCGGCGCTTGAGCACGAGGGTGTAGAAGACCGCGTACAGGAGGATCGCGACGGCGGTGAGGCCGGCGGCGACCCAGTTCGTGAAGCCGCCCAGCCAGAAGATCGAGCCGAAGCCCAGCGCGAAGGCGAAGATCGTCGCGGCGCGCGGTGTGATCTCGCCCGTCACCAGCGGGCGGTTCTCCGTCCGCTGCATCTTCGCGTCGATGTCGCGGTCCGCGATGCAGTTGAAGACGGACGCGGACGCCGCGGCGGCGGCACCGCCGATGAGTGTGGCGACGACCAGCCACAGGTCCGGCAGCCCGCGCGCGGCCAGGAACATGACCGGCGCGGTCGTCACGAGCAGCAGCTCGATGACGCGCGGCTTCGTGAGGGCGATGTACGCGAGGATCGTGCCCTTGAGGGTGCCCCGTCCGCGTGCGCCCTGGCGCCGTTCGTCGAGGGTCCGCTGCAGCGGCTTCTCGTCTGCAGAGGGATGATGTGCGGACTGCGGGGGGAGAGACACGGTGTCGGCTGCGCCTTCCTGGTCGGGATCGTCCCGGTGATTCTATCCCCCGTAGAAGAGTTGCGCATGCAGGGACCGGTCACACCGCGCGTCCCGGTAGAGTGGAAGTCGTCAGTGCCCGCCCCGCGACGGCGGGCAAGCCCTCGTCCCGAAGGATCGAACCGCGCGCATGACCAGCACGAGCACCTTCTCTTGGTCCTCCCTCGACAGCCGGGCTGTCGACACCGCACGACTCCTGGCCGCGGACGCGGTCGAGAAGACGGGCAACGGCCACCCCGGCACCGCCATGAGCCTCGCTCCGGCCGCGTACTACCTCTACCAGCACGGTCTCGTCCACGATCCCGCCGACACGACCTGGATCGGCCGCGACCGCTTCGTGCTGTCGGCCGGGCACTCGAGCCTGACGCAGTACGTCCAGCTCTACCTGTCCGGCACCGGACTGGAGCTCGAGGACCTCCAGGCGCTGCGGACGTGGGGCTCTCTGACACCGGGCCACCCGGAGGTGGGCCACACGGACGGCGTCGAGATCACGACCGGTCCGCTGGGATCCGGTCTGGCCTCGGCGGTGGGCATGGCGATGGCGCAGCGCCGCGAGCGCGGCCTCTTCGATCCCGAGGCCCCGGCCGGGGAATCCGTCTTCGACCACCGCGTCGTCGTCATCGCCGGGGACGGCGACCTGCAGGAGGGCGTGTCCGGCGAGGCCTCCTCCCTGGCCGGCACCCAGCAGCTGGGGACCCTCACGGTCATCTGGGACGACAACCGGATCTCGATCGAGGACGACACCTCGATCGCGTTCACGGAGGACGTCGAGGCCCGGTACGCGGCCTACGGCTGGCACGTCCAGCACGTCGACTTCACGAACGGCGGCGCGGAGTACCGTGAGAACGTCGCGGCGCTCGACGCGGCGTTCCGCGCGGCGCAGGAAGATCCGCGCCCCTCGTTCATCCGCCTCTCGACGATCATCGGCTGGCCCGCACCCCACGCCCAGAACACGGGCGGCGCCCACGGCGCGGCGCTGGGAGCGGACGAGATCGCCGCGACGAAGGAGATCCTGGGCTTCGACCCCGCGCAGTCCTTCGTCGTCGAGGACGAGGTCCTCGCCCACACCCGTGCGGTGCGTGAGCGCGGTGCGGCGGCGCACGCGCAGTGGCAGGAGCGCTTCGAGGCGTGGCGGGAGGCGAACCCGCAGCGGGCGGAGCTGTTCGACCGGCTGCAGGCGGGCCGGCTGCCCGACGGACTGGCCGAGGCCCTCCCCTCGTTCGAGGCGGGCGCGTCGCTGGCGACCCGTGCGGCCTCGGGCACGGTGCTGAACGCGCTCGCGCCGCTCATGCCGGAGCTGTGGGGCGGATCCTCCGACCTCGCGGGTTCGAACAACACCCTCATCAAGGGCGAGCCGTCCTTCCTGCCGGTCGAGCGGTCCTCGGCGATGTTCCAGGGCGAGCCCCACGGCCGCAACCTCCACTTCGGCATCCGTGAGTTCGCCGCGGGACTTGTGAGCAACGGCATCGCACTGCACGGTCCCACGCGCCCGTACAACGGGACGTTCCTCGTCTTCAGCGACTACCAGCGTCCGGCCGTGAGGCTGGCCGCACTCCAGCAGCTGCCCACGGTGTTCGTGTGGACGCACGACTCGATCGGCGTGGGCGAGGACGGACCCACCCACCAGCCCGTCGAGCACCTGAGCGCGCTGCGCGCGATCCCGGGCCTCGACGTCGTGCGGCCCGCGGATGCGACGGAGACCGCGGTCGCGTGGCTGCGCATCCTCGAGCGGTCGGACGGCCCGTCCGGCCTGGTCCTCACCCGTCAGGGCGTCCCGGTCCTCGACCGCGAGGAGCTGGCGCCGGCCCAGGAGGCCCGCCGCGGCGCGTACGTCCTGGCCGACGCGGACGGCGAGCCGGAGGTGCTGCTGCTGGCGTCCGGTTCGGAGGTCCAGCTGGCTCTGGCGGCGCGCACGGAGCTCGCCGCGCAGGGTGTTGCGGCGCGCGTCGTGTCCGTGCCCTGCCTCGAGTGGTTCGAGCAGGAGTCCGCCCAGTACCGCGAGTCCGTCCTCCCCCGGTCCGTCCGCGCCCGGGTGAGCGTCGAGGCCGGCATCGCCCAGAGCTGGCACCGCTACCTGGGCGAGCACGGCCGGGCCGTCTCGCTCGAGCACTACGGGGCCTCGGCCCCCGGCGCCCTGCTCTTCGAGAAGTTCGGCATTACCGCCGAGGCCGTGGTCGCCGCCGCACAGGAGTCGCTCGCCGCCGTCGCAGAGGAGATCCGATGACCGCCTCCGTCCAGAACGCACCCCTGGCCCGGCTGTCCGCCGCCGGCGTCTCCGTCTGGCTCGACGATCTGTCGCGGACGCGGCTGGAGTCCGGCTCGCTCGCGGAGCTCGTCGCCACCCGCTCCGTCGTGGGCGTCACGACGAACCCCACGATCTTCGCCCAGGCGATCGCCTCCGATGACGCGTACACCGCGCAGCTGACGGAGCTGGCACGCTCCGATGCGGATGCGGAGACGACGATCGACGCGCTCACGGTCGCAGACGTGCGCGACGCGTGCGATCTGCTCCTGCCCGTGTGGGAGCGGACGAGCGGTGCGGACGGTCGTGTCTCGCTCGAGGTCTCCCCCGGCCTGGCGCACGAGGGCGACGCGACCATCGAGGCGGCCACCCGGCTGGCCCGCGCGGTCGATCGCCCCAACGTGCTCATCAAGATCCCGGCGACGGAGGAGGGCGTCTTCGCGATCCCCCGCGTGCTGGAGCGCGGGATCAGCGTGAACGTCACCCTCATCTTCAGCCTCAACCAGTACCGCGGCGTCGTCGAGGGCTACCTGAGCGGCCTCGAGCGCGCGCGGGAGGCGGGGGTCGACCTCTCGACCCTCCACTCCGTCGCCTCGGTCTTCGTCTCGCGCATCGACACGGAGATCGACGCCCGACTGGACGCTCTGGACACGGACGAGGCCCGTGACCTGCGGGGTCGGGCGGGACTGGCGAACTGCCGCCTCACCCACCGCATCGCCGGTCAGCTCTTCGACTCCGAGCGTTTCCGGGTCCTCGAGGCCGCGGGCGCCCGCCGCCAGCGGCTGCTGTGGGCGTCGACCGGGACGAAGGACCCCGCCTACCCGGATACCCTCTACGTGAGCGATCTCGTCACCCCGGACACCGTCAACACGATGCCGGAGAAGACGCTCGAGGCGTTCGCGGACCACGGCGAGGTGGGACCGGACACGATGGTCGACTCGTACGACGCCGCGGACCGGCACTTCGACGCCCTCGCGCGACTGGGGATCGACTACGCGGACGTCATGGACACCCTCCAGCGGGAGGGCCTCGAGAAGTTCTCCGCCAGCTGGGACGAGCTGGTCGCGGAGGTGACGGCCCGTCTCGCCCAGGCACGGGGCGGGCAGGAGGCGCAGGGAGGTCGCACATGAGTGTCGAGATCGGGTTCCCGGAGCCGGAGGAGACCACCTCCCGGCTCCAGCAGATGGCGGACGCGGCCCTCGCGTCGCGGATCGCCGAGCGCGATGCGACGCTCTGGGGCGAGGACGCGCAGGAGACCGCCGCGACGCGCCTGGGCTGGACGGATCTGCACACGCGCGCGGCCGGCCTCGTCGAGCAGGTCGAGGCCCTGCGCGCGGAGTTCGCGGCCGACGGCGTCGATCGGTTCGTCCTCGCGGGGATGGGCGGGTCGTCGCTGGGTGCAGGTGTGATCGCCTCCGCGCACGGCGCTCCCCTCACCATCGTCGACACGACCGACCCGCATGACATCGCCGCCCTGTGCGAGAGCGACGATCTGGAGCGGTCCGCGCTCGTCGTCGCGACGAAGTCCGGGACCACGATCGAGACGATCTCGGCGGCCTCGGCGTTCGCGCAGGCGCTGCTGTCCCGGGACATCGATCCGCGGAGCCGTCTCGTCGCGGTGACGGATCCCGGAACGACGCTCGCGGAGCAGGCGGTCGAGGAGCGCTGGCGGCGGGTGTTCCTCGCCGATCCCAGCGTGGGCGGTCGGTTCAGCGCTCTGTCCGCGTTCGGTCTCGTCCCCGCCGGTCTGGCGGGGGCCGATGTCCAGCAGGTCGTCGACGAGGCCGCCGGGGTCGCCGCCGCGGTCCGGACCGACGACACGGACAATCCCGCCCTGCAGCTGGGTGCCCTGCTCGTCGCCGCGCACGCGCGCGATGTCCGGACGCTCGCGCTCGCGGCGACGGATCCCGTGCTCGTGACCCTGCCCGCGTGGCTCGAGCAGCTCATCGCCGAGTCGACGGGCAAGGCCGGACTGGGCTTCCTGCCCGTCACGTGCGAGGGCATCGAGGTGCACGGGTTCCGCGACGCCCACGCCGCGACCGCGCTCGTCTTCGCGGGGCCCGCGCAGGGCGATCACCAGCCCATCTCCGGCATCGCCGTGTCCGTGGACGCACCACTGGGCGCCCAGCTGCTCATCTGGGAGACCGCCGTCGCGCTCGTGTGCGCTCAGATCGGTGTGAATCCCTTCGACCAGCCCGATGTCGAGTCCGCGAAGCAGCGCACCCGCGCACTCCTCGAGCCGGACGCGGACACCGACGCCGAGGCCGTCGACACCACCGCGGCCGTCGATGACACCGAGGCCCAGGACCAGGCGCCTACGGACGCACTCGCACGGGTCGAGGACGACCCCCTGACGGCCCAGCTGAGCGACGGGATCGAGGGCACGACGATCGCCGAGGTCCTCGCCGCGCTGCTGCCCGACCCCCAGGACGAGGACCAGTACCTGGCGGTCCAGGCGTTCCTGAGCCCGCAGCACGACGGGGACGTCGCGCGTCTGCGGAATCTCCTGGCCCGGAAGTCCGGTGGCACCGTGGCGTTCGGGTGGGGTCCGCAGTACCTGCACTCGACCGGCCAATTCCACAAGGGCGGGCGTCCGACCGGCGCCTTCCTCTTCCTCACGGGCGAGCCGGAGGCGGCTCCGTCGCTCGAGATCCCGCAGGCGGGCTTCACGTTCGCGCAGCTGCAGGTGGCGCAGGCTGAGGGCGATGCCGCCGTGCTCCGGGACCTGGGACGCCCGGTCGTCACGCTGGCGCTCGCGGACCGCAGCGCCGGGATCGGCCGTCTGCTCGAGATCGTCGAGACTCTGCCGGACGCGCCGTCGCGCCTCCCGGACGAGGCCCCGGCCGTCGACGAGGTGGAGCCCGATCCGGCTGAGTCTGATGGGGCTGAGCCTGAGGGGACTGGGTCTGAGGGGGCTGAGCCTGAGGCGGTCGCGTCTGATGCGGTTGCGTCAGAGGCAGCGGAGTCCGGTGCTGAGACCGCCGAGGTCGGTGCCACCGACGCCGGGGCGTCCCAGAGCCAGAACACCGAGGACACGGCGACCGAGGACGCGGTGACCGACGATCCGGCCGACGATCGGGAGGCCCGGGAGGTTGCCCTGGACGAAGCGGACTCCGGCACAGCGGATCAGACGGTCACGGAGGACGTGGTTGAGGCCGGTGCAGCCGAGGAGGAGTCACCCACAGCCGCCACTCCCGCGGCCGGCGAATCCGAGGCCGGCGGGCCCGAGGCTGACAGCCATGAGGCCGCCACGCACGACGCCGACGACCGCAGGGGCTGAGGCCCGGCCGCCAGGTCGCCGGACGTTCCGCGTCAGAGGACCTGGACCTCCTGCATCCGAGGACGCAGCACGGGGCCCGGAGGAGACTGGTTCTCCTCCGGGCCCCGTGCTGTCGGTGCCGTGCCGCTGACCGGCCGCTCCGCAGAACGGCCGCCTCGTTCACTGGAAGCGGACGACGACTCCGATGAGGATGATGCTCGCGACCCAGATGATCGCGACGAGTGCGGTGAAACGATTGAGGTTGCGCTCCGCGACTCCCGACGAACCCAGCGACGAGCTCATGCCGCCGCCGAACATGTCCGACATGCCTCCGCCCTTCCCCTTGTGCATGAGGATGAGCATCGTGAGGAAGACACTGGTCAGGATGAGGACTGCGATGAGCGTCCAGTTGAGGATCTCCATAGTGGCCTCAGTCTACTCGGTGCACGGCGCGGATGAGTTCAGCGAAACCCGTGGGGTGCAGACTGGCGCCTCCCACCAGGGCTCCGTCGACGTCCGGACCCGCGACGATCTCCGCCGCGTTGTCCGCCGTGACGCTGCCGCCGTAGAGCACGCGGGCGGTCCGTGCCACGGCATCGCCGTGGACCTCCGCGAGGCGGGCCCGGATCGCCGCGGCCATCTCCTGCGCGTCCGCGGGACCGGCGGTCTCCCCCGTCCCGATCGCCCACACCGGCTCGTAGGCGACGACGAGTCCGCCGAGGTCGTCGGTGGGAACCCCGTCGAGGGCACCGTCCAGCTGCCCCAGGACGTGGGCGACGTGGTCGCCCGTGTCGCGGACCTCGCTGGGCTCGCCCACGCAGAGGACGGGGGTGAGGTCGTGTCGCAGCGCGGCGCGCAGCTTCGCGCCCACGAGCACGTCGTCCTCGCCGTGGTGCTCCCGACGCTCGCTGTGGCCCACGAGCGCGTACGTGCAGCCCAGGCGCGACAGGAAGGCCCCGGACACCTCACCGGTGTAGGCGCCGGCATCGTGGGGCGACAGATCCTGCGCACCGTACGTCAGATCCATCCGCTCGCCCTGGATGAGCGTCTGCGCGGAGCGGAGGTCCGTGAACGGCGGGATCACCGCGACATCGATCCGGTCGAGGTCGACGGACAGGTCGCGCAGCGCCCACGACAGCTTCTGGATGAGCGTGAGCGCCTCGAAGTGATCGAGGTTCATCTTCCAGTTGCCCGCGATGAGCGGGGTCCGGTTCGTCTCCACCATCGTGCTCACCCCTCCAGCACCGCGAGGCCCGGCAGGACGCGCCCCTCGAGGAACTCGAGCGAGGCGCCGCCGCCGGTCGAGATGTGTCCGAAGTCCTCGTCCGCGAAGCCCAGGGCGCGCACGGCCGCGGCGGAGTCGCCGCCGCCCACCACCGTGAGCCGACCGGCGTCGCGCCCGCCGTGGGCCGTCGTGAGCGCCTGCGCGACCGCGCGGGTCCCCTCGGCGAAGGCGGGGAGTTCGAAGACGCCCATGGGACCGTTCCAGAAGACCGTCTGCGCCTGCGCCGCGCGCTCCGCGAACGCCCGCGCGGCCTCGGGACCGATGTCGAGGCCCAGGGCGGAGGCACCGCCGGGCGTCTGCTCGAGTGCGTCGACCGCAGCGGTCCAGTGCGCCGCCTCGCGGTCGAAGGACTCCGCCATGACGATGTCCTGCGGCAGGAGGATCTCGACGCCCGTCTCCTGAGCCTTCCGCAGGTAGCCGCGCACCGTCTCCAGCTGGTCCTCCTCGACGAGGCTCGCACCGATCGCGTGCCCCTGCGCCTTGAGGAACGTGAAGACCATGCCTCCGCCGATCATGAGGACGTCCGCGCGCTCGAGGAGGCTGTGGATGACGCCCAGCTTGTCCGAGACCTTCGAGCCGCCCAGGATGACGGCGTACGGCCGCGCGGGGTCCTCGAGCAGGCGTCGCGAGACCTCGACCTCCGCCGCGACGAGGCCGCCCGCGTAGGCCGGCAGACGACGCGCGATGTCCACGACGCTCGCCTGCTCGCGGTGCACGACGCCGAAGCCGTCGGACACGTACAGATCCGCGAGCTCCGCGAGGCTGTCCGCGAACGCACCCCGCTCCCCCGGGTCCTTCGAGGTCTCCCGCGGGTCGAACCGCAGGTTCTCCAGCAGGGCGACCTGGCCGTCGGCCAGCGCCTCGACCGTCTCCCGGGCGCTGTCGCCCACGGTGTCGGAGGCGAAGGCGACGGGACGACCCAGCTCCTCCGCCAGCGCGACGGCGACGGGTGCCAGCGACAGCTCGGGCACCCGCTCGCCCTGGGGGCGTCCCAGGTGCGCCATGACGACGACCCGGGCCCCGGCCTCGGCGAGGGCCCGGATGGTCGGCACGGACGCGGTGATCCTGCCCCGGTCGGTGATCTCGCCGTCCCGCAGCGGGACGTTGAGGTCGCTGCGGACGAGGACGCGCCTGCCTGCGACGTCGACGGCGGGAGTGAGGATCTGCATGGAGGGCCTTTCCGGTGGGGAGGGGCGTCTCAGTCCAGCTGAGTCGCGATGTGGGCGGTGAGGTCGAGGAGGCGGTGCGAGTAGCCCCACTCGTTGTCGTACCAGGCGATCACCTTGAGCTGATCGCCCACCTGCTCCGTCAGGAGCCCGTCGACGATCGCGGAGTGCTCGTCCATGACGATGTCGGAGGAGACGATCGGGTCCTCCGTGTACGCGAGGATCCCTGCGAGGGGGCCCGCGGCGGCCTCGCGCAGGAGGCGGTTGACCTCGTCGACGTCCGTGTCCCGCTCCGGGGTGAACACGAGGTCGACGAGCGAGCCGGTGGGGACGGGCACGCGCACGGCCAGCCCGCTGAGTCGACCGTCGAGGGCCGGCAGGACCTTCCCCACCGCAGCGGCGGCCCCCGTCGTCGTCGGCACGACGTTGACGGCCGCGGCCCGGGCGCGGCGCAGGTCCTTGTGGTTGCCGTCGACCAGGCGCTGATCCCCCGTGTACGCGTGGATCGTCGTCATGAGACCGGACCGGATGCCGATGCCCTCGTGGAGGACCTTCGCGACCGGGGCGAGGCAGTTCGTCGTGCACGAGGCGTTCGAGACGATCGTGTGGCGCTGCGGGTCGAAGTCGGTGTGGTTGACGCCCATGACGAACATGCCGTCGACGCCCTTGCCGGGCGAGGACATGACGACGGTGCGGGCACCGGCGTCCAGGTGGCCGCGCGCCTGGTCCGCGCTGCGGAACCGACCGGTGGCCTCGATGACGATGTCGACCCCGTATTCGCGCCACGGGATCTCCGCGGGCGTGGAGTGGGCGGTCGCGCGGATGCTGCGGCCGTCGACGAAGAGCGAGTCCTCGTCGTGGTCGACGACGGCGTCGAGGCGCCGCCACACGGAATCGTAGGTGAGGAGATGGGCCAGCGAGGCGTTGTCCGTGAGGTCGTTGATCGCGACGACCTCCACGTCCGGGTGGGTGAGCGTCTGGCGGAGGAAGGACCGTCCGATGCGTCCGAAGCCGTTGATTCCGATGCGAGTGGTCATGGAGAGGCGCTCCTCAGATCGTGGGGTGATCCCATCCTATCGACTGCTCAGCGGTCATTCGTCCTCGAGCATGTCCGCCGTGATGTTGGCGTCCGTGCCCGGGATCCCCAGCTCCTCCGCGCGCTTGTCCGCCGTCGCGAGCAGGCGGCGGATACGGCCGGCGACCGCGTCCTTCGTCATGACCGGATCCGCCAGCTGGCCCAGCTCCTCGAGCGAGGCCTGCTTGTGGGTGAGCCGCAGCCTGCCCGCGTACCGGAGGTGCTCCGGCACCTCGTCGCCCAGGATCTCAAGGGCCCGCTCGACCCGTGCGCCGGCGGCGACCGCGGCGCGGGCCGACCGGCGGAGGTTCGCGTCGTCGAAGTTCGCCAGCCGGTTGGCGGTCGCCCGCACCTCGCGCCGCATCCGGCGCTCCTCCCACACGAGCACCGCATCGTGGGCGCCCATCCGGGTCAGCAGCGCGGCGATCGCGTCCCCGTCGCGGATGACGACGCGGTCCGTGCCGCGGACCTCACGGGCCTTCGCGGCGATGTCGAGCCTGCGGGCAGCACCCACGAGGGCGAGGGCGGCCTCGGGACCGGGGCAGGTGACCTCGAGTGCGGCGGAGCGGCCGGGTTCCGTGAGCGAGCCGTGCGCCAGGAACGCGCCGCGCCAGGCCGCCTCGCAGTCCGCGACCGCCCCGTTGACGATCGTCGAGGGCAGTCCGCGGACGGGACGGCCGCGCGCGTCCAGGAGGCCCGTCTGCCGGGCGAGCGACGCGGCGTCCTGCGCGATGCGGACGAGGTACCTGCTGCCGCGGCGCAGGCCTCCGCCGGTGATCGCGACGATCTCCGCCGTGTGGCCGAAGAGCCCGCGGGTCTCCGCGCGCAGACGGCGCGCCGCCGCGGCCGTGTCCAGTTCCGATTCGATGAGGACGGCGCCGCCGGAGAGGTGGAGGGCGGACGAGAACCGGAGGATCGACGTCACCTCCGCCTTGCGCGCGGACACCCGCGTCACCTCGAAGCGGGCGAGCTCGTCCTTCACCTGGGCGGTCAGCGCCATGGGCACTCCTTCTCCTTCCGACCGACAGTCCTCACCACGAGTCCTCCGTCAGGAGTCCGCGGTCGAGCAGCAGATCACGGTAGCAGGCCGCGAGCTTGAGGCTGTCATGCTGGCGCGGGCGGCGGGACGTGAGCGGGTGTGTGCGGACCTCCGCACCGAAGAGCTCCGAGGCGATCCCGACGAGGGCGGACTCCTTCGCCGCCGCGGCGGCGTCGACGAGCACGACGTCGAGGCGGAGGTCCGGCGCGTGCCGGTGCAACGACTGGAGGTGGTCGACGAGGGAGAGGTCGACCGTCTCCCCCGGCGCCGCCCCCAGATTGAGCGTGAGCGTCTTGAGGGCCTGCGAGCGGACGATCGCGTCCGCCAGCTGGGGCACGAGCAGGTGCGGCATGACCGACGTGTACCAGGAGCCGGGCCCCAGGTTGAGCACGTCCGCCGCCTCGACCGCCGCGATCGTCTCGCTGCGGGCCGGGGGCGAGGCCGGGTCGAGCCGGACCTCCTCGACCAGGCCCGGGGTCGCGGCCAGCACGGACTGGCCGCGGATGACCTCCGACGCACCGGCCGCGGGCGTCACGACGTCCGCTTCGATCGTGAGGGGGACGGACGACATGGGCAGGACACGACCGTGCGCGCGCAGCAGGCGGGCGATCCAGTCGAGTCCCACGACGTGGTCCTCGTGGATCTGCCACAGCGCGGCGATGAGGAGGTTGCCCACCGCGTGCCCGTCGAGGGCGCCCCGCGACACGAAGCGGTGCTGCATGACCCCGCGCCACACGCGTCCCCATTCGCCGTCGTCGCAGAGTGCGGCCAGCGCCATGCGCAGGTCGCCCGGCGGCAGGCCGCCCATCTCCGCGCGCAGACGTCCGGATGACCCTCCGTCGTCCGCGACGGTCACGACGGCGGTGAGGTTCTCCGTGATGAGCCGGAAGGCGCGCAGCGCGGCGTAGAGCCCGTGGCCGCCGCCGAAGCTCACGACCCGGGGCTCGTCGCCAGCCTCGCTGTCCTGCGGCGAGCTGCCCAGGAGGCCGCCCAGCAGCAGCGGCAGCTCCTCCGTGCTGGGGGCCCGACCCATGTCCGGCACCCGACCGCCGCTCACGACTTCTCCAGATCGCGGTGGCGGACGGAGACGCGCAGACCGGTCGCCTGCCGCAGTCGACGGGCGAGCTCCTCGGACATCGCGACGGAGCGGTGGCGACCGCCCGTGCAGCCCACGGCGACGGTCGCGGAGGAGCGCCCGTCCTCGAGGTAGCCGCGCACCACCGTCGCGAGCGCCTGGGTGTACTCGTCGAGGAACTGCGAGGCGATCGGCTTCTGGAAGACGTAGTCCGCGACCTCCGAGTCCGTCCCGTCGAACGGGCGCAGGTGCGGCACCCAGTGCGGGTTGGGGAGGAAGCGCACGTCCGCGACGTGGTCCGCGTCCGTGGGGATGCCGTGCTTGAAGCCGAAGCTCATGACGGTCAGCCGGAGGGTGTCCCCGGCCTCCGTCGCGAACGCCTGGCGGACCTCCTTCGCCAGCTCGTGGATGTTGAGCGTCGAGGTGTCGATGACAACGTCCGAGCGGTGCTTGATGTTCTCCAGCGCCGCGCGCTCCGCGGTGATGCCGTCCAGCAGCGTCCCGTCGCCCTGCAGGGGGTGCGGCCGCCGGACGGATTCGAACCTGCGGACCAGGATGTCGTCCGCGGCCTCGAGGAAGAGCACGCGCAGGGCGATGCCCTGGTGGAGGTACTCGTCGACCGCGGAGGCCAGATCCGCGCGCTGCGCGCCGCGGCCGCGGATGTCCGTCACGATCGCGACCCGGGGCAGAGCTCCCTCCGCACGGCCCACCAGCTCGAGGAGCGGCGCGATCATCGCGGCGGGCAGGTTGTCGACGACGTACCAGTCGAGGTCCTCGAGCACCCGCGCGGCCGTCGACTTCCCCGCGCCGGACATGCCGGTCACGAGCACGACTTCGGGCAGCTGAGCGCGAACGGAGGTGTCAGCTGTCATCAGTGGTCGTCCCTTCTGCGAGTCCTGCGTGAATCGTAGCCGCAAGGGCGGGTCCCACGCCCTGGACCTCCTGCAGCTGCTCGACCGTCGCCGCGCGCACACGGGCGACGGAGCCGAACCGTGCCAGCAGCGCCTTCTGCCGCGCGGGTCCCAGGCCGGGGATCCCGTCGAGGGCGGACGCCGTCGCGGTCGCGGCCCGCTTCTTCCGGTGGTACGTGATCGCGAACCGGTGCGCCTCGTCGCGGAGGCGCTGGAGCAGGTAGAGGCCCTCCGAGCTGCGCGGGAAGACCGTGGGGTACTCCTCGCCGGGCAGCCAGACCTCCTCGAGACGCTTCGCGAGTCCCGCGACGGCGATCTGCGCGAGCCCCAGGTCGTCGAGGGCGCGCCGCGCGGCCGCCACCTGCGGCGGTCCGCCGTCGACCAGCAGCAGCGAGGGGCGGTAGCCGAACCGCTCGTCGGGCTCCTCCGCCGCGAGGCTCTCGAGATAGCGCGTGAAGCGCCGGGACACGACGTCGTACATCGCGGACGTGTCGTCGCGCGCGGCCTCCCCGCGCACGGAGAAGTGCCGGTAGTCGCGCTTGAGCGGCAGCCCGTCCTCGAAGACGACGAGCGAGCCCACGACGTTCTGCCCCTGCGTGTGCGAGTTGTCGATGCACTCGATCCGCATGGGCGGTTCGTCGAGTCCCAGGACCTCGTGCACCTCGCGCAGGGCCTCGCTGCGGGTCGTGAGGTCGGAGGCGCGGCGCGTGCGGTGCAGCACGAGCGACTGCTGGGCGTTCTGCCGGACCGTCTCGAGCAGCGCGGCCTTCTCCCCGCGCTCCGGCACCCGCAGCGTCACCCGGCGACCGCCGCGGCGTTCGCGCAGCCACTGCTCGACGGTGTCCGCGTCCTCCGGCAGCACGTCGACGAGCACCTCTGCGGGCACCGCCTGCGGGTCGACCTCCCCGTACGCCTGCCGGAGGTAGTCCGCGGCCAGCTGCTCAGGCGTCGCGTGCTCGAGGCGCTCGACGATCCAGCCACGCTCACCGCGGATCCGCCCGCCGCGCACGTGGAAGACCTGGACCGCGGCCTCGAGCTCGTCGTAGTGGACGGCGAAGACATCGCAGTCCGCGTTCATCGAGAGCACGACGGCGTTCTTCGCCAGGACCTTCTCCAGCGCCTGGATCTCGTCGCGCAGGCGGGCGGCGCGCTCGTAGTCGAGCTCCTCCGCAGCGGTCGCCATCTCCTTGCGCCGCTGGGAGATGAGCGTGCCGGTGGAGCCGGACATGAAGTCCCCGATCCCCCGGACCAGCTCGCGGTGCTCGTCCTCCGACACCCGCCCCACGCAGGGGGCGGAGCACTTGTCGATGTAGCCCAGCAGGCAGGGGCGGCCGCTGCGCTGTGCGCGCTGGAGGACGCCGGACGTGCACGTGCGGACCGGGAACACCTGGAGCAGCAGGTCGAGGGACTCGCGGATCGCCCAGGCCTGGCCGAACGGCCCGTAGTACGTGATGCCCTTCTTCCGCTTGCCCCGGGTCACGTACACGCGCGGGATGCGGTCCTTCGTCGTGATCGCGAGGTAAGGGTAGGACTTGTCGTCCCGGAACATGACGTTGAAGCGCGGACTGAACTCGCGGATCCACGTCCATTCCAACTGGAGTGCCTCGACCTCAGTGCCCACGACGGTCCACTCGACGGAGGCGGCGGAGTGCACCATGCGGAAGGTGCGGGGGTGGAGTCCGGCCGGGTCCGCGAAGTAGGAGTTGAGCCGCTGGCGCAGGTTCTTCGCCTTGCCCACGTAGAGGATCCGCCGGTCCTCGTCACGGAAGCGGTAGACGCCGGGGGACGTGGGGATCTCCCCCGACGCGGGACGGTACTCACTGGGGTCCACGGACCCCCCTCCGCGCCAGCACCTCTGCGAGGTACGCGCCCGTGTGGCTGCCGGGGATCTGCGCGACCTCCTCCGGCGTGCCCTGCGCGACGACGGTGCCGCCGCCGCGGCCGCCCTCCGGCCCCAGGTCGATGATGTGGTCCGCGCTGGCGATGACATCGAGGTTGTGCTCGATGACGAGGACCGTGTTGCCCTTGTCGACGAGGTTCTGGAGAACGCTCAGCAGGCGCGAGATGTCCTCGAAGTGCAGGCCCGTCGTGGGCTCGTCCAGGACGTAGACGGTGCGCCCGCGGGTGCGCTTCTGCAGCTCTGCGGCGAGCTTGACGCGCTGCGCCTCTCCGCCGGACAGGGTCGTCGCGGGCTGGCCCAGGCGCACGTAGCCCAGGCCCACATCGACGAGGGTGACGAGGTGGCGTGCGATCGCGGGCACGGCCTCGAAGAAGCGGGCGGCCTCCTCGATGGGCATGTCGAGCACCTCGGCGATCGACTTGCCCTTGAAGGTCGCCTCGAGCGTCTCCCGGTTGTAGCGGGCGCCGTCGCAGACCTCGCATGGGACGTACACGTCCGGCAGGAAGTTCATCTCGATCTTGATCGTGCCGTCGCCCTTGCAGTTCTCGCAGCGCCCGCCCTTGACGTTGAACGAGAATCGGCCCGGCTGGTACCCGCGGATCCGGGACACCTCCGTCTCCGAGAAGAGGCGGCGCACGTGGTCGAAGACGCCCGTGTACGTGGCGGGGTTGGACCGCGGCGTCCGGCCGATGGGCGACTGGTCGACGTGGATGACCTTGTCGAGGTGCTCGAGACCGGTCACGCGCTTGTGACGGCCCGGAACGCGCTTGGCGCGGTTGAGCTTGTTCGCCAGCTCCGTGTAGAGGATGTCGTTCACGAGGGTCGACTTGCCGGAGCCGGACACGCCGGTGACCGCGGTGAGGACGCCCAGCGGGAACTCGACCGTCACGTCCTTGAGGTTGTTCTCGCGGGCGCGCTCGACGCGGAGGGTGCGCTCCGGGTCCGTCGCCCGCCGCTGCTGGGGCACCGCGATGCTGCGCCGCCCGGACAGGTAGTCGCCCGTGAGCGAGCGCGGAGCGTCGACCAGACCCGCCACCGGGCCGGAATAGACGATCTCGCCCCCGTGTTCGCCGGCGCGCGGACCGATGTCGACGATCCAGTCCGCCGCGTCGATCGTCTCCTCGTCGTGCTCGACGACGATGAGGGTGTTGCCCAGGTCGCGCAGCTTCGCGAGGGTGCCGATGAGGCGCCGGTTGTCCCGCTGGTGCAGACCGATGCTGGGCTCGTCGAGCACGTAGAGGACGCCCACGAGGCCGGAGCCGATCTGCGTGGCGAGGCGGATCCGCTGCGCCTCGCCGCCGGAGAGCGTCCCGGCCGTCCGATCGAGACTCAGGTAGTCGAGCCCCACGTCCAGGAGGAACCGCAGGCGAGCGTTGATCTCCTTCATGACCTGCGCGGCGACCTGGGCGTCCCGGTCGGAGAGGGTGAGCCCGGCCAGGAACTCAGCCGCCTCGTCGATGGGCTTGCGCGACAGCTCCGCGATCGAGATCCCGCCCACGGTGACGGCGAGGACCTCCGGGCGCAGGCGCGCGCCCTCGCAGACCGTGCACGGGATCTCCCGCATGTACTCCTCGTACCGCTCGCGGGAGGACTCCGACTCCGTCTCCTCGTGCTTGCGGAGGATGTACTGGACGACCCCTTCGAAGCCCGTCGAGTAGGTGCGCTCGCGGCCGAACCGGTTGCGGTAGCGGACCTGCACCTTGTGGTCCTTGCCGTTCAGCAGCGCGCGACGCGCCGCCGCGGGCAGATCCTTCCACGGGGTGACGAGGTCGAAGCCCAGGTCGTCGCCCAGGCCCTTGACGATGCGGAGGAAGTACTGGGAGGTCGTCTTCCCGGTGGCCCACGGCGCGATCGCGCCCTCCGTGAGCGTGAGATCCTCGTCCGGGACGACGAGCGACTCGTCGACGCTCAGACGCGAACCGATGCCGTCGCACGCCGGGCACGCGCCGAAGGGCGCGTTGAACGAGAAGGTGCGGGGCTCGATCTCGTCGAGGACGAGGGGGTGGTCATTGGGGCAGCGGAGGTTCTCCGAGAACGTCCGCACCGTCCCCTCGTCGACCAGGTCGACGTCGATCCGCCCCTCCGCCAGTCCCAGGCCGGTCTCGACGGAGTCCGCGAGCCGCTGTCGGATTCCCTCGCGCACGACGACGCGGTCGACGATGACGGAGATCGTGTGCTTGTACTGCTTCTTCAGCTCCGGCGGATCGTCCAGGCGGATCTGCTCGCCGTCGACGACGGCGCGGGAGTAGCCCTGTGCCAGCAGCTGCGGGAACAGGTCCTTGAACTCGCCCTTCCGATCGCGGACCAGAGGGGCGGCGATGACGAGCTTCGTGCGCTCCGGCAGCTCGAGGAGGCGGTCGACGATCTGCTGCGGCGACTGCTTCTCGATCTCCTCCCCGCACGTGGGGCAGTGCGGGATCCCGATCCGGGCCCAGAGGAGGCGCAGGAAGTCGTGGACCTCCGTGATCGTGCCCACGGTGGAGCGGGGGTTCTTCGACGTCGACTTCTGATCGATCGAGACCGCCGGCGACAGACCCTCGATGAAATCGACGTCCGGCTTGTCGACCTGCCCCAGGAACTGCCGGGCGTAGGAGGACAGGGACTCCACGTAGCGGCGCTGGCCCTCCGCGAAGATCGTGTCGAAGGCCAGCGAGGACTTGCCCGAGCCGCTGAGCCCCGTGAACACGACCATCGAGTCGCGCGGGATCGTGACGGAGGCGCTCTTGAGGTTGTGGGCGCGGGCGCCCTGCACCCGGATGACGGGGGCGTCGTCGTGCGTGCGGCCGTCCGGTGCGGTGCGCGGGATCTGGTCCGTGGAACTCTGCATCTTCACTCCCCCACTGTATCGACCGGGACGGACACGCTCACTCGTCTGTGAGGGGTCCCACCCCGTCGATGCGGAGGACGACCTCGCCCGCCTCGTCGCTGGCGGGCAGGTCGACGGTCGCCCGGATGGACCAGTCGCCGTCGCCCTGCGGGTCCGCCAGCACCTGCCGCACGCTCCAGGTGTCCGTCCCCCGCTCGATGTGCACCATCCGTGCGGACCGTGCGTCCGCGTCGATGCCCAGGTCGTCGTACTCGTCGTAGAAGGACTCGATCGCGTCCTCCCACTCGCGGGCGCCCCAGCCGGACTCCCCGTCGAGCGCGCCCAGCTCGCGGTAGGCCGCGCGCTCGGCCAGCAGGACGCGGTGGAAGAGCGCGTTGCGCACGGCGGCCGTGAACCGGCGCTCGTCGGAGGTGAACGTCCGCTCCAGCGCGTGGAGTGCGACGTCGGGCAGCTCCTCCCCCGGCTCCGCGAGGGCCGCCCACTCCTCGACGAGGCTCGAGTCGACGCGCACGACCAGGTCGCCCAGCCACGTGATGATGTCCTCGAGCTCCTCGCCGCGGCGGTCGACCGGGACCGTCTGGACGAGGGCGCGCCACACGTCGAGGAGGTAGCGCAGGAGGCCGCCCTCCACGCGGGCGATGCCGTAGTAGGCGACGAACTGCGAGAAGTTCATCGACTGCTCGATCATGTCCGCGACGATCGCCTTGGGTTCGATCCCGATCTCGCGCACCCACGGTGCGGTCTCCGCGTACGCGTCGAACGCGGCCTCGAGGACCTCGCCGTTGGGCCGGGGCACATCGAGGGAGTCGAGGACCTCCATCCGCTCCGCGTACTCGACGCCCTCCGCCTTGAGCGCCGCCACCTCGTCGCCCTTGATGCGGTCCAGCTGGCCCCGGATGATGTGGTGCTGGATCTGCGTCGTCGCCTCGATGACGCTCAGCGCATCGAGCGCCCAGGTCTCCGACTGCTCGTCGAAGAGGTCGAGGGCCGCCAGCGCGAACGGGCTGAGCGGCTGGTTGAGGGCGAAGTCCGGGCCCAGGTCCGCACTGAGCGCGTACTCGACGCGCCCGTCGTCCGTCACGGTCCGCTCGATGACGCCGCCGGCCAGCAGGCTGCGGCCGATCCGCAGCGCCCGCAGCATGAGGTCGAGGATCCGCTCGCGGGATTCGTGGGTGCGCTCGAGGAAGTCGCGGATCGTGTGGACCCCCGCGTGCGGTCGCGCCAGCAGGTTCACGATCATCGAGTGGGTGATCCGCATGTGGGACCGCAGCTGCTCCGGTGTGCCCGCCTCCAGGTTCTCGAACGTCTGCTGCGACCAGCCCACGTGGCCCTCGGGCGCCTTCTTCCGCTTGACCTTCTTCTGCTTCTTCGGATCGGACCCTGCCTTCGCGAGCGCGACCGCGTTCTCGATCTCGTGCTCCGGGGCCTGCGCGACGACGTAGCCCACGGAGTCGAAGCCCGCACGGCCGGCGCGGCCGGCGATCTGCTGGAACTCCCGCACCTGCAGCTGCCGGACCCGGCGGCCGTCGAACTTGGCCAGCGAGGTGAAGAGCACCGTCCGGATGGGCACATTGATGCCCACGCCCAGCGTGTCCGTCCCGCACACGACGCTCAGCAGACCCGTGAGCGCCAGGTGCTCGACGAGCCGCCGGTACCGGGGCAGCATGCCGGCGTGGTGCACGCCCACGCCGCCCAGGACCAGTCGCCGGAGGGTGACCCCGAAGCCCTTGCCGAAGCGGAAGCCGCGCACCTCCTGGGCGATCGCGTCCCGCTGTGCGCGCGTCGTGAGGTTCGCCGCGAGGATCGACTGCGCGAGCTCCACGGAGCGGGCCTGGACGAACGAGACGACGTAGACGGGAGCGCGGTCCTCCGCGACGAGGGCGGCGAGCTTCTCGAGCAGAGGCGAGCTCGAGTACTCGTACTCGAGCGGGACCGGTCGCTGCGCGGACCCGATGTGCGCGGTGTCCCGGCCGGTCAGGTCCGTGAGCCGCTGCGAGATGTCCGTCGTGTCGCCCAGCGTGGCGGACATGAGGACGAACTGGGCCTGCGGCATCTCGAGCAGCGGCACCTGCCACGCCCAGCCGCGCTGGGGGTCCCCGAAGTAGTGGAACTCGTCCATGACGACGAGCGCGACGTCCAGCTGAGCACCCTCGCGCAGGGCGTGGTTCGCGAGGATCTCCGCGGTCGCGCAGATGACCGGCGCCTCCGGGTTCACGGAGCTGTCGCCGGTCACCATGCCCACGTTCTCGCGTCCCAGCGCCTCGACGAGCGAGAAGAACTTCTCGCTCACGAGTGCCTTGAGCGGCGCGGTGTAGTAGGCGGTCCGGCCCGTCGACACCGCGTAGTACAGCGCTGCGAGCGCCACCATCGACTTGCCGGAGCCGGTGGGGGTCGCGACGATCGTGTTGTCGCCCGCGAGCACGGAGAGGATCGCCTCCTCCTGCGCGGGGTACAGGCTCATCCCGCTCTCCCGCACATGCGTCTCGAACGTCTCCCAGACGGTGTCGGCGTCCGCGAAGTCGTCGGGGATCTGCGGGAGTCGGGACACGCGGGGGCTCCTGGTCTCGAGGGGATAGTGTCTGTGCACGGGGCGCACCCGTGCTCCGAGACGAGTATCGCACTCGCATCCGACCGACACACAGGAGAGCCATGGCAGTCTTCGCCGTCACCTACACCTACGGCCCCGATACGGACAAGCGGATGGAGGTCCGCCCGGCCCACCGCGAGTGGCAGGCAGCGCAGCTCGACGCGGGTCGTCTGCTGGCGTCCGGACCTCTCGAGGACGAGCTGACGCCGGGCGGTCTGCTGATCCTCCGCGGTGCGGACAAGGAGGAGATCGCGAGCCTGCTGGCGCAGGACCCGTACGCGGACGCGGGCGTCATCGACGACACGACGATCCGTGCGTGGAACCCCGTGTTCGGCCCCTTCGAGGCCTGATCCGACCCCACCACCGCCGAGGCCCCGGTCACCTGTGCAGGTGACCGGGGCCTCGGCGTACGGCCGGGTGGGGACAGCGGATCAGTCGCGGCGCAGCGGCGCCTCCTGGGTCCGCTTCATCGCGATGAGGCTCGCGACCGTCGCGACGAGCATCGCGAGGACGATGAAGCCCAGCGACTGCCACGTCGTGATGACCGGCACCTGCGAGGTGAAGGACTCCGGCAGCCACTCCGTCTCGTGGAGGGCGTGCAGGAACAGCTTCACACCGATGAAGGCGAGGATCGCGGCGATGCCGTAGTGCAGGTACGGGAGCTTGTCGAGCAGCCCGCCCAGCAGGAAGTACAGCTGGCGCAGACCCATGAGCGCGAACACGTTCGCCGTGAAGACGAGGAACGGGTCCTGCGTGATGCCGAAGATCGCGGGGATCGAGTCGAGCGCGAACATGATGTCCGTCGTGCCGATCGCGATGAACACGATGAGCATGGGGGTGAAGAACTTCTTCCCGTCGATCGTGACGCGCAGCTTGTTCTCGTGGTACTCGTCCGTGATGTTGATGCGCTTGCGCAGGAAGCGGATGAAGCCGTTCTCCGCGTCCTCGTCGTCACCGCCGCTGAACGCCTGGCGCCACGCGGTCCACAGGAGGAACACGCCGAAGAGGAAGAACACCTCGATGAAGCGCTCGATGATCGCGGAACCCGCGACGATGAAGATGCCGCGGAAGATGAGGGCGAGGATGATGCCCACCATGAGCACCTGCTGCTGGTACTTCTTCGGCACGGAGAAGCCGGTCATGATGATGACGAAGACGAACAGGTTGTCGATGCTGAGGCTGTACTCCGTCAGCCAGCCGGCGAGGAACTGTCCGCCGTGCTCCGCATCGCCCATCGCGAAGAGGACGCCCGCGAAGATGAGGGCGAGGGTGACGTAGAAGGCGACCCACAGCGAGGCCTCCTTCATGGAGGGCGTGTGGGGCCGCTTGATGACCAGGAGGAGGTCCGCGACGAGGATCAGCACGATCACGATGCTCGAGACGACCTCGAACACGTGGTAGGGATCCTGGAAGAACTCTTGCATGAGTGCCTTTCAGAGGAGAGTGGTCGCTGCACGCGGTCGAAAGTCTCTCCCACGGCCGGCGGCCGCTCCGCATCCGGATCCGCAGGATGGCTGCGATCGTGGTGACGAATGCGGAAGGTGTCGGGATACTCCCCTTCAACGACGGTTCATCGTACACCGATCAGACGTGTCCCGCCTCCTTCATCTGCCGCAGCTCGCGTTTGAGGTCGCCCAGCTCGTCCCGCAGGCGCGCCGCGAGCTCGAACTGGAGGTCCGCCGCGGCCGCGTGCATCTGGTCCGTGAGCGTCGCGATGAGCTCGACGAGGTCCTCCGCCGGCGGGGCCAGCGGCGCGCCCGGACCCCGGGTCCTGTCGAACGCCTCCCGCTGCTCGTCCGTGATCGTCGCGTTGAACCCGCGCTTGCCCTTGCCGTAGTCGAACTCCGCGAGGATCTCCTTCGTGTCCTCGTCCTCGCGGCGCAGGCGCTCCGTGATGTCGGACAGCTTCTTGACGAGCGGCTGCGGGTCGATGCCGTGCTCCTCGTTGTGGGCGATCTGCACCGCGCGACGGCGGTCCGTCTCGTCGATCGCCTCGCGCATCGACCGCGTGATCGTGTCCGCGTACATGTGGACCTCGCCGCGCACGTTGCGGGCCGCACGGCCGATCGTCTGGATGAGGGAGGTGGCGGACCGCAGGAAGCCCTCCTTGTCCGCGTCGAGGATCGACACGAGCGACACCTCCGGCAGGTCGAGGCCCTCGCGCAGCAGGTTGATGCCCACGAGCACGTCGAAGTCGCCGGCCCGCAGCTCGCTCAGCAGCTCGACGCGGCGCAGCGTGTCGACGTCCGAGTGCAGGTACTCGACGCGCACCTCGTGCTCCAGCAGATAGTCCGTGAGGTCCTCCGCCATCTTCTTCGTGAGCGTCGTGACGAGCACGCGCTCGTTCCGCTCGACCCGGACCCGGATCTGTTCCAGCAGGTCGTCGATCTGCCCGCGCGTGGGTTTGACCTCGATGCGGGGGTCGACGAGTCCGGTGGGGCGGATGATCTGCTCGACCGTCCCGTTCGCCCGCTCCAGCTCGAAGTCCCCCGGGGTCGCGGACAGGTAGACGGTCTGTCCGATCCGGTCGAGGAACTCCCCGAAGCGCAGGGGCCGGTTGTCGAGCGCGCTGGGCAGGCGGAACCCGTGGTCCACGAGCGTGCGCTTGCGCGACATGTCGCCCTCGTACATCCCGCCGATCTGCGGGACCGTCACATGGGACTCGTCGATGACGAGGAGGAAGTCCTCCGGGAAGTAGTCGAGGAGGCAGTTGGGCGCCGTGCCCGCGGCACGCCCGTCGATGTGGCGCGAGTAGTTCTCGATGCCCGAGGTGAAGCCCATCGACCGCATCATCTCGAGATCGTAGGTGGTGCGCATCTTGAGCCGCTGCGCCTCCAGCAGCTTGTTCTGCCCCTCGAGCTCCTCCAGGCGCTCCTGCAGCTCCTGCTCGATGTCCGCGATCGCCCGCCCCATCCGCTGGTCGCCGGCGACGTAGTGGCTGGCGGGGAAGATGTGGACGACCTCCTCCTCCCGCACGATCTCGCCGGTGAGCGGGTGGAGGGTGTAGAGCGACTCGATCTCGTCGCCGAAGAACTCGATCCGCAGCGCCAGCTCCTCGTACTGCGGGATGATCTCGACCGTGTCCCCCCGCACGCGGAACGTGCCCCGCGTGAAGGCGACGTCGTTGCGCGTGTACTGCATCGAGACGAATCGTTTGAGGAGCTCGTCCCGGTCCAGCTCGTCGCCCACGGACAGTGACACCATCCGGTCGACGTACTCCTCCGGGGTGCCCAGGCCGTAGATGCAGCTGACGGTCGAGACGACGACGACGTCACGGCGGGTCAGCAGCGCGTTCGTGGCGGAGTGCCGCAGGCGCTCGACCTCGTCGTTGATCGACGAGTCCTTCTCGATGAAGGTGTCCGTCTGCGGGACGTACGCCTCCGGCTGGTAGTAGTCGTAGTAGGACACGAAGTACTCGACCGCGTTGTGCGGCAGCAGCTGCCGGAACTCGTTCGCCAGCTGGGCGGCGAGCGTCTTGTTGTGGGCCATGACGAGCGTGGGCCGCTGCACCTGCTCGATGAGCCACGCGGTCGTCGCGGACTTGCCGGTGCCGGTGGCGCCCAGCAGGACGATGTCCTTCTCCCCCCGGTCCAGGCGCGCGGACATGTCCGCGATCGCGGTGGGCTGGTCCCCCGACGGCGAGTAGTCCGACACCACCTGGAACGGGGCGACGGACCGGACGATGTCCGGACGGTGGCCCGCCAGCGGCACGGGCCGGCTGGGGGCGTCCTGTGGGCGGGTGTCCCGGGGGTGCGGATCCATGTCTCTCACGATAGCGCGGAGGACGGACACGGGAACCGCCCCGCAGGAGGTCCTGCGGGCCTAGACTCGAATCGGACGATCCGAACGCAGGAAGGGACGATGATGGCAGAGACGATCTCGAAGGCCCACACGGTGTGGAAGGGCACGCTCCCGGAGGGCAGCGGCACGGTCTCGCTCGACAGCTCGGGGGCGGGCGCGCTGGCGGTCTCGTGGGAGGCGCGCGCGGAGGGCACCGGGGCGGCGACGACGCCGGAGGAGCTGCTGGGCGCCGCCCACTCCGCGTGCTTCTCGATGGCCCTGTCGAACGCGCTCACCTCGAACGGCACGCCGCCCGAGGAGCTCTCGACGGGTGCGGACGTGAGCTTCTCCCCCTCCGACGGGATCACCGGCGTGCACCTCTACGTCGTGGGATCCGTCCCGGACCTCAGCGAGCCGGACTTCCGGACGATCGCCGAGCGCGCGAAGAAGGACTGCCCCGTCTCCCGCGCCCTCAAGGGCGTGTCGATCGAGCTCAGCGCGTCCCTGCGCTGACCGTCACCGCCGCAGGGCGGCCGGGATCCGTCGTGAGCCACCGGTCGTCCCGCGGCGCGTAGCCCGTCTCGCGCAGGACGGCGGCCACGGCCGCCGGGTCCGTCCCGTCCGGGACGCGCAGGTCGATCGCGACCCCGTCCACGGACGGTGACGCCGAGGCCGTGGCCGGCAGCCCTGCGCGGCTCGCCGTCCGCTCGAGACGGGCGGTGAGGCGCGCACCCGCGGCGCGCTGGGCCTCCTCCCCCGCCTCCACTTGCGTGAGCGGCAGCGGCTGGGCCGGCGTGCCCGCCGCACGGTTCCGCCGGAACGGTTCGATCCGGTTCTCCCACAGCTCCACGACCTGCTCCCGCAGGTGCTCCTGCGTCCCCGCGTTGTCGAGGGCCGCGTCGCAGGCGAGGTGCCGCTGGTCGTCCGTCGCCTGCGCCCGGATGCGGCGCTGCGCATCCTCCCGGTCGAGACCGCGCGAGGTCGTGAGCCGGTCGAGCCGCGTCTCCTCCGGCACGTCGACGAGGAGGCTCAGGTGGTAGTTCCCCGTCATCCCGTTCTCCACGAGCAGCGGGACGTCGTGGACGACGACCGGCAGATGCGCGTGCTCCGTCAGTCGCGCGGCGGTCCGCTGGGCGATCGCGGGGTGCATGATCGCGTTGAGTGCTGCGGTCCGCTCCGGTGTTGCGAACGCGAGGCCCGCCAATGCCGCACGGTCGAGTGTGCCGTCGTCTGACAGGACCGCGTCCCCGAACTCCCGCCGCAGTGCCTCGAGCGCGGGTTCGCCGGGTTCCACGACCTCGCGTGCGATGCGGTCTGCGTCGACGATCCCGGCTCCGCGGTCGGCCAGCAGTGCCGCGACGGTCGACTTGCCGGCGCCGATCCCCCCGGTGAGCCCCAGCAGCAGCGGTGAGGTGGTCGCACTCGTCTCTGTCATGCCCGTCACTCTACTCCGCGCAGGTCGACGACCCACGTGTCCTCGATGAGCTCCGCGTGCGCCCCCGGCGTCCGCGCGAGCGACTCCGCCAGCTCATCCGCCGGCCGGGGCAGCAGGGGCGCATCCTCCGGGACGAGGACGAATTCGGTCCCGCGCGCCCGGATGTCGCGGACGGACTGGTCAACACGGTCCTGTTCGAGGGCCGCGGATCCTCCGGGCCCCTCCGCCTCCCGCAGGAGGACGTCCAGCGGGTCCAGCAGCGACTGGTAGATGACGTCGTGGTCGTCGGTGCTGCCGATGAAGTAGCCGCCGGTCTCGCGGTAGTGCATCCCGGACTCCGCCTGCCACGCCATCGCCTGGGCGTGGTCCGGCTCTGCGACGGCCCGGGGGGTGGGCAGCGCCTTGACGACCGCGCCCTGTGGAACGACCTCGTCGAGGGCCCCGGACGCGATCGCGGTGGGGATGTGCAGGACCCGGGTCTCCGCCGCGGCGGGCGCGATGAGCACGGCCACCGCCGTGACGGCGGCCACGGGCGCGATCGCTGCGCGCCGGCCCGCCCGCAGCGCGTGGTGGAGGAGCACCGCGGTGAGGGCGCTGAGGACCAGCACGACGTGGACGGACAGGCGCATCGGCAGGATGTTCTCGAGCACCGGGAGGTGCTCGACGAGACGGAACGGTCCCGGCACCGGGATCTCCTGGCCCAGGATGCGCAGGGGCGAGCCCATCGACAGCAGCCAGACCGTCGCACCGGTGAGCGCCAGGACGCGCACGAGCAGGCCGTGCTGCGGCGACCGCCACCGGCGCACCACGGCCCAGCCGCCCACGACCAGCCAGACGAGTGAGACGTAGCCGCCCACCTCCGCCGGGTCGAGTCCGATGACGCGGGGGATCTCCGGGCCCGCACCCGCGAACAGGGTGTGCTGTGACGGGGTCACGAGGTCCGCGAGGTCGTTGTTCCAGACCCCGTGCGGCCGGATCGCCTCCCGGGGCGCACCCGGACCGGTCAGCATCGTGACGAGCAGCGGCGCGGCCAGCAGCAGCGCCGTCACGACGGCGGCGCCCGAAGCCGCGAGGAACGGCAGCAGACGCGGCCGCAGACGTCCGCGCAGGCAGACGGCGATCGCGGCGACGGCGACGACCGCGGCCAGGAACGTGCCGGCCAGCAGTTCCGTCGACATGTAGAACTGCCAGCCCAGGACACCGCCCAGCAGGATGCCCCACGGCACCGCTTCGCGCACGCGGGTCCGCAGATCACCTCCGGCCGGCGCGGTCGCGCAGCGCCACAGGAAGGCGCCCACGAGGGGCGGCAGCACTGCGAAACTCAGGTTGAGGTGGCCGCCGGCCTGGGCGATGAGGTACGGGGAGAAGCCGTAGAGGAGGGCGCCGGCGAAAGCGGGGGTGCGGTCCGCGAAGCGGGTGAGCAGCACCGCGGCCGCCAGGGAGGCGGCGACCGGCGAGAGGACGATCGCCGTCGTGTAGGCGACGACCGGCCCCGCCAGCCACGTGAGGGGCGCCAGCGGCAGCGCGAGGCCCAGCGCGCTCGTGTTCCACGCCCCGTTGACGCCGTCCGGCCAGTTCATTGCCGAGGTCTCGAGGAAGCCCGTCGTGCCGGTGCCGAATCCCAGCGCGGACGCGAGGGCGTCCGCGCCGTTGGCGAACCACCAGATGAAGAGGGACGCGTCGTCGTTGTGCGCGTACACGCGCCCGCCGGGATCCCCCAGGAGACCGCGGAACGTCACGAGCGAGAGTGCCAGGGCGAGGAGTGCGAAGACCAGCCAGGGACGGAATGCGGAGGACCCCCGGACATGCGTCCGGGGGTCCTCAGAGCGTCTGCTCACAGATGCGACGTCAGCGTACGACGATCAGCTGCCGGCGAGCTTCTCGCGCAGCGCGGCCAGGGCCTCGTCGCTGGCGAGGGTGCCGGAGTCCGCGGGCGCCTCGCTGGCGTACGAGCTGGCGGCAGCCGGGGTCTCCGAGCTGACGGCGCCGGACGCAGCGGCCTCCGCGTCTGCGGAGATCGCCTTCGCGACCTGCTTCTTGTGCTCCTCCCAGTGGTGCTGAGCGGTGGCGTACTGCTGCTCCCACTCCTCGCGCTGGGCGTCGAAGCCCTCGAGCCACTCGTTGGTCTCCGGGTCGAAGCCCTCCGGGTACTTGTAGTTCCCGTCCTCGTCGTACTCCTGGAGCATGCCGTAGAGCGCCGGGTCGAGGAACTCCTCCGCCTCCGGGTCCACGCCCTCGTTCGCCTGCTTGAGGGAGAGCGAGATGCGGCGGCGGTCCAGGTCGATGTCGATGACCTTGACGTAGATCGTCTCGTCGACGCCCACGACCTGCTCCGGCAGGTCGATGTGGCGCACGGCCAGCTCCGAGATGTGCACGAGGCCCTCGATGCCGTCCTCGACGCGCACGAACGCGCCGAAGGGCACGAGCTTCGTGACCTTGCCGGGCACGATCTGGCCGATGATGTGGGTCCGGGCGAAGTGCTGCCACGGATCCTCCTGGGTCGCCTTGAGCGACAGGGAGACGCGCTCGCGGTCCATGTCGACGTCCAGGACCTCGACGGTGACCTCGTCGCCCACCGTCACGACCTCACTGGGGTGCTCGATGTGCTTCCAGGACAGCTCCGAGACGTGGACCAGACCGTCCACGCCGCCCAGGTCGACGAACGCACCGAAGTTGACGATCGAGGACACGACGCCCGGACGGACCTGGCCCTTCTGCAGGGTCTGCAGGAAGTCGTGGCGCACCGCCGACTGCGTCTGCTCGAGCCACGCGCGGCGCGAGAGGACGACGTTGTTGCGGTTCTTGTCGAGCTCGATGATCTTCGCCTCGACCTGCTGGCCGATGTACGGCGCCAGGTCGCGGACGCGGCGCATCTCCACGAGGGAGGCCGGGAGGAAGCCGCGCAGTCCGATGTCGACGATGAGGCCGCCCTTGACGACCTCGATGACGGTGCCCGTGACGACCCCGTCCTCTTCCTTGATGCGCTCGATGTCGCCCCAGGCGCGCTCGTACTGCGCGCGCTTCTTGGAGAGCATCAGACGGCCGTCCTTGTCCTCCTTGGTGAGGACGAGGGCCTCGATGCCGTCGCCGACCTCGACGACCTCAGCCGGATCGACGTCGTGCTTGATGGAGAGCTCACGGGAGAGGATGACGCCTTCGGTCTTGTAACCGATATCGACGAGCACCTCATCGCGATCGACCTTCACGACGGTGCCTTCGACGATGTCTCCGTCATTGAAGTACTTGATGGTCTCGTCGACGGCTGCGAGGAAGTCCTCGGAGGTGCCGATGTCGTTGACGGCGACCTGCTTCTGGGCCGCCGAGTCAGGCGTGGTGGTGGTCATTAGGTAAGGGACTCCGTAGATGGAATGTGGCCCGCGGTCCCGAGGGAACGGGGACACGGTCTCGTGATGGATGATTGGAAGTGCAGCACGGCGGCGTGTGACGTCCACGGTTCGCGATGTGCATACAGTCCAATATGCTAGCACCAACGCGGGTGCGAACGCACGCGCGGACTGCAGTGCCGAACAGCGAGGAGCGGGTGTGAGCGAGGGCGAGTACTCACCGGAGATCATCAGCGGCGGATATCTGTCGATCGGTGAGGAGGAGTCCGTCCGGGCCAACCGCTCCTACTGGGACGGGTCCGCGGAGGAGTACCTCGCGGAGCACGGCAGCTTCCTGGGGGCCTCGGAGTTCGTGTGGTGCCCGGAGGGCGTCCGCGAGGACGACGTGCGGCTGCTGGGGGACGTCCAGCGGCGGCAGGTGCTCGAGGTGGGCTGCGGTGCGGGGCAGTGCTCCCGCTGGCTGGCGGAGCACGGCGCGCTGGCGACGGGCGTCGACCTGTCCTCCGGCATGCTCGAGCAGGCCTCCCGCCTGCAGCGCGAGAACCCGCTGGGTCCCGACGCGGTGCCGCCCACGTTCCTCCAGGCCGACGCGCGCTCCCTTCCGTTCCCGTCCGACAGCTTCGACATCGTCTTCTCCTCCTACGGCGCGCTTCCCTTCGTCAAGGACGCGGAGACCGTGCTCGCGGAGGCCGCCCGCGTCGTCCGCCCGGGCGGGCTGTGGGTCTTCTCCGTCACCCACCCGCTGCGCTGGATGTTCCCGGACGTGCCCGGCGAGGCCGGACTCACCGTCGAGTACTCGTACTTCGACCGCACGCCGTACGTCGAGCTCGACGTCTCCGGCCAGCCCGTCTACGCGGAGCACCACCGCACGCTGAGCGACTGGATCCGCCTCCTCGTGGACGCGGGTTTCGAGCTGACCGGGCTCACGGAACCCGAGTGGCCCGAGGACAACGAGTCCTCGTGGGGCGGCTGGTCGCCGCTGCGCGGCCGGCTCATGCCGGGCACCGCGATCTTCTCCACCCGCCTGCGCGACTGAGCCGCCCGCGCCGCTGAGACCCCGGCCCCTGGGAACCCCCGGTGGGGCGGATATCAGTGCGCGGCGTCCTGCCAGCTCTGGCCGATCCCCACATTCACCTCGAGCGGGACGGACAGCGTCGCCGCGTCCGCCATCCGCTCCTGCACGATCCGCGACACCTCGTCGTGCTCGCCGGCGGCCAGCTCGACGATGATCTCATCGTGGACCTGCAGGAGGACGCGGCTGTCGAGGTCCGCCTCGCGGATCGCCTCGTCGACCCGGATCATCGCCCGCTTCATGATGTCCGCCGCACTGCCCTGGATGGGCGCGTTGAGCGCGGCGCGCTCTGCCATCTCGCGGACCTGCCGACGATCGGAGGTCAGAGCCGGCAGGTACCGGCGCCGGCCGTCCATCGTCTCCGTGTATCCGCGCTCGCGCGCCTCCTCGACGACGCTCGAGAGGTAGTCGCGCACCGCCCCGAACCGGTCGAAGTAGCCGTCCATGAGGTCGCGGGCCTCGTCGACGCCGATCCCCAGCTGCTGGGAGAGCCCGTAGGCGGACAGGCCGTAGACCAGTCCGTACGACATCGCCTTGACCTGCGACCGCAGCTCCGGGGTGACCTCCGAGGTCTCGACGCCGAACACCTGCGACCCCACGTAGGCGTGCAGGTCCTCCCCCGCCCGGAACGCGCTGATGAGGGACGGGTCGCCGGACAGGTGCGCCATGATGCGCATCTCGATCTGCGAGTAGTCCGCGGTCAGCAGGGCGTCCGCGTCGGGACCGGGGACGAAGACCTCGCGGATGCGGCGGCCGGCCTCCGTGCGGACCGGGATGTTCTGCAGGTTGGGGTCCTTCGAGGACAGCCGGCCGGTGGCCGCGACGGTCTGCAGGTAGGTCGTGTGGATGCGCCCGTCGTCCGCGATCGTCTTCTCCAGCCCCACGACCGTCTGGCTGAGCTTCGTGCGGTCCCGGTGCGCCAGCAGGTGCGCGAGGAAGGGGTGCTGCGTCTTCGCGTACAGGTCCGCGAGGGCGGCGGCGTCCGTCGTGTACCCGGTCTTCGTCCGCTTGGTCCGCGGCATGTCGAGGTCGTCGAAGAGGACCTCCTGCAGCTGCTTGGGCGAGCCCAGGTTCACCTCGCGCCCGATCGCCGCGTAGGCGTCCGCCGCGCTGGCATCCGCCTGCGAACGGAACTCCTGTGCGAGGTCGTCGAGGCGCGCGCGGTCGACGGCGATGCCGCGGACCTCCATGCGGGCGAGGATGTCGAGGACGGGGACCTCGATCTCCTCCATGATCCGGGTGAGTCCGCTGTCCTCGAGTGCGTCGGCCAGCACGGGGCGCAGGTCCGCGACGGCGGCGGCGTGCGCGGCGAGCGGGGCGACGGGGTCGTCTTCGCCGGCCTCGGGCAAGGTCGTCCCCAGGCGTGCGGCCAGGAGGTCGCCGAGGTCGTAGCCGCGGCGGTCCGGCTCCAGCAGGTAGCCGGCCAGCTGGGTGTCCCACGCGACGGCGGCCTCACGGTAGCCCGCCTCCCACAGCGCCTTGAGCTGCGGCTTCGCATCGTGGGCGACGAGGCGGGGGTGCTCCGTCAGGAGCGTCGTGAGCGCGGTCTGCGCGGCGGCGTCCAGCTCGCTGAGGTCGAGCGCCCAGAGATCCTCCCCGCGCGCCAGCACCAGCCGGTCGACGGTGCCCGCCCCGCGCACGTAGGAGCCGTCCGTCGCGAGCGCGACCCAGTCCGCGGCGCGGACCCCGGCCAGTGCCTCCGGCACGTCCGCGGCGGCGAGCCGGGTCGCCTCCCGGACCACGGCCTCGGCGGCGGTGTCCCCGTCCTCTTCCGTGTAGAGAGCCTGGGCGCGGCGGCCCAGCACCGCGAACTCGAGCTGGTCGAAGAGGGCCTCGAGGGCGGTCCGGTCCGGCGACTGCCGGCGCGTCTCCTCGATCGTGACCGGCACCTCGACGTCGTCCAGCAGGCGGTTGAGGCGGAAGTTGCGGCGCACGTCGGTCAGGTGCGCGCGCAGGCTCTCGCCCGCCTTGCCGGTGATGTCGTCCGCGTGGGCGAGGACCTCCTCGAGCCCGCCGTACGTCGTGAGCCACTTCGCGGCGGTCTTGGGACCCACCCCGGGCACGCCCGGCAGGTTGTCCGCCTTCTCGCCCACGAGTGCGGCCTGCCCCCGGTACTGCGCGGGGGTGACGCCGTACTTCTCCTCGACCGCCTCCGGCGTCATCCGGTCGAGGTCCGTCATGCCGCGACGCGGGTAGAGGACGGTCACCCCGGGGCGGACCAGCTGGAAGGCGTCCTTGTCGCCCGAGGCGATGCGGGCCTCGACCCCGGCCTCCTCCGCCAGCCGCGCGAGGGTGGCGAGCACGTCGTCGGCCTCGACGCCCGCGATGCCCAGCACGGGGATCCGCAGTGCCTGCAGCACGTCCTCGATGAGGTCGACCTGGCCGTGGAAGTCCGGCGGGGTCTTCGCGCGGCCCGCCTTGTACTCCGGGTGTTCGTCCAGCCGGAACTGCGGCCGGCCGCGGTCGAACGCCACGGCGATGTGCGTGGGCGCCTCCGCCTCGATCGCCGTCAGCAGCATCGAGACGAACCCGAACACCGCGTTCGTCGTCTGCCCGGACGCGGTCTGGAACTTCTCCGGCGGCAGCGCGTGGTACGCGCGGTACGCCATCGAATGGCCGTCGATGAGGAGGAGCGAGTCCTGCGGGGCGGGGGCTGCGTCTGCGGAGGCTGTCGTCGTCACCCCCACAGGGTACCGGGAGACGGGAGGACGGCGCCGGGTGCTGACTAGAGTGAGGGGGACCCCGTCCGCACCCCGCATCAGGAGGCCCCATGCCCGCAGACCGGCAGATGCCCGCCCTCTCCCCCGACATGACCGCGCAGGACTACGCCGCGCTGGTCGAGAACTGGACACTGCCGCCGGGCACGCTCGTCGAGAGGATGGGGATCCGGCCCACGGGGCTGGGCTGGGAGTGGATCGAGGCCGACTGCCCGGTCGCGGGCAACCTCCAGCCGGCGGGGCTCTTCCACGGCGGCGGACACGTCGTCATCGCCGAGACGCTCGCCTCGATGCACGCCGCGCTGCGCACCGGCGGAGACGTCGTGGGCGTCGATCTGAATGCGACGCACCTGCGGTCGATCACGTCCGGCACCGTCTTCGCCCGCGCGCAGGTCCTGCACGCCGGGCGCCGGCTCTTCAACCACGAGGTCCGGATGACGGATGCGGACGACCGACTCCTGTCGATCGTCCGCATCTCCAATATGGTGCTGCAGGGCTCCTGAGGCTCAGCCCTTCGCGGAGCCGATCTGATTCAGGACGGTCTCCGCGACCTCGCGCATCGTGAGGCGGCGGTCCATGGAGGTCTTCTGGATCCACCGGAAGGCCTCCGGCTCCGTCAGCCCCATCGACGAGATGAGGAGGCCCTTCGCCCGCTCGACGAGCTTGCGCGTCTCGAAGCGGTCCGTCAGGTCGGAGATCTCCGATTCCAGCGCGGTGATCTCCGCGTGGCGCGACAGCGCGATCTCCAGGGCGGGCAGCAGGTCGTTCGACGAGAACGGCTTGACGACGTAGGCCATGGCACCGGCGTCCCGGGCCCGCTCGACGAGCTCCTTCTGCGAGAAGGCGGTGAGGAGCACGACGGGGGCGATGCGGGCCTTCGCGATCCGCTCGGCCGCGGAGATGCCGTCGAGGACGGGCATCTTGATGTCCATGACCACGAGGTCCGGACGCAGCTCCTCCGCCAGCCGGATCGCGGACTCGCCGTCCGCGGCCTCGCCGACGACGTCGTATCCGACCTCGCGGAGCATCTCCACGATGTCGAGCCGAATGACGGCCTCGTCCTCCGCGACGACGACGCGGCGCACGGGACCGTGCTCGGTGCTGGGGGTGTCTTCGTTGTGGGTCACCCCGCCATCCTACCGCCGCGGCGGCCTCCGGGCACGGCGGGGGGCGCACGGCGGGGACGGGCCCGGCGCGTGCAGTACACTTCCCCTGGGCCGGATTGGCGGAATCGGTAGACGCAGCGCACTCAAAATGCGCCGCCTTCGGGTGTGAGGGTTCGAGTCCCTCATCCGGCACACGACACGGGGTCCCCCTTGGAGGGGGACCCCGTTCGCGTGGTCACACGCCCGTCTCGTCGACCTCGTCCCGGTAGGCGGCCGCGACCTCGTTGATCGCATCCCCCAGCACGTGCACGCGCAGTGCATTCGTCGACCCGACGATGCCGGGGGGCGAGCCGGCGACGATGATGCTCAGCTGGCCCTCCTCCCCCTCGCCGTGGCTCAGGAGCACCTTGTCGACCTGGCGGGCCATCTGGTCCGTGTGGTGGACGGAGCGCACGAGGTGCGTGCGCACGCCCCAGCTCATCTCCAGCTGGTTGCGCACCCGGGGGTCGGGGGTGAACGCGATGACGGGACGCTTCTGGCGCAGGCGCGACATGCGGCGGACGGAGTCGCCCGACTGCGTGAAGGTGCAGACGAGATCGATGTCCAGCTGCTCCGCGATCCGGGCGGCCGCCGCCGTGATCGCGCCGCCGCGCGTGTGCGGGGTGGTGCCCAGCGAGGGGATCCGGTCGAGCCCCTCCGCCTCCGTCGCCTCGATGATGCGGGCCATCGTCCGCACGGTCTCGAGCCAGTGCGCGCCGATCGACGTCTCACCGGACAGCATGAGGGCGTCCGCGCCGTCCAGGACGGCGTTCGCGCAGTCGCTCGCCTCCGCCCGGGTGGGGCGCGGCGACTCGATCATCGACTCGAGCATCTGGGTCGCGACGACGACGGGCTTCGCCTGCCGGCGCGCGACCTCGATCGCCCGCTTCTGCACGATCGGGACCTCCTCGAGCGGCAGTTCGACGCCCAGGTCGCCGCGGGCCACCATGATGCCGTCGAACGCGGCGACGATCTCGTGGAGGCGGTCGACCGCCTGCGGCTTCTCGAGCTTCGCCATGACGGGCAGGTGCACGCCCGTCTCCTCCATGACCCGGTGGACGTCCTCGATGTCCTCGGGCCCGCGCACGAAGCTGAGCGCGACCCAGTCGACGCCGTGCGCCAGTCCCCACCGCAGATCGGCGAGGTCCTTCTCCGTCAGGGCGGGGACGGACACGGACACGCCGGGCAGGTTGATCCCCTTGTGGTCGGAGATCCGTCCCGGCACCTCCACCTCCGTCACGACGTCCGTGTCCGTCACCTCGACCGCGCGCAGGCGGATGCGGCCGTCGTCGATGAGCAGCGGATCGCCCGGCTGCACGTCGCCGGGGAGCCCGGTGTACGAGGTGCTGACGCACTCCGCATCGCCGTCGACGGGACGGGAGGTGATCGTGAAGCGGTCGCCGATCGCCAGGTGCGGCTTGGCGCCGTCCGCGAACGTGCCCACCCGGATCTTGGGCCCCTGCAGATCGAGGAGCACCGCCACCGGCGAGTCCGAGTCCGCCGAGGCCCGACGGAGCCGCTCGAGGCGCTCCTCGTGGTCCGCGTGCGTCCCGTGGCTCATGTTGAAACGGGCCACATTCACGCCCTCCGCCAGGAGGTTCCTCAGGTCGTCGTAGGAATTCTGTGCTGGTCCCAGGGTCGCCACGATCTTCGCATGCCTCATGGCACCAGCCTACTGCCTGTGCCCCGCGGTCAGCGCCTGATCGTGGGCCGTCACCGGCCGCGGGAGGGAGGTCTCCCCCATGAGGTGCGCGTCGACGGCCGCGGCCGCCGCACGGCCCTCCGCGATCGCCCAGACGATGAGCGACTGGCCGCGTCCCGCATCGCCCGCGACGAACACGCCGTCGAGGTCCGTGGAGTAGTCCGCGTCCCGGGTCAGCGTCCCCGCCCCGACGCCGAGGCCCCACGCGGTGGCCGTGTCCGTCTCCGGTCCCGTGAACCCCATCGCGATGAGCACGAGGTCCGCGGGCAGCAGCTCCTCCGTGCCCGGCTCCGGCACGCGGCCGGCGTCCGTGTATGCGGTCCGTGCGACCCGCAGCGCCCGCACGCGGCCGGACCCGTCATCGATCGCCTCGACCGTCGACGCGAGGAACCGGCGTTCACCGCCCTCCTCGTGACTGGTCGAGACCTCGAAGATCCGGGGGTCCGTGGGCCACGGCTCGTCCGCGGACCGCTGCGCGGGCGGCCTTCGCCCGATCGCGAGCGACGTGACGGACGCCGCCCCCTGCCGCAGGGCGGTGCCGACGCAGTCGGAGCCCGTGTCGCCTCCGCCGATCACGACGACGTGCTTCCCGGCCGCGTCGATCCGCTCCGCAGACGGCTCGTCGCCGGCCTGCCGCCGGTTCTCCGGGACGAGGAAGTCCATCGCCGGGTGCACGCCCGTCAGGTCGCTCCCGGGGATCCGCAGCGCCCGCGGGACGGTCGCACCCGTGCACACGACGACGGCGTCGACGCGGTCGCGCAGCTCCTCCCACGACTGGTGGATCCCGATCTCCACCCCGGTGCGGAACCGGGTGCCCTCCCGCCGCATCTGCTCGAGACGGCGGTCGATGTGGTGCTTCTCCAGTTTGAAGTCCGGGATGCCGTACCGCAGCAGGCCGCCGAGCCGGTCCTCGCGCTCGAACACGACGACGGAGTGCCCGGCGCGCGTGAGCTGCTGCGCAGCCGCCAGGCCCGCGGGGCCGGAGCCCACGACGGCGACGGTGCGCCCCGACATCCGCTCCGGCGGCCGCGGCACGACGAGGCCCTCCTCGAACGCGCGGTCGATGATCGTCTGCTCGACGTTCTTGATCGTGACCGCCGGCTGCGAGATCCCGAGGACGCACGCGGACTCGCACGGTGCCGGGCACACCCGACCCGTGAACTCCGGGAAGTTGTTCGTCGCGTGGAGCAGTTCGACGGCGCGCGCCGTCTGCCCGCGCCACATCGCGTCGTTGAACTCCGGGATGGTGTTCCCCAGCGGGCACCCCTGGTGGCAGAAGGGGACACCGCAGTCCATGCAGCGACCGGCCTGCCGCACGAACGCGGACTGGTCCTGACGCTCCTGCTGCACCTCGCGGAAGTCGAGGAGCCGGACGGCGACGGGGCGGGACGGGGGGAGCTCCCGCTGCGTCACAGTGAGGAATCCGTGCGGGTCAGCCATGGGTCATCTCCAGGATCGAGCTCCACGCCTCGGAGCCATCGGGGTCGGTGCCGTCCTCCTCGAAGCGCGCGCGCAGCGCGAGGACGGACTGGTAGTCGACGGGGACCAGTTTCGTGAACCGGCCGAACACGTCCTCCCCGCGCTCCAGGCGGGCGATGAGGGAGGCGACGAGCGGCGAGCCCGTCTGCTCGAGGTGCTCGCGCAGCAGCGCCTCGAGCTCGTGCGTGTCCTCGCCGGACAGCCCGCGCAGATGGAACCGCCCGGCGGCCCGGTCGGCGACGTTGATGCGGGCGGGGTTGAAGTCGAGCAGGTACGCGACGCCACCGGACATGCCGGCGGCGAAGTTCCGGCCCACCGGCCCCAGGACGACGGCGGTGCCGCCGGTCATGTACTCGAGCCCGTGGTCGCCGATCCCCTCGACGACCGCGGTCGCACCGGAATTGCGCACGAGGAAGCGCTCGCCCACCTGACCCGACAGGAACATCCGCCCGGCGGTCGCACCGTAGCCGATCACGTTGCCGGCGATGACGTGGTCCTCGGGCCGGTACCCGGGTACTGCGACGGGCCGTACGGCGATCGTGCCGCCGGAGAGGCCCTTGCCCACGTAGTCATTGGCCTCGCCGGACAGCGACAGGGTGATGCCGCGCGGCAGGAACGCGCCCAGCGACTGTCCCGCGCTGCCGGTCAACCGCACCCGGAGGGTGTCCTGGGGCAGCGCGTCGAGTCCGTGCTCGACCGTCACCCGGTGGCCCAGCATCGTGCCCACGGACCGGTCGACGTTCGTGACCGTGCGCTCGAGGACGAGCGGCGTGCGGGTGCGGATGGCGTCCGCCGCCTGGGCGATGAGCCCGGCGTCGAAGTGCTCGTCCAGCCGGTGGTCCTGCCCCACGGTCCGGGTCCGGACCTCCGCGATCTCCCCGTCCGCCGTGCGGGGCACGGCGAGGATGTCCGCGATGTCGAGTCCGGCGGCCTTCCAGTGGCGCTCTGCCGCGCTGCGGTCCAGCCGCTCGACGCGCCCGATCGCCTCGTCGAGGGTGCGGAATCCCAGCGAGGCGAGCAGTTCGCGGACCTCCTCCGCGATGTACTCGAAGAACGTCTCGACGAACTCGGGGCGTCCGGTGAAGCGGCGGCGCAGCTCCGGGTTCTGCGTCGCGACGCCCACGGGGCACGTGTCCTGGTGGCACACGCGCATCATGATGCAGCCGCTCACGACGAGGGGCGCCGTCGCGAAGCCGAACTCCTCCGCACCCAGGAGGGCGGCGATGACGACGTCGCGGCCGGTCTTGAGCTGGCCGTCGACCTGGACGGAGACCCGCTCGCGCAGCCCCGACTGGATGAGGGTCTGCTGGGCCTCCGCGAGCCCCAGCTCCCACGGGACGCCCGCGTGCTTGAGCGAGTTGAGCGGGCTGGCGCCCGTGCCGCCGTCGTGCCCGGAGATGAGGACGACGTCCGCCTGTGCCTTCGCGACACCGGAGGCCACCGTCCCCACACCGGCGGAGGCGACGAGCTTGACGTGGACGCGCGCGGCGGGATTGGCCCGCTTGAGGTCGTGGATGAGCTGGGCGAGGTCTTCGATCGAATAGATGTCGTGGTGCGGGGGCGGTGAGATGAGGCCCACCCCGGCGGTCGAGTTCCGTGTCCGCGCGATCCAGGGATAGACCTTCGAGGGCGGCAGCTGACCGCCCTCGCCGGGCTTCGCGCCCTGCGCCATCTTGATCTGGATGTCGTCCGACTCCGTCAGGTAGAGGCTCGTGACCCCGAAGCGGCCGCTCGCCACCTGCTTGATGGCGGACCGACGCTCCGGGTCCAGGAGGCGCTCGACGTCCTCACCGCCCTCACCGGTGTTCGACTTGCCGCCGATCCTGTTCATCGCGATCGCGAGCGTCTCGTGCGCCTCCTGCGACAGGGAGCCGTAGCTCATCGCCCCGGTCGAGAAGCGGCGGATGATCGCGGCTGCGGGCTCGACCTCGTCGAGCGGGATCGGACCGTCGGAGCCTGGGACCAGGTCGAAGAGGCCGCGCAGCGTCAGCAGCTCCCGCGCCTGGTCGTCGACCCGGGAGGTGTATGAGCGGAAGATGTCGAACCGGCGCGTGCGCGTCGCGTGCTGGAGGCGGAAGACCGTCTCCGGGTCGAAGAGGTGCGGGGGTCCCTCACGGCGCCACTGGTACTCGCCTCCGATGTCGAGGGCGCGGTGCGCGACCGGGTTGTCGTGCGGGTAGGCGGCGCGGTGGCGCTCCTCCACCTCCCGCGCGATGCCGTCGAGCCCGATCCCGCCCAGGCGGGCCCGGGTCCCCACGAAGAACTCCGCGACCAGCTCGTCACTCAGTCCCAGCGTCTCGAAGGTCTGGGCCGCGTGGTACGAATGCACGGTCGAGATGCCCATCTTCGACATGACCTTGAGGAGTCCGCGACCCAGGGAGCGCAGGACGTTGCGCACCGCGACGTCCTCCTCGATCCCCGTGACCCGGCCGTCGCGGACCATGAGCGCGGCGGTCTCCATCGCGAGGTACGGGTTGACCGCAGAGGCGCCGTAGCCGATGAGCGCGGCGACGTGGTGGACCTCCCGCACGTCCCCGGCCTCGACGAGCAGCGACACGGATGTGCGCGTCCGCTCGCGGATGAGGTGGTGGTGGACGGCGGAGGTGAGCAGGAGCGTGGGGATGGGCGCGAGGTCCGCGTGCGAATCGCGGTCGGAGAGCACGAGGAATCGGGCACCCGCACGGATGGCCTCGCTCGCCTCCTCGCACAGCTGGGCGATCCGCGCCCGCAGCGCCTCGCCGCCGCCGGGCCGGTAGAGGCCGCGCAGGACCGCGGTCGCGCGCCGCGCCTCGGAGCCCACGCGGGCGCCGGACAGGTGGATGAACTTCGCGAGCTGCTCGTTGTCGATGACGGGGTACGGCAGATCGACCTGGAAGAGGTCCTGCGGACCGGACGCCAGCAGGTTCCCCTCGCTGCCGATGCCCACCGCGACACTCGTGACGATCTCCTCGCGGATCGCGTCGAGCGGTGGGTTCGTCACCTGCGCGAAGCTCTGCGCGAAGTAGTCGAAGAGCAGCCGGGGACGCTCCGCGAACGCGGCGACCGGGGTGTCCGTGCCCATCGCGCCCAGCGGCTCGGTGCCGGCGGCCGCCATGGGTCCCAGGAGGATCCGCAGCTCCTCGTCCGTGTACCCGAACGTGCGCTGGCGGCGCTCGACGGACGCCTGCGGGTAGCGCACCGTCTCACGCTCCGGCAGGTCCTCGATCGCGACCGTCGTCTGCTCGAGCCAGTCCGCGTACGGGGCCGCGGAGGCGAGCGTCGCCTTCGTCTCCGTGTCGGAGACGATCCGGCCGGCGACCATGTCGACGAGGAACATCCGACCGGGCTGCACGCGGCCCCGCGCGACGATCGTGTCCGCCGGCAGGTCGACGACCCCGGCCTCGCTGGCGAGGACGACTGTGTCGTCCGTGAGGGTGTAGCGGGCGGGCCGCAGTCCGTTGCGGTCCAGCACGGCGCCGATCCGGTCACCGTCGGTGAAGGCGACGCACGCGGGTCCGTCCCACGCCTCCATGAGCAGCGCGTGGTAGCGGTAGAACGCCTGCCGCTGCTCGGAGATCGCGGGTTCCTTCTCCCACGCCTCGGGGATGAGCATCGCCATCGCGTGCGGCAGCGGGCGTCCGGACATGACGAGGAGCTCGAGGACCTCGTCGAGCGACCCGGAGTCCGACAGCATCGGGTTGTTGATGGGCAGCAGTCGGGCGAGGTCCGCGCTGTCGCCGGTGCCGTCCGGTGAGGCGAGCAGCTCCGACGCGAGGACGGACTCCCGTGCCGCCATCCAGTTGCGGTTCCCGCGGACCGTGTTGATCTCGCCGTTGTGGGCGAGCATCCGGAACGGCTGCGCCAGCGGCCACGACGGGAAGGTGTTCGTCGAGAAGCGCGAGTGCACGATCGCGAGGCGGGTCAGGAACCGCTCGTCGGACAGATCCGGGTAGAACGGCTCGAGTTGGGCGGTGCTCACCATCCCCTTGTAGACGAGGGTACGGGTCGACAGCGACGGGAAGTAGACCCCGTCGCGCTCCGCCCGGCGCCGGACGGCGAACGCACGGCGGTCCAGGGCCCACGGATCCGTGTGACCGGCCTCATCCGTGCGCAGCGGTCGATCCGCCGAGGCCGCGAGGAAGACCTGCTCGAAGTGCGGCATCGCGGCGCGGGCCGATGCCCCCAGCACCGACGGGTCGACGGGGACGGGACGCCACCCCAGGACGTCGAGGCCCTCCTCCTGTGCGAGCCGTCCGACGAGCGCACGGCCGTCCTCCGGCGCCGCGGGGTCGAGGAACGCGGTCCCGACCGCATACGTCCCCGGCTCCGGCAGCGCGAGGCCGCTGACCGCGGTGAGGAATGCGTGCGGGACCTGCACGGTGATGCCCGCGCCGTCCCCCGTGCCCTCATCGCCGCCCACGCCGCCGCGGTGCTCCATGTTGCGCAGCGCCGTGAGGGCCTGCTGCACGACCAGGTGGTCGGCGGGACCGCGGTAGCGCGCGATGAAGGCGAGACCGCAGGCATCGTGCTCGTCGGAGGGATCCGCGAGAGCATGCGCCGCCGGGCGGGCGGAGAAGGGCAGTGAGACGGTTCCACTCATGAGAGCACCGTCCTTCCGGGTCGTACGGACAGGTCCGCAGCAGACGGCGCTGTCAGTACTGCGGTGAGCCGCCTCGTGAGAGGTCGACCACACGGAAACCCAGTTTACACTCCGCAACTCCCAGTTCCGCGTTGCGTCTCAGAGTCTGAGCGCCCGCGCAGCTGCGGGACGATGGAGATCGCCGATGTCACCGCACCGAAGAACCCGAAACCGCGGCGCGGCGGCTCCTCCTCGTCCGGCCGCGCGCTCGGGTCCTCGCCGGGTGCGTCCTCCGTGGCCGCCTCCTGTGAGGCCGCCTCCGGCGCGGATCCACCCGTGGTGGTCGAGCCGTCCTCGTCTCCCCCGGCACGGCCGTCCACGTAGGCGGAATCCGACCCGGATCCGTGGCGGGCACGGGAGAGCGCGAGGAGGGCGACGCCCACGAGGAAGACGAGGATCGACGTCCACACGTTGAGGCGCAGCCCCAGGATGTGCTCGGCGTCGTCGATCCGCAGCGCCTCGATCCACACGCGCCCCAGCGTGTAGTAGCTCAGGTACAGGTAGAACACCTGTCCCCGCCACAGGCCGAACCGGCGCGCGGCCCACAGGAGGAGCACGCAGCCGGCCAGGTTCCACAGCGACTCGTAGAGGAACGTGGGGTGGAAGAGGGTGTCCGCCGGCAGCGACGGATCCGGCCAGGTGGGGCTGGACCGATCGATCTCGAGTCCCCACGGCAGGGTCGTGGGCGCACCGAACAGCTCCTGGTTGAACCAGTTGCCCCACCGGCCCACGGCCTGCGCGAGGATGAGGCCGGGCGCGGCGGCGTCGAGGAACGACGTGAAGCGGAACCCGTGTCGTCTGCACACGAACAGGACGACGAGCACGCCCAGTGCGACCGCGCCCCAGATGCCCAGCCCGCCGTTCCAGATGTAGAGCGCGGCGACGGGGTCCCCGTCCGGACCGAAGTAGGGATCCGGCGTGGAGAAGACGTGGTAGAGCCGGCCGCCGATGATCCCCGCGGGGATCGCCCAGATCGCGATCGTCCAGAGATCGTCCTCCGTGCCGCCACGCGCCTGCCACCGCTTGTTCGTGAGCCACAGGGCCAGCGCGATGCCCAGGAGGATGCAGAGCGCGTACGCGTGGATCCGCACGGGTCCTATGTCGAAGCCGCTCCAGGCGGGCGACGGGATGGACGCGAGGAGGTCGACGACGCGCGGATCAGTCACGCACGCCCTCCGCGAACTCCCGCGCGACGCGACCCACTCCGGTGGGCCCGTCCTCGTCGAGGGCGCGGACGAGGGCGGAGCCCACGATGACGCCGTCGGCGAAGCGGGCGACCTCCGCCGCCTGCTGCCGCGTCGACACGCCCAGTCCCACGCACACGCGCTGCGCACCCGCGGCCCGCGTGTCCGCGACGAGGTCCTCCGCCCGGGAGCCCACCTCCTCGCGTGTGCCCGTGACCCCCATGGTCGAGGCCGCGTAGACGAATCCGCGGCTGGCGGCGGCGACCCTCGCCAGCCGGTCCGGGGACGACGACGGTGCGACGAGGAAGATCCGGTCGAGTCCGTGCGCGTCGGAGGCGGCGATCCAGTCGTCGGCCTCGTCCGGGATGAGGTCGGGCGTGACGATGCCCGCCCCTCCGGCGGAGGCGAGGTCGCGGGCGTAGGCGTCGACGCCGTACTGCAGGATGAGGTTCCAGTAGCTCATGACGACGGGCGTCGCCCCCGCGTCCGCGGCGGCCTCGATCGCGGTGAAGACGTCCCGCACGCGCACCCCACCGCTCAGCGCCTGCACGGTCGCGGCCTCGATGACGGGGCCGTCCATGCCGGGGTCCGTGTAGGGCATCCCGATCTCGATGATGTCCGCACCGCCGTCCGCCAGCGCGCGCACCGCGTCGAGCGAGCCCGGCACGTCCGGGTAGCCCACCGGCAGGTAGCCGATGAACGCGGCGCGGTCCTGGGCGGCCGCGGCCGCGAGCACTCCCCCGGTGCCGGATCCGGTGTTCGTCGCCGTGCTCATTCCACGTCTCCTGCCGTCTCGTCGAGGTAGCCGAACCAGCGTCCGGCGGTCGTCACGTCCTTGTCGCCGCGGCCCGAGAGGCACACGAGGATCGTCGCGTCCGGTCCCAGCTCGCGGCCCAGCTCCAGGGCGCCTGCGAGCGCGTGTGAGCTCTCGATCGCGGGGATGATCCCCTCCGTGCGGCACAGCAGGCGGAACGCGTCCATCGCCTGGGCGTCCGTGACCGGGCGGTACTCGCCCCGTCCGGAGTCGCGCAGCCACGCGTGCTCGGGTCCCACGCCGGAGTAGTCGAGCCCCGCGGAGATCGAGTGGCTCTCGAGCGTCTGCCCGTCCTCGTCCTGCAGCTGGTAGGACTTCGCTCCGTGGAGCACCCCCACCGTGCCGCGCGTGAGCGTCGCCGCGTGCCGCGGCGTGTCGATGCCCTCGCCTGCGGCTTCGCAGCCGACGAGGCGGACGGAGGTATCCGGGATGAAGGCGTGGAAGACGCCGATCGCGTTGGAGCCGCCGCCCACGCACGCGACGACCGCGTCCGGGAGGGCGCCGGTCAGCTCGAGCGACTGCTGGCGCGCCTCGAGCCCGATGATGCGCTGGAACTCGCGCACCATCATCGGGAACGGGTGCGGGCCCGCGACGGTGCCGAACACGTAGTGGGTCGACTCCACGGACGCCACCCAGTCGCGGAACGTCTCGTTGATCGCGTCCTTGAGGGTGCGCGAACCCGCCTCGACCGCCGTGACCTCCGCACCCAGCAGGCGCATGCGGGCCACGTTGAGCGCCTGGCGCTCCACGTCGACGGCGCCCATGTAGATCCGGCACTCGAGACCCAGCAGCGCGGCTGCCGTGGCGGTCGCGACGCCGTGCTGGCCCGCCCCCGTCTCCGCGATGAGCCGCGTCTTGCCCAGCCGACGGGCCAGGAGACCCTGGCCCAGTGCGTTGTTGATCTTGTGGCTGCCGGTGTGGTTGAGGTCCTCCCGTTTGAGGAGGATCCGCGCCCCGCCGGCGTGCTCGGAGAAGCGCGTCGCCTCCGTGAGGAGACTGGGCCGGCCCACGTACTCCGCGAGCAGCCCCCGATACTCCGCGCGGAAGTCGTCCTCGAGGATCGCCTTCGCGAAGGCCTCCTCGATCTCCTCGCACGCGGGGATGAGGGCCTCGGGGATGTAGCGGCCGCCGAAGTCGCCGAAGCGGGGGCCCTGCGGCAGGTCCGCATCAGGGCGCGAGAACTGCTCGATCTGCTCGATCATGGATGACTCTCCTCGGGGTCAGGGACGTGCGGCGGCGCCGGCCGCGGTGAAGGCCGCGACCGCGGCGGCCGGGTCGCCGCCGGTCACGAGCGCCTCGCCCACGAGGCCCAGGTGGGCACCGGCGGCGGCGTACTGCGCGACCGTGTCCGGACCGCTCACACCGGATTCCGCGACGAGGACTGCATCGGCCGGCGCGTGTGGCGCCAGCTGTGCGAAGCGGGCGGGATCGACCGTGAGGTCCTTGAGATTGCGCGTGTTGACGCCCACGAGCGCGGCGCCCGCCTGACCCGCCCGGTCGAGCTCGTCTTCGGTGTGGGCCTCGACGAGTGCCGCCATGCCCAGCTCGCGGCTGAGCGCCAGGAAGTCGGTCAGCTGCGCGTCGTCCAGCGCCGCGACGATGAGGAGGACGATGTCCGCCCCGTGTGCGCGGGCCTCGTGGAACTGGTACTCGTCGACCATGAAGTCCTTGCGCAGCACCGGCACGTCGACCGCGGCGCGGACCGCGTCGAGGTCCGCGAGCGAGCCGTTGAAGCGGCGCGCCTCCGTGAGCACGCTGATCGCGGCGGCTCCCCCGCGCTCATAGGCGGCGGCCAGTGCGGCGGGGTCCGGGATGTCCGCCAGTGCGCCCTTCGAGGGCGACGAGCGCTTGACCTCGCAGATGAGACCGAACCCGCCGGCCGGTGGGAAGGGGCGCACCGGAGCGGCGGCGAGGGCGTCCTCGCGGACGCGGGCCAGCGGACGGTCCGTCCGACGCGCGTCGAGGTCCTCGCGCACACCGGCGATGATGGCATCGAGGACCGTCACGAACGGGGCTTGCCCTTGCCGGCGGCCCGCATGATGAGACCCACGACGGGGCCGGCCACCACGAGGGCGATGCCGACGTACAGGATCGTCGGGTTCTCGATGACGAGACCGATCGCCGTGATCGTGCCGCCCAGCAGCATGAGGAAGACGCCCATCCACGCGGCCGGGGTGTTCCCGTGCCCGGGATCCTTGATCTTGTCGTAGTCGATCGCTGAGCGGTCGAGGTCGTTGCCCGCACGAATCTTCGTTGCCATGTCACTCCTTGTCCCGCGGGGGTGGGACCCGCGCGTGTGAAGTCGGTTCTGCTCAGGGGTCATTGTCGCATGCGCGAAGGTCAGCTGGGGTCCTCGCCCCTCGACAGCGCGTCCCACGCCGCCGCCGGATCGTCGTCCGCGGCCGCGCCGGGAGCGGAATCCCGGTCGTAGCGGGAGGACACCGTCCACCGCGGGCTCACGACGGCCGTCCAGACCGCGACGGCGACGACCGCCGCACCCGCCGCGGTCGCGAGGACGACGGGCACGGTCGGACCGGCCGACGTGAGCGCGGTGAGCGCGGCACCGGCTCCCACGAGCGCGACGAGGACGCACACGACGATGCGGCCCACCCGGCCCATCATCGCGAGCAGCAGGGAGGCGACGGCGAGGATCGCGGCGCAGGCGGTGAGGACCGGGTGACCGGTCGTCTCGTCCCCCGCGACCTCGGCGACACCGGACGGGCCCGTCGCACCCGGTGCGGCGGACCCCCACGCCTGGGAGGCGACGATCCACAGCACGCCCGCCAGCAGCAGGAGTGCGAGGACGGCTCTGCCCTTCGTCATCCGTCCGACCCCCCGGAGGCGTCCGGTGCGCGGAGCGTGCCGGCGGCCGCGGCGGCCCGCAGCACGGCCGCGGCCTTGCGGCGGCACTCGTCGAGCTCCGACTGCGGGTCGGAGTCCGCGACGATCCCGGCGCCCGCGGACACCGTCAGGAGTCCGTCGCGCAGGATCCCGGTCCGGATCGCGATCGCGACGTCGAGGTCGCCCGTGAAGGACAGGTAGCCCACCACTCCCCCGTACACGCCGCGGGCGGTGGGTTCGAGGCGGTCGATGATGCTGAGGGCGCGCGGCTTGGGCGCACCGGAGAGGGTGCCGGCGGGGAACGCGGCCCGCAGCACGTCGAGGCCGCCCGTCCCGTCCCGCAGTCGCCCCGTCACGGTCGAGACGATGTGCATGACGTGGCTGTACCGCTCGATCTCCATGAACTCGACGACGTCGACGCTGCCGGGCTCGCTCACCTTCGCGAGGTCGTTGCGGGACAGGTCGACGAGCATGAGGTGCTCGGCGCGCTCCTTCTCGTCCGCCAGCAGCTCCGCCGCGAGCGCCCGGTCCTCATCCGCGGTCGCGCCCCGCGGGCGGGTACCCGCGATCGGGTGGGTCGTGACGGTGCCGTCCGTCACAGTCACGAGGGCCTCGGGCGAGGAGCCGACGATCGTGAGCGGCGATCCGTCCGGGACCGGCGCCTCGAGGAGGTACATGTACGGGCTGGGGTTCGTCGTCCGCAGCATCCGGTAGATGTCCGTCGCGCTCGCGTCGACGGCGGTGTCGAACCGCTGTCCCAGCACCACCTGGAAGATCTCGCCCTCGACGATGAGGCGCTGCGCCTCCTCGACGGCGGCGAGGTAGTCGTCGGGGTGGGTGCGCGGCTTCACGTCCGGCTCCGGCGCGTCGTGGACGGACAGCGACGGCACGAGGGGCGCCTGCAGCTCCTCGATCATCCGCTCGAGCCGTCGGACTGCGGCGTCGTACGCCGCTTCAGCGCCCTCCGGCCGACCGTCGACGTTCACGGCGTTCGCGACGAGGGTGAGGCGGGAGGTGAAGTGGTCGAGGATCGCGACGTCGCCGGGGATCGACAGCGACAGCTCCGGGACCGGGTGCTCCGGCAGGGGCGACGGCCCCAGGTCCTCGAAGCGGCGGATCGTGTCCCACCCCAGGTAGCCCACGAACGAGGACACCATGGGCGGCAGGTCGTCATCCGCCCGGTCGGTCGCCAGCGAGCGCAGCGCCTCCGTGAGAGCCGCGTGCGGGTCGCCTCCGGTCGGCAGGCCGGACGGCGGCGTACCCAGCCAGACCGCCTCCCCGTCGACCTCCGTGAGCGTCGCGACGGGGGCGCGGCCCACGAACGAGTACCGGCTCCACTGGTCCTGCGCGGCGGATTCGAGGAGGAAGCCGCCCGGGCGGCCCTCGGCCAGCCGACGGTAGAGGCTCAGCGGCGTCTCCGTGTCCGCGAGGACGGTCGTGCGGACGGGGATGACGCGGCGGTCGACCGCCTGTGCGGCGAACTCCGCCCGTGTGGGCACGACGCTCATGCGAGCTCCCGTCCCGTGAAGCACGTCGTCGTCCCCGTGTGGCAGGCCGCCCCCGTCTGCCGGACGAGGTAGAGGAGTGTGTCCCCGTCGCAGTCGGTGGCGACGGACTCGACGTGCTGCACGTGTCCGGACGTCTCGCCTTTGACCCAGATCTCCCCCCGCGACCGCGACCAGTACGTGGCCCGGCCCGTCGTCAGCGTGGCGCGCACGGCCTCGGCGTCCGCCCACGCGAGCATGAGGACGTCGCGGGTCGCGGCCTCCTGGACGACGACGGGCAGCAGCCCGCGCTCGTCGAAGACGAGCCCGTCCAGGCGGGGGTCGGTGTCAGCGGACCTCGTGTCCGGCACGATCGAGCTCCTCCTTGATCTGGGGGACAGTGGTGTCGCCGAAGTGCAGGATGCTGGCGGCCAGCACCGCATCCGCCCCGGCGTCGACGGCCGGTGGGAAGTGCGCGGGCGAGCCCGCGCCCCCGGACGCGATGAGCGGGACCCGCACCTCCCGGCGGACCGCTGCCAGCATCGCGAGGTCGAAGCCCTGCTTCGTGCCGTCCGCGTCGATGCTGTTGAGCAGGATCTCGCCGGCTCCGGTCTCCGCGGCCCGGGCCGCCCACTCGACCGCGCAGATCCCGGTGCCCCGGCGACCGCCGTGGGTCGTGACCTCGTAGCCCGAGGCCGTGCCCGGCTGTCCGTCGGGCACTCGACGGGCGTCGACGGAGAGGACGAGGACCTGGCTGCCGAAGCGCTGGGCGATCTCGGAGATGAGCTGGGGCCGCGCGACGGCGGCGCTGTTGACGCCCACCTTGTCCGCCCCGCGGCGCAGCAGCGTGTCGACGTCCTCGACGGTGCGGACCCCGCCGCCCACGGTGAGCGGGATGAAGATCTGCTCCGCGCACCGGGTCACGACGTCGTACATGGTCGACCGGTCGCCGGTCGTCGCGGTCACGTCGAGGAAGGTGAGCTCGTCGGCTCCCTGCCCGTCGTAGCGCCGCGCCAGCTCGACGGGGTCCCCCGCGTCACGGAGGTCCGCGAAGTTGACGCCCTTGACGACCCGGCCGTCGTCGACGTCGAGGCACGGGATGACGCGGACGGCGGGGCTCACAGGCCCAACCTGCGGTAGCGGTCGATCCGGGCGCCCGTGCGCAGGTACCCGGGTGTGCGCATGAGCTCGATGATCTCGTACTCGAGCGTCGCGGACAGTCGGGCGATGAAGCCCTGCGGATCGTCGGAGGCGTCGACCGGCTCGGCGACGACGCGGTCGACGACCCCGGCGGCCACGAGCTCCGCCGACTGGACGCGCTGGGCCTGGGCCATCTCCGCGGCGTGCTGGGTGTCGCGGTGCACGATCGCGGACGCGCCCTCCGGCGGCAGCGGGGACAGCCAGCCGTTCTGCGCGGACAGGACGCGGTCGGCCGGGATGAGCGCGAGCGCGCCGCCGCCGGAGCCCTCGCCCATGATGACGGAGACGCTGGGCGAGTCGAGGTCGATGAGGTCCGCGAGGCTGCGCGCGATCTCGCCGGCCAGGCCGCCCTCCTCCGCCTCGCGCGACAGCGCGGCGCCGGGGGTGTCGATGATCGTGACGAGCGGGATGCCCAGCTCCTCCGACAGGCGCATGCCGCGGCGCGCCTCGCGGAGTGCGGCCGGGCCCATGGGCTCGCGGGTGTTCTGGCGGTACCGGTCCTGGCCCAGCACGATGCACGGGGCGGAGCCGAAGCGGGCGATCGCCAGCAGGAGGCCCGGGTCCTTCTCGCCCTGGCCGGTCCCCCGCAGCGGGAGGACGTGGGTCGCGCCGTGGCGCAGCAGATCGCGCACGCCGGGGCGCTCGGGCCGGCGCGAGGCGGTGATGACCTCCCACGCGTCCCGCGTGTCCGGGTCGACGGGGCGCGAGTCCGGGTCGGGGACGCGGGCGGGCAGCTCGCGCGCGCCCATGAGCACGTCGAGCACCCGGGCGACGGTGTCGTGGATCCGGTCCGGGCCCAGCACGGCGTCGACGATGCCGTGCCGCTGCAGGTTCTCCCCCGACTGGACGCCTGTGGGGAACTCGCGCCCGTAGAGCTGCTCGAACACGCGGGGACCCAGGAAGCCGATGAGGGAGTCCGGCTCCGCCACCGTCACGTGCCCCAGCGAGCCCCACGAGGCGAACACGCCGCCGGTCGTGGGGTGGCGCAGGTAGACGAGGAACGGCAGCCCGGCCTTCCGGTGCGCGACGACCGCCGCGGTGATCTTCACCATCGACAGGAACGCGACGGTGCCCTCCTGCATGCGGGTGCCGCCGGAAGCGGGGCCCGCCAGCACGGGCAGGCCCTCGAGGGTCGCGCGCTCGATCGCCTCGACGAGTCGCTGCGCGGCGGCCGTGCCGATCGAGCCGGCGAGGAAGCGGAACTCGCACGCGACGAGCGCGACGCGCCGGCCGTGGATGAGGCCCTCGCCCGTCACGACCGCCTCGTCCACGCCGGACTTCTCCTGTGCCGCCTCCAGCTCCGCGGCGTACGCGTCGTCGATCCCGGCGGCCGGCACGAGCGGCGTCGTGTCCCACGACACGAAGCTGCCGGCGTCGACGACCCGCTCGATGAGCTCGCGTGCGCTCAGGCGCTTCGCCATGTCAGTCCTCCAGCCAGGACCGGATCTCCCGGTCGTGCTCGGACAGCCGCGGCGGGGCGAGGTGCTCCGTCACGGTCGTCTCCGTCTCGCCCGTGCCGTCCGCGTCGAAGAAGCGCAGCGGCGGTCCGGGCAGATCGATGTCGCCGATCGTCGGGTGCGCGGCGGTGATCTTGAGTCCCTGCGACAGCGCCTGCTCCCACTCGTAGACCTCCGGCAGCGTCCGGACGACGCCCGCCGGGATCCCGGCCTCGGACAGCTTCTCCAGCAGCGGGGCGGAGTCGAACCGGCCGAACCGCTCCTCGATGACCGCGATGAGCTCCTCACGGTGCGCGAAGCGCTCCCCGTTCGTCGCGAAGCGGGGATCCGCGGCGTCCAGGTCGAACGCCTCGCAGAAGCGCTGCCACATCTTCTCGTTGCCCACGGAGATCTGCACGGCGCCGTCGCGGCACGTGAAGAGGCCGTAGGGCGCGAGCGTCGCGTGGTGGTTGCCGCCGGGCTCCGGTGTCATCCCGCCGATCGTCGCGCGGGTGCCCTGGAACGCGTGGATGCCCACCATCCCGGCGATGAGCGAGGTGCGCACGACCTTGCCGCGGCCGGTCCGCTCGCGCTCCAGCAGGGCCGCGAGCACGCCGTACGCGCCGTGGATGCCCGCCAGCAGGTCCGCGATCGGGACGCCCACCCGCTGGAAGTCGTCCGGGCCGGATCCGGTGATGGACATGAGGCCGCCCTCGCCCTGGGCGATCTGGTCGTAGCCCGCGCGTGCGGCCTCCGGGCCGTCGTGGCCGAAGCCGGTGATCGAGAGGACGATGAGGCGGGGGTTGAGCTCTGCGAGCGCGGTGGTCGAGAAGCCCAGCCGGTCGAGCACGCCGGCGCGGAAGTTCTCGATGAGGACGTCCGCGCGCTTCAGCATTGCCGTGAGGGTCGCGACGCCGTCCTCGCTCTTGAGGTCGAGCGCGATCGACTCCTTGTTGCGGTTGGCCGACAGGTAGTAGGTGGACTGCGGGTCGTCCTCGGGACCCGCGAAGGGCGGTCCCCAGCCGCGGGAGTCGTCGCCGGTGCCGGGCGTCTCGACCTTGATGACGCGGGCGCCCTGGTCGCCCAGCATCTGGCCGGCGTGGGGGCCGGCGAGTGCGCGGGACAGGTCGACGACGACCGTCCCGGCGAGGGGGCCTGCACTGCGGGGGGTGGTGGGAATGCTCACGGTGTGCCTCCGGATGGGGTGTGCTCGTCTACGAGGATACGCAGGTGGTCCGCCGCCGCCGCGGCTCTGGGTCCGTCCGCCGCCTGGATCGCCATGACCGCCGCGGTCGTCCCGTCGGACAGGCTGAGCGTGGCCCACGAATCGCCCAGCGGCTCCGAGTAGGACACGCCCACGATCTGGCTCCACGCGTACCGCCGGGTCAGGAGGATGTTGCGGACGAAGAGCCCGTCCTCCTCCGCCCGCGCGACGATGAACGCGAACCGCAGGATGATCGCGGACAGCAGGAGGCCCAGCCCGATCATCCAGACGGAGTCCGCCCCGGCCCGCCAGCTGCGCCACTCGATGACCGTGAACGCGATCGACGCCGCGATGAACGCGGCCGTCACGAGCGGGGCGAGGATGAGGCCCACGGTGCGCAGCATCCGCGGCCGGAACACGACCGGCAGGTCCGTGGGCGGGTGCGCGGCCGGGTCAGACACGGCAGGCGGCGATGTTCGTGACGAGGATCGCGCGGGCGCCCACGGAGTAGAGCCGGTCCATGACCGTGTGCTGGGCGTCCGCGGAGACCATCGAGCGGACGGCGACCCACTCGGGGTCGCGCATCGGGGAGACGGTGGGGCTCTCGAAGCCCGGGGTGACCGCGACGGCCTCGGAGAGGCGCTCGACGGGGATGTCGTAGTCGACGATCACGTAGCTGCGGGCGACCATGACGCTCTCGAGGCGGCGGACGACGACCTGCGCGGACTCGGACAGCGCCTCCCGTTCGACGGGGGCGACGAGGAGGCCCTCGGAGCGCATGATGGGGTCGCCGAACGTCTCGAGACCGGCCTGCCGCAGCGTCGTCCCGGTCTCGACGACGTCCGCGATCGCGTCCGCGACGCCCAGCTCGATCGAGACCTCGACCGCGCCGTCCAGGCCGACGGTGCGCGCGTCGATCCCGCGGGCGGCCAGGTCGCGCTGGACGAGGACGGGATAGCTCGTCGCGATCCGCTTGCCCTCCAGCTGGGTCACGTCCGTGAACGCGCCCGCTCGGCTGGCGTAGTGGAAGCGCGACCGGCCGAAGCCCAGCGGCAGCGTCTCGAGCGCGGCGGCCTCGGACTCGAGGAGCAGATCGCGCCCGGTGATGCCCAGGTCGAGGATGCCCTCGCCGATGTAGACGGCGATGTCGCGGGGACGGAGGTAGAAGAACTCGATTCCGTTGGCGTCGTCACGGCTCACGAGCGTCTTCGAGTTGGTGCGCAGCTTGTAGCCCGCCTCGCGCAGCATGACGGTGGCGGACTCTGACAGGGTGCCCTTGTTCGGCACCGCGATGCGAAGCATGGAATGCGGCTCCTGGGAGGATTCGACCGGGTGGTGGATGCGGGTGGGGACCGGGTCAGAGATGTCGGTAGACGTCCGCCGGCGTGAGTCCGCGGGCGATCATCATGACCTGCAGGTGGTAGATCGCCTGCGAGATCTCCTCCGCGAGCTCCTCGTCCGACTGGTATTCGGCGGCCATCCAGACCTCCGCCGCCTCCTCGACGACCTTCTTCCCGATCTGATGGATGCCCGCGTCCAGCTCCGCCACGGTGGACGAGCCCTCCGGTCGGGTCTGTGCTTTCTGCGCGAGTTCCGCGAACAGGGAATCGAAGTCCTTCACACGATCAGGGTAGTCCAGGGCCCGCGGGCCGGTCATGTCGGGTCGGGACGTGAGATGTCCGGGGACAGATCGGTGGGCGAGGCGATCCGCTGGCGGGAGCGGCGGCTCCAGTCGATGATGCCGACGATCACCATGACGAGGAAGACGAGGTAGACGGCGCCGGAGAACACGAGTCCGCCCATGAGGGCCAGCGGGATGCCCACGAGGTCGACCAGGAGCCACACGAACCAGAACTCGACGATCGCCCGCCCCTGGGCGACCATCGCGGCGAGCGAGCCCACGAAGATGTAGGCGTCCGGGTACGGGTTCCACGACCAGCCGCCCCACGCCAGGAGCGAGCCGAACGCGACGGTGCCGACGAGCAGGAACCCCAGCAGCAGGAGCCGTTCCGTCCACGTCCCCCATCGGACCTCGACCTCGCCCGAGGCCGTCTGCTCCTTCGCCTGCTTCCACCGGGTCCAGCCCCACACCGCGGCCGCGATGATGACGACCTGACGGGAGGCGTTGCCGCCCAGCCCGGCGCCGATGCTGGCGCTCAGGAGCAGGACGGACCCCAGGATCTGCACGGGCCACGACCAGATGTTGCGCCGCAGCGCCAGGAAGACGGTCGCGATCGCGCAGATGTTCCCGATGAGGTCCGACCACGGGACGGGCGTGCCCAGGAGGGTGAAGACGGGGGTGTTGAGGACGTCGAGCAGCGACACGTCTCAGTCCTCCGCGGTGGTGGCTGCCGCCTGCCGGCCCGTCTCCCGCAGCTGCGCGATCGCCTGCTCGGCGTTCTCCGCTCCGTAGACGGCGGAGCCGGCGACCAGGACGTTCGCGCCGGCCTCGACGGCCCGCTCGATCGTCGAGGAGGAGATCCCGCCGTCCACCTGGAGCATGACGTCGAGCCCCGCGGCGCTGATCGCCTTCCGCATGCGGGTGATCTTGGGCAGGCACACGTCGAGGAACGACTGGCCGCCAAACCCGGGCTCCACCGTCATGATGAGGATCTGGTCGAACTCCGGCAGGAGGTCGATGAGCGGTTCGATCGGGGTCGCCGGCCGCACCGCGACGCTCGCCTTCGCCCCGGCCGCGCGCAGCTCGCGGGCGAGCCGGACGGGGGCGGTCGCGGCCTCGAGGTGGAAGGTGACGGACGCGCACCCGATCTCCGCGTAGACGGGCGCCCACGTGTCCGGGTCCTCGATCATGAGGTGGGCGTCCAGCGGGATGGGCGAGACCGCCCGGATCCGCTCGACGACCGGCGGCCCGAACGTGAGGTTGGGCACGAAGTGGTTGTCCATGACGTCGACGTGCGCCATGTCCGCGGTGCTGATGCGCGCGAGTTCACCGGTGAGGTCCGCGAAGTCGGCGGACAGGATGCTCGGATTGATGTGTAGTCCCACGCGGTCAGCCTAGCGCCGCCGCAGCAGGGCGAGGAACATCGCGTCCGATCCGTGGAGGTCCGGCCACAGCTGCGCGTACCGTCCGTCGCCGCGGGCGGCCGACGCGAACGACTCCGCGTCCCGTCCGGTCGCCTCCGCGAGGACGGCGGCGGCGTCGAGCACCTCGACGTCGCCTGATTCGACGACCTCGTCGACGATGCCGGCGGTCTCCGCCCAGTGGGGCGAGCACGTCGAGTAGGCGATGACGCCCCCGCTGCGGCACGCCGCGAGGGCGGAGCGCAGGAGTGCGCTCTGCAGCGGTGCGAGTGCGGCGATGTCGTCCGGTCGCCTGCGCCACCGCGCCTCCGGGCGGCGGCGCAGCGCCCCCAGGCCGGTGCACGGGACGTCGACGAGCACGCCGGAGTGCGCGCCCGGGTGGGTCTCACCCGCCGTGCGGCCGTCACCGGTGGAGACGGTCACGGTGTCCGCCGAGGCCCGGGTCGAGTCCCGCACGAGCTGCGCCCGGTGCGCGGAGGAGTCGACGGCCCGCACCGTGCCGCCCCGTCCCGCGGCCAGCGCGCCCAGGACGGCGGTCTTCCCGCCGGGACCCGCGCAGAGGTCGAGCCACTGCGGCCGGTCCGCGCTGTCCGCGTGCGCCAGCGCGAGGGCGATGAGCTGCGAGCCCTGGTCCTGGACCCGGACCCGCGCCTCCTCGACTCCGGGCACGTCGCGCGGGTCGCCGGACTCCAGGACGAGTCCCAGCGGCGAGAGCGCGCCGGGGACCAGCTGCGGGTGCATCGCCGCGAGCTCGTCGCGGTCGGCCAGGCCGGGCAGTGCCGCGAGGCTCACGCGAGCCGGCGCGTTGTCCGCGTCGAGCACGGAGCGCAGCGTGGCCTCCGCGCCCTCGCCGCCGCGGCCGTGCCCGCGCAGGGCCAGGCGCAGCGCGCGCACGATCCAGGCGGGGTGGGAGGTCGTGAGCGCCAGGGCCTCGTCCGCGGCCAGGTCGCGGGTGACCTCCTCGAGCCAACCGTCATGGTCCCGCTCCGCGACTCGGCGCAGGACCGCATTCACGAGTCCCGCGGCGCGTCCGCCCCCGGCCCGCCGCAGCGCGTCGATCGTCTCCGACACCGCCGCGTGGTCCGCGATCCGGGTGCTCAGCAGCTGGTGGACGCCCATCCGCACGGCCGAGGCCGTGCGCGGGTCGAGGTCGGCCGGATGGCGGTCCGCCGCGGCGACGGCGACCGCGTCGTAGAGGCCGAGGCCGCGGAGCGTGCCGTAGGTGAGTTCGGTCGCCAGCGAGGAGTCGCGGGGATCGAGCCCGGCCCGCCGCAGGCGGTTCGGCAGCAGGAGGTTCGCGTACGCGTCCGCCGCGTCGACCTCCGTGAGCACCTCGAGGGCGACGTCCCGCGGTCCCTGCTTCCCGCCGCCCTGCCAGCGGCCGTCCTGCCGACGGTGGGGCCGGCGTCGTCCGTCACTCATGGTCGTCTCCCGTCCGTGCTGCGAGGTCGAAGGCCGCGTCGGGGCGGCCGCGCAGGAAGTCCGCGGCCTCGCGGGCGGGCTTCCCGAAGGGCTGGATGCGGCCGATCCGCACGGGCCCGTCACCGGCGCCCACCACGACGCCGCCGTCCGCGGTGGCGGCCAGGGCCCCCGGCGCCGGGCGCGGATCGTCCGCGTCCGCCTCCGTGAGTGCGGCGAGCTTCGCCCGCCTGCCGTCCAGCAGGGTCCACGCACCGGGGGCGGGCGAGACCCCGCGGGCGCGCGCCAGCACCTCGGCCGCCGGATCCGCGAAGTCGAGCCGGGCCTCGTCCGGGTCGATCTTCTGCGCGTGGCCGGCCTCGCCCGTCTGCGGGGTGAGCTGTGACTCCCCCGTTCCCAGCAGGGCGAACGCCTCCCGCAGCAGTCCTGCCCCGGTCACGGCGAAGTCGGCCAGCACGTCGCCGGCGTCCGCCTGCGGCAGCGGCAGTCTCCGCTGCAGCAGCACGGGTCCCGTGTCCATCCCCGTGTCGATCCGGAACACGGTCAGACCCGTCTCCGTGCGGCCGTCCATGAGGGCACGCTGGACGGGGGCGGCACCCCGGTACTGGGGCAGGAGCGAGAAGTGGAGGTTGAACCAGCCCAGTCGTGCGGTCGCGAGCGCCCGGGGGCCGGCGATCGCGCCGAACGCGACGACGGCGACCGCCTCCGGTTCGAGCTCCTCGAGCCGGTCGAGGACCTCGCCCCGCAGGCGGTCGGCTTCGAGGACGGGCAGGCCCAGGGCCTGGGCGCGACGCTTGACGGGGCTGGGGGTGAGGATCCGCTTGCGTCCCACGGGCGCGTCCGGCCGGGTGAGGACCGCGACGATGTCGTGGTCCGCGTGCAGGGCGTCGAGGGAGGGCACGGCCGCGTGCGGGGTGCCGGCGAAGACGATTCTCACGGCCCCGAGTCTAGTGCGCGGGCGCCGTCACAGTGCGTCGACCGGGTCGACGACGTGCCGGACGACCGGCAGGGATGCCGCCGATCGGTGCGCTGCCGTGGCGGTGAGCGCCGCGGACACCGGTGCGGAGTCACCGCGGGCGAAGGACAGCAGCAGCGTCCTCTCCTCCCCCTCGTCCTGGCTCAGCAGCGGGGTGAGGACGCCCTCCCCCGTCTCCGCCTCGAGGCGCGCCTGCACCGCGCGGACCTCCGTGCGGGGGCCGGTCAACCGGACCGTGCGGGTGGTGGGCGGCAGGCCCGTCGTCTGCCGGTCGCGCAGTTCCAGATGCGCGTGCCGGACGGGGTCGAAGGTCTGGAGGATACGCACGACGACGTCCGTCGTGTCGAGGACGAGTGCCCGACCGCCCGCGGACGCGCCCCGCACCAGGGCGAGGGCGCGCAGCCGGCGGGCGATCGCGCGGCTCACGCCGTCGAGGCCCGGGCCCGGCCACAGCGAGTCGAGCAGCAGCGCCGCGGCGTAGCCCCCCTCCGCGTACGGCTCCGCCCCGGTCGTCGCGACGACGATGGCCGGTGCGGAGTCGACGGAGCCCACGATGTGCTCCCCGCCCGAGCGGATGACGGGGACGGCCGCGAAGGCACGGGTGAGCTCCTCCACGGTCCGCTCGAGTCCCCGCACGACCGCGCGCACGCGGGTGCTGCGGCAGCGCGGGCAGCTCAGGTGCTCCTCGCGCAGTCCGCAGTGGGCGCACGCGAAGGGTCCCGCGGCGCCGGCGGCCGCGATGCGCGCCTCGCAGCGGGGGCAGTCGAGCAGGTCCCCGCAGCGTGCGCACGCGACGACGGGCAGATAGCCGGCGCGTGGCACCTGGACGAGGACCGGGCCCTGCGCGGTCTCCCGCTTCGTCCGGCCCAGCGCGCCGCGGATGAGGTCGAAGGCCTCCGGCGGCATGCGCTCGGACGGGGTGTCCGCGTGCGGCAGGAGGACGAGCGGGGCCGTGGCCCGCCGCTCCTCCCGGGGCCGGTCGATCGAGCCGATCCAGCCGGACTCCACGAGGTCCTGCACCTCGACGGTGCGGGTGTGGTCGAGGAGGAGGAGCGCGGCACCGGACTCCCGCACCCGCAGCAGGCAGACCTCGCGGGCGTGCGGGTACGGGGCCCGCGGTTCGACGTAGTGGTCGCTGCCGTCCTCGACGAGGAGGACGAGACCCGGCTCCCGCAGGGGTGCGAGTGCGGCTGCGCGGGTGCCGATGACGAGGCGGGCCGCTCCCGCGTGCGCGCGCACCCAGTTCGACCAGCGCGCCTGCGGTCCCTGATCCGCGGACAGCCTCACGGTGCGGGACGCGAGGTCGCCCAGGCGGGCCTCGAGCGCATCGAGTTCACGGTGGTCCGGCACGATCCACAGAACGGAGCGACCCGCCGCGATCGTCCGGTGCACTGCGGCCAGGCCGACCGTGATCCACCCGGTCCCCGGTTCCGAGGCCGGGGTCAGCGCGGCGGCCGCGCGCGGTCCGTCCTGGTCACCGGGCTGCTCCAGCCAAGTCTGGAGCGCGGCGAGGTACGCGTGCAGAGCGGCCGGTGCGTCCGCAGGCGGCGCGACGGGGTCGAGGGCCACGGGCGGCTCCGACTCGAGTCGTGCGATCGCGGCCAGCGCGCTCGCCTCCCCCGCCGCGTGGCGCGGTGGGATCGCCAGTCGCAGGACGTCCGGGAGGGTGCCCGCCCACCGCTGCGCGACGGCGCGCGCCAGCGACAGCACCTCTGCGTCCGCCACGGCGACGGGTGAGACGACGCGCTCGAGCGGCGCCAGCGGACCGGTCACGTCCGTCGAGTCCGTGCGCTCGAGGAGGAAGCCGGAGACGAGGCGGCCGGAGAACCGGACGCGCACGCGGACACCGGGCACGGCCTCGGCGTCCTGGGACTCCGTCACCCCGAAGTCGAACGGGCGCGCCAGGTGCGGGACGGGGGTCTCGAGGAGCACGCGCGCCACCGGCAGGGCGGGCGCCGGCGTGCGGCCGCCGCGCAGACGCAGCTGCGGTTCCTCGTCCCCCAGCAGCGCGGGCTGCACGGGTTCAGCCCACGAGGGACGCGAGCGCCTGGGCCCGGTCCGTGGTCTCCCACGTGAAGGCGTCGCCGGTGCGGCCGAAGTGGCCGTAGGTCGAGGTCTGCGAGTAGACGGGACGGACGAGCTCCAGCTCGCGGATGATCTCCGCCGGACGCAGCGGGAAGACCTCGCGGATCGCCGCCGCGATGCGGGCGGGGTCCGCCTGCTCCGTGCCGAAGGTCTCGACGTAGAGGCCCACCGGCTCGCTGCGGCCGATCGCGTACGCGACCTGGACCTCCGCGCGCCGGGCCAGTCCCGCGGCGACGACGTTCTTCGCGACCCAGCGCATCGCGTACGCGCCGGAGCGGTCGACCTTCGAGGGGTCCTTGCCGGAGAAGGCGCCGCCGCCGTGGCGGGCGAAGCCCCCGTACGTGTCGACGATGATCTTGCGGCCCGTCAGGCCCGCATCGCCCATGGGGCCGCCGATCACGAACGCGCCGGCCGGGTTGATGTAGTGCGTGGTGCCCGAAGTCTCGAGCTCGAAGTCCGCCAGCACGGGGCGGATGACCGCCTCCGTCACGTCCGCGGACAGCTGCTCCTGCGACACGTGGCGATCGTGCTGGGTCGAGACGACGACGGCCTCGAGGCTGACGGCCTCGTCCCCGTCGTAGCCGATCGTCACCTGCGTCTTGCCGTCCGGGCGCAGGTACGGCAGCGTGCCCTCCTTGCGGACGTGCGCCAGACGCTCCGACAGCCGGTGCGCGATGTGGATGGGCAGGGGCATGAGCGCGTCCGTCGTGTCGTCCGCGTACCCGAACATGAGGCCCTGGTCGCCCGCGCCCAGCGAGGTGCCGTGGTCGGAGTCGTCGGAGGTGCCCGAGCGGCGCTCGAACGAGTTCTCGACGCCCGCGCTGATGTCCGAGGACTGCGCGCCGATCGACACGGACACGCCGCAGCTGTGCCCGTCGAAGCCCTTGTCGGAGGAGTCGTAGCCGATCCCGGTGATGACGTCGCGCACGATCGAGGCGACGTCCGCGTAGCCGGAGGACTTCACCTCCCCGGCGACGTGGACGAGGCCGGTCGTCACGAGGGTCTCGACCGCGACCTTCGACGAGGGGTCCTGGGCCAGCAGCGAGTCGAGGACGGCGTCGCTGATCTGGTCGCAGATCTTGTCCGGGTGGCCTTCCGTCACGGATTCGGACGTGAAGTGGCGCAGATAGGGAGAAGTCACAGGTTCATCCTAGCGAGTGCGTTCGGCGATGACCGCCGCGATGACATCGTGGGACACATCCGCCTTCGTCCCGGTGCTGCGCACGACCTCCTGCGCGCCCGAGTCCGCGGGGCGGTACACGATGACGGTGTTGTCGTCCTGGCCGAAGGCGCGGTCGCCGGACACATCGTTGAAGACGAGGAGGTCGCACCCCTTGCGCAGGAGCTTCTCCTGCGCCAGGACCGCAGCGGGTCGCTCCGGGGTGCCGGTCTCCGCCGCGAAGCCCACGAGCAGCTGGCCGGTGCGGCTGCGGCCCGCCTCGCGGTCCTCGACGAGACCGCGCAGGATGTCCGGGTTCTCCACGAGGTCCAGGACGAGGCCGTCGCCGGACTTCTTCATCTTGTGCTCCGCGGTCTGCGCGGGGCGGTAGTCCGCGACGGCCGCGGCCATGATCATGACGTCCGCGGTCGACGCGTGGACGACGCACGCGGCCTGCAGCTCCTCCGTCGTCGAGACGGTGTCGACGGCGACGTCCGCGGGCAGCGCGGCGAGCACCTGGGAGTCGACGTTCGCGGCGATGAGCGTCGTGTCCGCACCGGCGGACGCGGCGGCGGCGGCCAGCGCCGCGCCCTGCTTGCCGGAGGAGCGGTTGCCCAGGAAGCGGACGGGGTCCAGCGGTTCCCGGGTGCCGCCGGCGGTCACGACCACCGAGGCACCGTGCAGGGGGCCGGGCTCCGCGGCCGCGGCGGGTGTGGCCGGGCGGCCGGAGTCGACGGCGGGTCCGGGCACGGCGGCGAGGGCGGCGGCGATGATCTCGTCCGGCTCCGGCAGCCGACCGGGACCCGAGTCCTGACCGGTGAGACGGCCCGAGGCCGGTTCGATGACGGTCCAGCCGCGGTCCCGCAGCACCGCGACGTTCTCGACGGTCGCGGGGTTCTCCCACATCTGTGTGTGCATCGCCGGCGCCGCGACGACGGGGCACGTGGCCGTCAGCAGCGTGGCGGTGAGGAGGTCATCCGCGATGCCGGCGCGGGCACGGGCCAGCAGGTCCGCGGTGGCCGGGGCGATGACGACGAGCTGGGCCTCGTGACCGATCCGCACGTGCTCGACGCGCTCGACGCCGTCGAACACGGTCGTGGAGACCGGCTGGCCGCTGAGGGCCTCCCACGTGGGCCGCCCCACGAACTGCAGGGCCGCCTCCGTGGGGACGACGCGGACCTCGTGGCCCTGCTCCCTCAGACCCCGGAGCACGTGCGCGGCCTTGTAGGCCGCGATGCCGCCGGTGACCCCGAGGACGATCCTCATTCCGCGGTCGGGTCCGCGGCGGTGTCGGTCGTGGTCGTGATGGCGCTGTCGCCGCCGAAGGCGTCACCGCCGAAGGCCTCGTCGAACGAGAAGTCGTGGCCGTAGTCGAGGTCCGTGACGGGGGCGAAGTCCGCCTCCGTGGGCTCGCGCATGATGAGCTTGCCCTCGTGGATCTCGCGCAGCGCGATCGACAGCGGCTTCTCGTTGGGCTCCGGGGTCACGAGGGGGCCCACGTTCTCCAGGAGGCCCTCCTGCAGCTGCGCGTAGTACGAGTTGATCTGACGCGCGCGGCGCGAGCTCTGGATGACGAGCTCGTACTTCGAGTCCGTGACGGCCAGCAGGTCGTCGATCGGGGGGAACGTGATGCCTTCGGGGGTGTGTGCCACTGGCTCTCCAAACGGGGTGGACGGCGGGTGAAGGGGGCGGTCGGGAGTCAGTCCCGGTCCGCGAGTCCCATCAAGTCTACTAGTTCGCGCGCCGCCTCGCTCACATCGCGGTTGACGATGGTCACGTCGAACTCCTTCTCCGCCTCGAGCTCGACGCGGGCGGTCGCGAGTCGGCGCTCCTGCTCCTCCTCCGATTCCGTCCCGCGCCCCACGAGGCGGCGGACGAGCTCGTCCCAGCTGGGCGGCGCGAGGAAGACGAAGAGCGCCTCCGGCATCGCCTCGCGCACCTGGCGGGCACCCTGCAGGTCGATCTCCAGCAGCGGCGCACCGCCAGCGTCGATCTGCTCCTGCACGGGGCCGCGCAGCGTGCCGTACCGGTTGCGGCCGTGCACGACGGCGTGCTCCAGCATCTCGCCGTCCGCGATCATCCGGTCGAACTCCGCATCCGTCACGAAGTGGTAGTGCACGCCGTCGATCTCGCCGGGGCGCGGCTGCCGCGTCGTCGCGGACACGGAGAACCACACCTCCGGGTGCGCCTCGCGGATGCGCGCGCTCACGGTGCCCTTGCCGACCGCGGTGGGGCCGGCCAGCACTGTCAGTCGGCTCATCCGGGGAAGCGCTCGAGCAGAGCCGACTTCTGGTGCACGCCCAGCCCCTTGATGCGGCGCGAGGCGGCGATCCCGAACTCCTCCATGAGCGCGGTCGCGCGCCGCTCGCCCACGCCGGGCATCGAGCGGAGCAGATCGTGGACCTTCATCTTCGACAGCGACTCGTCGCCGACTGCCTTCTCCAGCACTGCGGACAGTGTCATGTCTCCGTTCTTGAGGGCCGCCTTGACCTCGGCACGCGCCTGTCTGGCGGCGAATGCCTTGTCGAGAGCGGCCTCCCTCTCCTGCGGGGTCAGCTGCGGTAGTGCCACTGCCGTGCCTCCTCGTCCCGTTGGGTGCAGACCCCCTGCGCCGGGCGTCTGCGCCTCAGTCTACGCTGAGGTGGGCGCCGAGTTCAGCAGTGATCTGCGCGATCCTGCGGCGCAGGTCCGCCGGATCGTTCCCCGCGCCGCTGATCCCCCGCGAGGCGTTGACCGCCAGCCGGTGGTCCGCGGCGACCGGCCCGAAGAGCCGGGCGAGATCCGCGGCGGTCGCACCCTGCGCCCCGTATCCGGGTGTGAGGACGGGGCCGGGGAACGCCCCCGCGTCCAGGCCCAGCGCCCGGGCGGCGGGGCCGATCGTCGCGCCGACGACGACCCCCACCCGACCCGGGCGTGTCGCGTTCTCCTGCGCGGCCAGCCGCAGCATCGTCCCGCCCACGGGCTCGCCGTCCTCTCCCCGCGCGTGCTGGACCTCCGGCCCCGACGGGTTCGAGGTGAGCGCGAGCGCGAAGACGAGCGCGTCCTCCTCCTCGAGCAGGTCGAGCACCGGTCGCAGCGAGGCGAAGCCCAGGTAGGGCGAGACCGTGACGGCGTCCGCCCGCAGCGGGGAGTCGCGCCGGATCCACGCGTCCGCGTAGCCCGCCATCGTCGACCCGATGTCGCCGCGCTTCGCGTCCGCGATCGTGAGGAGGTCGAGGTCGCGGGCGGCCGCCAGCACTTCCTCGAGCACCGCGAAGCCCCGCGCGCCGAAGCGCTCGAAGAGCGCGACCTGCGGCTTGACGACCCCGGCACCGCCCGCGCCCGCGGCCTCGAGGAGACGCAGCGCGAACGTGCGCGCCCCGTCCGCGGAGTCCGCCAGGCCCCAGGCGGTCAGCTCCCCCGGGTGCGGGTCGATGCCCACGCACAGGGGGCTGCCCCGCAGGGCCGCGCGCAGACGGTCCGGGGTCGTGCTCATGCCCAGTCCTGCAGCGCGCGCACGTCCATCGCGTCCCGCTGGAGGGACTCGATCGCGGACACCGCCGCGCTGAACTCGTCGACCGTCGTGAGCAGCGGGACGTTGGCCGAGGTCGCGGCGGCGCGGATCTCGTAGCCGTCCGCGCGCTCCTGGCGGCCGCCGGGCACGTTCACGACGAGGTCGAAGCCGCGCGCCGCGATGCGGTCGAGCACCGACTCCTCCCCCGCATCGGTCTCGAAGTGCTTCGCGGTCGTCTCCGCGCGGATCCCGTAGCGGGCCAGCACCGCGGCGGTGCCCGCCGTCGCGACGATCGAGAAGCCGCGGTCGGACAGCAGCTTGACGGGCAGGACGAGCGCCCGCTTGTCGCGGTCCGCGACGGACACGAACACGGTGCCGGACGTGGGCAGCGTCGTCGACGCGCCCATCATCGCCTTCGCGAAGGCCCGCGGGAAGTCGCGGTCGATGCCCATGACCTCGCCGGTCGAGCGCATCTCCGGCCCCAGGATCGAGTCGACGGCGCGGCCGTCGACCGTCCGGAAGCGGCGGAACGGCAGGACCGCCTCCTTGACCGCGACCGGGTGGTCAAGCTCCAGCCGCGAGCCGTCGCCGGACTGCGGCAGCAGTCCGCCGCGCAGCTGCGCGATCGAACGGCCCACGGCCAGCAGCGCCGCGGCCTTCGCCAGCTGGGTGCCGGTGCTCTTCGCGACGAAGGGGACTGTGCGCGAGGCGCGCGGGTTCGCCTCGATGACGTAGAGGACGTCCGCGGCCAGCGCGAACTGGATGTTGAGCAGGCCGCGCACGCCGGTGCCCTCCGCGATCGCCGCGGTCGCGTTCCGCACGCGCTCCAGCACCGCCTCGCCCAGGGTCAGCGGCGGCAGCACGCACGCGGAGTCGCCGGAGTGGATGCCGGCCTCCTCGATGTGCTCCATGATGCCGCCCATGAAGACCTCCGTCCCGTCGTACAGGGCGTCCACGTCGATCTCGATCGCGTCCTCGAGGAAGCGGTCGACCAGCACGGGCCGGTCCGCGGAGACCTCGGTCGCGGACTCCATGTAGCCGCGCAGCTGCTGCTCGTCGTACACGATCTGCATGCCGCGGCCGCCCAGCACGTACGACGGGCGCACGAGCACGGGGTAGCCGATGCGCTCCGCGATGGCGACGGCCCCCTCGAAGGTCGTCGCGGTGCCGTGCTGCGGTGCCTGCAGGCCCGCCGCGTCCAGCACCTGGCCGAACTCGCCGCGGTCCTCCGCGAGGTCGATGGCCTCCGGCTGCGTCCCCAGGACGGGCACGCCGGCGGCCTTGAGGTCAGCCGCCAGCCCCAGCGGGGTCTGACCGCCCAGCGTGCAGACGATGCCGGCGACGGGGCCCGCCGCGAGTTCCGCCTGGTAGACCTCCATGACGTCCTCGAAGGTGAGCGGCTCGAAGTAGAGCCGGTCCGCCGTGTCGTAGTCCGTCGAGACGGTCTCCGGATTGCAGTTGACCATGATCGTCTCGTAGCCCGCCTCGGACAGGGCCATGGTCGCGTGGACGCACGAGTAGTCGAACTCGATGCCCTGGCCGATCCGGTTGGGTCCCGAGCCCAGGATGATGACGGCCTCCCGCGTCCGCGGCATGACCTCCGTCTCCTCCTCGTAGCTCGAGTAGTGGTACGGGGTGCGCGCCTCGAACTCGCCCGCGCACGTGTCGACCGTCTTGTAGACGGGGCGGATCCCCAGCGCGTGGCGGACTCCGCGGACCACCGTCTCCTCCGTGAGTCGCAGCTGTCCGATCTGGTGGTCGGACAGTCCCGTCTCCTTCGCGAGCCGCAGCAGGTCGTCGGTCAGGTCCGGAGCCTGGGCCACGGCGTCGGCGATCTCCTGCAGCTGGAGGATCTGGTCGAGGTACCACGGGTCGATCCACGAGGCCGCGTGCACGTCCTCGACCGACATCCCCGAGGCCAGTGCGAGCCGGACGGTGTGGATGCGGTCCGCGGTGGGGTGGGCGAGACGGGCGGTGACGTCCGCGCGCACGCCCGGGGTGTCGAGGTCGACCCGATGCGAGAAGTCGAACTCCGCGCCGCTCTGCTCGAGCGAGCGCATCGCCTTGAGGAGGGCGGAGCCGAAGTTCCGGCCCAGCGCCATGACCTCGCCCACGCTCTTCATCGTGGTCGTGAGGGTGGGGTCCGCCGCGGGGAACTTCTCGAACGCGAAGCGCGGGATCTTGACGACGACGTAGTCGAGTGCGGGCTCGAACGACGCCGGGGTGACCTCCGTGATGTCGTTGGGGATCTCGTCGAGCGAGTAGCCGATCGCCAGCTTCGCGGCGATCTTGGCGATCGGGAAGCCGGTCGCCTTCGACGCGAGCGCGGAGGAGCGGGAGACGCGCGGGTTCATCTCGATGACGATGATGCGGCCGGTCCGCGGGTCGACCGCGTACTGGATGTTGCAGCCGCCGGTGTCGACGCCCACCTCGCGGATGACCGCGATGCCGATGTCCCGCATCCGCTGGTACTCGCGGTCCGTGAGGGTGAGTGCCGGGGCGACCGTGATGGAGTCGCCCGTGTGGACGCCCACGGGGTCGACGTTCTCGATCGAGCAGACGACCACGACGTTGTCCGCGTGGTCGCGCATGAGCTCGAGCTCGTACTCCTTCCAGCCCAGGATGCTCTCCTCGAGCAGGACCTCGGTCGTGATGGAGTCGTGCAGCCCGTCGCCCGCGATCCGGCGCAGGTCGTCCTCGTCGTAGGCCAGGCCGGACCCCAGTCCGCCCATCGTGAAGGACGGGCGCACGACCAGGGGGTACCCCAGCTTCTCCGCGCCGGCCAGGACGTCGTCCATCGTGTGGCAGATGACGGACCGGGCGGATTCCCCGCCCACGGACTCGACGACGTCCTTGAACTTCTGACGGTCCTCGCCGCGCTGGATCGCCTCGACGTCCGCGCCGATGAGCTCGACGTCGTACTTCGCGAGGATGCCCGCGTCGTGGAGGGCGATCGCGGCGTTGAGAGCGGTCTGGCCGCCCAGGGTGGGCAGGAGCGCGTCGGGGCGCTCCTTCGCGATGATCGTCTCGATGACGCCGGGGTCGATCGGCTCGACGTAGGTGACGTCCGCGATGTCCGGGTCCGTCATGATCGTCGCGGGGTTCGAGTTCACGAGGATGACGCGCAGGCCCTCGCTGCGGAGCACGCGGCAGGCCT
>DYUK01000080.1 GCA_020743695.1 Brevibacterium senegalense | reverse complement strand
AGCGTCTGGGGCGGTGGCAGCGCCGGCAGTCCGTAGAGATCGACCGGGACGTCGCGGCCGGGTCCGGGAGCAGGAGCGGGCCGGCGATCCTCCGGGGACGGGCTGGCACAGGGCACGTCCGAGTCCTCCTGTCTGCGGCGGGTCATGGCTGCGGCGGCGCAGGGCTGCGCTGTGCTCCTATTCCACTCCGCGCGGCGGCGGGCGGTGTGCCGATCGTGTGGCGACTTCGCTACAGCGGCGTCCGGCGGATGAGAGGCACCTGTCATCGGCGGGGCGAACGCGTTACCGTGAGGTGGTGCCCCGCACACCGGGCGCCCCCACGAAGACGCCGGACCGGTGAGCGCGCCGCGATCGTCTGACGAGAGGAACACGATGGGTCTGCCGGAAGAGATCACCGCGAGTCTCGAGGAGGGCCTCGACGATCTCGTCGAGCTCTACCGGGGATTCCACGCCGCACCGGAACTGTCGATGCAGGAGCACCGGACGGCGAAGGCCATCGGGAAGCGCCTCGAGTCCTACGGGCTCACGCCCCGGACCGTGGGCGGGACCGGCGTGGTCGCCGTCATCGAGAACGGAGAGGGCCCCGTCGTCGCCTTCCGCGCGGACACGGACGGCCTGCCCATCGAGGAGGCGACGGGCCTGCCGTACGCGTCGACGGCCTCGGGCACGCTGGCGGACGGGACGACCACCCCGGTCATGCACGGCTGCGGGCATGACACGCACATCACGGCGGGTCTGGAGATCGCGCGCCTCCTCGTCACGCATCGCGAGACCTGGGCCGGCACCGTCGTCCTGCTGTTCCAGCCGGGTGAGGAGACCGCGGCCGGTGCCGCCGCCATGGTGGAGGACGGCCTGTGGGATCGCGTGCCCACGCCGGAGGCCGTCTACGGCCAGCACGTGTGGCCGGGTGTGGCGGGCACGGTGAATGTCTCCGTGGGCACCGCGATGGCCATGGCGGACTCCCTGCGCGTGACCGTGCACGGCCGGCAGGCGCACGGATCGCAGCCGGAGAACTCGATCGACCCCATCGTGCTGGGCGCCTACATGATCACGCGCCTCCAGACCGTCGTCTCGCGTGAGATCGCCGGCTCGGACATGGCGGTGCTCACGGTCGGAACGTTCCACGGCGGGGTGAAGGAGAACATCATCCCGGCGAAGGCGGTGTTCGAGCTGAATATCCGCACCTTCGAGCCGCGGGTGCGCGAGCGCGTCCTCGACGCGGTCAGCCGCATCATCCGCGGCGAGGCGATGGCGGCAGGCGCGCCGGACCCGGAGATCGAGGAGATGTACCGCTTCCCGCGCTGCTACAACGACGAGTCGGACGCCGCGGCGCTCCTCGATGCGTTCACGGACGAGCTGGGCGAGGACAGCGTCTCCCGGACGGACCCTGTGACGGGCAGCGAGGACTTCGGCGTCTTCCCCGATTCCCTGGGCGTGCCCGGTGTCTACTGGTTCTTCGGCGGGTTCAGACGGGAGACTGTGGAGGGGGGCGTGCCGGGCGGCAACCACTCGCCGTTCTTCGGACCCGACGACGTCCCCACCGCCCTGACGACGGGCGTCCGCGCGGGCCTCACCGCTCTCTTCACGCGGGTGGGAAAGTGAACGGGCAGGCGGCGGAGACGCCGCGCTTCGAACCGGCCGCCGGTCGCGCCCACGAGTCGGAGCTGACCTGGCTGTCCACGCGTGCGCTGGCCTCGAAGATCGCCTCCGGGCAGGTGTCCGCGCGTGAAGCGCTCACGGACCATCTGGCACGCATCGACGCGGTCGACCCGCAGCTGAACTCGATCGTGACGCGCGACGATGAGAGCGCCTACGAGGCCGCGGACGCGGCGGACCGCGCGTACTCCCGCGGTGACCGGCTGGGTCCGCTGCACGGCGTGCCCATGACGCACAAGGACACGCACGACACGGCAGGGCTGCGGACCACGTACGGCTCGCCGCTCCTGGAGGACAACGTGCCCGTGCGGGATGCACTCATCGTCTCCCGGCTGCGTGCCGCGGGCGCCGTGACGACGGGCAAGTCGAACGTGCCGGAGTTCGCCGCCGGCTCCCACACCTTCAACCCCCTGTTCGGGACGACGGTGAACCCGTACGACACGTCGAAGTCCGCCGCGGGCTCCTCCGGCGGTGCGGCCGCCGCGATCGCCGCGGGCATCCAGGCCTCCGGCGATGGGTCCGACATGGGCGGATCCCTGCGCACGCCCGGCTCGTTCAACAACATCGTGGGCATGCGACCCACCAACGGCCGCATCCCGCACGCACTGCCGGGCCGACCGTGGGCGTGGCTGTCGCAGCCGGGCTTCATGGCCCGGACGGTGGGGGACGTGGCGCTGCTCATGTCCGTGGGCAGCGGTCCCGCGCCGGGCGCGCCGGCCGCCCGTCCGGAGCCGGGCAGCGTCTTCGACCGGCCGGAGTTCCGCTACCCGTTCGAGCACCGTCCCGGTGCGGGACTGCGCGGGCTGCGGATCGGCTTCTCCGCTGATCTGGGCGGTCTGCTGCCCGTCGAGGCCTCCGTCGCCGAGGTCGTGGACCGGGCCGCCCAGTCCCTCGCCGTGGGCGGTGGTCACGTCGATGCGTACGCCCCGGACCTGCGGGACGCGGACGAAGTGTTCCGGGTGACCCGGGCCTACGACTTCGCCGCCCAGCACGGTGAGCGCGTGCGCACGCAGCGGTCGCGGATCAAGGAATCGATCGTCTGGAACACGGAGATGGGGCTGAACCTCACCGTCGACGATCTGGTCGCGGCGGAGGCCGCGCGCGGTCGACTGCAGGGTGCGGTCGAGGCGTTCTTCGGCCACTACGACCTGCTGGTGCTCACCTCCAGCCAGGTCGCACCGTTCGACAAGGACCTCGAGTACCCCACGGAGATCAACGGCCAGCCGCTGGACGACTACCTCGAGTGGATGCGGGCGGCGACGATCATCTCCGCCACCGGATGCCCGGCGATCTCCCTGCCCGCCGGGTTCACGCGCGAGGGTCTGCCCGTGGGCGTGCAGCTGGTGGCCGCACCGGGGAAGGACGTCGAGCTGCTGCTGGCGGCTCAGGCGTTCGAGGAGCTCACGGAGTTCCACCTGCGGAGGCCGCCGCTGTGAGGTGAGCGCTGACGCTCGCGGGACCGGCCCGCCCGATCGCCGGATCGCCGGATCGCCGGGGGACCGCCGCCCGGTCAGTCGCATCACCGAGGGACCGCTTCCTGGTACGAGAGCCCGCTGCACGCAGTGGCGCCTCGGACCGGGGAGCGGTCCCTCGGCGCATTCACGGTGGTTCAGGCCTCCGATGTGCGCGCAGCCCTTCCTTTTATGAAGTGCACATCGTAATATGAAGTCATGAGCAAGGATTACGGTCAGTTCTGCGGTCTCTCCCGCGCTGCCGCCGTGCTGGGCGAGCGGTGGGCGCTCCTGATCGTCCGCGACCTGAGTGTGGGGGCGCGTCGGTTCACGGATCTGCAGGCAGGGTTGCCGGGCATCCCCACGGCCGTGCTCACCGCACGGCTCCGAGAGCTGGAGGGCGCGGGAGTCGTGAGTCGTGTCGCCGCACCTGCGCCTGCGCGCGGGGTGCTCTACGAGCTGACGCCGCGCGGCCGCGAACTCCATCCGATCCTGGATGCACTGGGTCGGTGGGGCGCGCGGACGATGGATGCACCCCGGGAGACGGAGGTGGTCACGGACGCGTCGCTGGCCGCCGCGCTGCGCTCAGCCCACACCCCGGGCGCGGTCACCGGTCCCCTCACCTTCCACGTGCGTTCGGGCGGGGCGTCTGCCTGGGCCACCGTGCACGACGACGACGTCGTGGTGGGGGCGGGTGAGCCCCAGCGGAACGCGGACCTCACGCTCGACGCAGGCCCGCAGCTGCGCCTGCTGCTCGCGGGCGCCCTGACCCCGGACGAGGCGCTCGCCTCGGGCGGAGTCGCCATCACCGGAAGCCGTCGGCATCTGGACGTGTTCGCCCGCGCGTTCCACGTGCCTCTCGCGGCGCAACACACCTGAGAGGACTTCATCATGCGACTCAGCGTCAATCTCTTCATGAGCCTGGACGGCGTCTGCCAGGGGCCCGGCGGTCCCGACGAGGACACGCGCGGAGGATTCGACCGCGGCGGCTGGCTGCTGCCGCACTTCGACGACGGCTGCGGGGCCGCAGTGGGGGAGTGGTTCGAGAGGGCGACCGCCCTGCTGCTGGGCCGGTACACCTACGACGCCTTCGCGGGTCATTGGCCCCACGTCACCGACCCCGGTGACCAGGTCGCGGCCACCCTCAACGGGTCGCACAAGTACGTCGTCAGCTCCTCGCCCGCCGGTGATGCCTGGGCGGACACGACGACGGTCTTAGGTGGCGATTTCCTGGATCGGGTCCGTGCGCTCAAGGCCCAGGACGGTGATGAACTCCAGGTGCACGGAAGCGTCCGCCTGGCCCGCACTCTGCACGAGGCGGGGTTGGTCGACGTCTACCGCCTGCTCGTGGCGCCGGCGGTGGTAGGAGCGGGTGCGCGCCTGTTCGGCGCCGACGGTCCGGCGGGCTCCTTCGTGGTCTCGCGCGGCGCTGTCACCAGCAGCGGTGTGACCTCGCTCGTCCTGGAGCCGCGCGACTTCGTGATCGCCACGGCGACGGTCGAGGACGGCCGCGACTCCGTGCGCGACTGACCCGCGCGGCTGACTGGCACGGCTGACTCGCGCCGGGCCTGACAGCCCGATCGCCGAGGGGTCGCCGCCCGGTTCGAGGGCCACTGCATGCAGTGGTGCCTCGAGCCGGGAGGCGGCCCCTCGGTGCATTCAGCCTCCGCTCCTGGCCGTGACGGCGGGCGCGGGGCGAGGGGCGGGTCGCGCCCGCGCGTCCAGGCCGCCCCCAGGGTTTTTTCGACCGCCGTGGAGCTTTCGATGTGACCTGAATCTGAATCAACGACTTGCGATTGGCGCAAGTCGCCCGTACGGTCGTCTGCGTGGACACACAGCGACAGGACGACGCGCAGCCCGGCGATGAGGGGCTCACCTCGCCGCAGGCGCCTCGGAGGACCACCCGCTCCATCCGTTCGCCGGAGGTGTCCGCGCGCTTCCGGTCCGCGGTGGGCGGCTCCGGGATCGCGCAGCGGGAGATCGGACGCCTCATCGGCATGGACGAGTCGAAGCTGTCCAAGTCGCTCAGCGGGCAGCGCCGCTTCCAGTCCGACGAGCTGTTCGACTTCGCGACGGTCACCGGTGTCACCGTCAGCTGGCTGCTGACCGGAACGGACTCGGACGATCAGTTGACCGCCGCGCCGGCGCTGTCCGCCCTGCCTGCGCGCAACCCCGGCGCACCCCGGGAACGCGAGCGCAGCCGGCGCCGCATCGTCGAGGAGGCCTGGGATCTCTTCTCCCAGCACGGCTACGAGCGCGTGCGGATGGCCGACATCGCAAAGGCCGCAGAGGTCTCCGCTCCCGCGGTGCATTACCACTTCACCGGCAAGTGGGAGATCTTCGCGGAGGCGATGCGTTACAGCGTCAAGCTCGCCTACGACCGCCAGCTGTCCGAACTGGGCGAGATCGACGACCCGGCCTCACGGCTGCGGGCCCTCGTGCAGATGCAGCTGCCGGAGAAGCCAGTGCTTCGCCGCGAGTGGTCCATCTGGGTGCAGATGTGGGCCGCGGCGGCGACGGACGAGACGGCGCGGGCAGAGCACGAGAACAGCTACAGCCGGTGGGAGCGGACCATGCGCGACCAGATCCGCGACTGCATCGATGCCGGGCTCTGCCGGCCGGTGGTCCTGGACGACGCGGTCCTCCAGCTCACCGGCCTCATCGACGGCCTGGGCATCCGCGTCCTGTCGGGGCTGCTGACGCCCCAGCGGATGCGCACCGCGGTCCTCCACTGGATCGACGGACAGCTGCTCCTGGACCCCGCTCCCGGGGACTCGATCGACACGAGTCCGAACGACACGAACACCCCAGACACCCCGAACACTCCAGACACCACGCACACCCCAGACCCGTCTGAAAGGACAGCGTCATGAACCGCACCGTCATCCTCACGTGCGCCCTCACGG
>DYUK01000079.1 GCA_020743695.1 Brevibacterium senegalense | reverse complement strand
GCCGCAACGAACGCAAGCGCCTATTCTGCCAGATCCGGCCCGGCCGCCTCAACTCCGGCGCCGTGCTCAGGATCCACGGTGACCTGGGCGAGGACCTCCCGGTCGTGGGCGTCCAGCGCGTCCTGCGGCAGCGCCGCCAGGAGGTCGGGGCGGATGCGTGCGGTCCGGCGCAGACGCTCGTCCCGCCGCCAGCGGGCGACCTTCCCGTGGTCCCCGGACAGGAGGACGGACGGCACGGCGTGGTCCCTCCAGACGGCGGGCTTCGTGTAGACGGGGTATTCGAGGAGCCCGTCCTCGTGGCTCTCCTCGTCCAGCGATTCCGGGTTGCCGATGACGCCGGGCAGCAGGCGCGCGATCGCCTCGACCATGACGAGCACAGCGACCTCGCCCCCGTTGAGGACGTAGTCGCCGATGCTCATGGGTCGGACCTCCATGCGGGTGGCCGCCCAGTCGCTCACCCGCTGGTCGATGCCCTCGTACCGACCGCACGCGAAGACGAGGTGCCGCCGCTCCGCCAGCTCCCGGGCCGTTGCCTGCGTGAAGACCTCACCAGCGGGACTGGGGACGATGAGGACCGGAGCCGTCCCGTCCTCCGGTGCCGCGGCCGGCTCCCCCTCCGCCGAGGCCGCACCGGCTCCCAGCAGCGCGTCCAGTGCCTCTCCCCACGGCTGGGGCTTCATGACCATGCCGGCGCCGCCGCCGTAGGGGGTGTCGTCCACCGTCCGGTGGCGGTCGTGGGTCCAGTCGCGCAGGTCGTGGACCGTCAGGTCCAGCAGGCCCTTCTCCCGCGCCCGCCCGATGAGGCTGAGCTCCAGGGGTGCCAGGTAGTCGGGGAAGATGCTGAGGACGTCCAGCCGCATCAGGCGTCCTCGCCGTCCTCGATCAGCCCGGGCGGTGGGGTGAGGAGGACGCGACCGGTCTCCAGGTCGACCTCCGGCACGATCTCCTCGACGAACGGGATGAGCACCTCGCGGCCGTCGACGGTGCGCACGTGCAGCAGGTCCTGCACCATACCCACCGTCAGGTCCGCCACCTCACCCACGAGACCGCCGGCCTCCAGATGCACCTCGAGACCCACGAGCTCGTCGACGGTCCACGCGTCGTCCTCGTCCTCATCGTCCGCCGCATCGACCAGCAGGAGCGTGTTGCGGACCTCCTCCGCCCGCGTGCGGTCGGAGATCTGGGCGAAGGTCAGCAGCAGGCGGTCGCGGTGCCAGCGGGCGCGTTCGAGCGTGAGCTCCCCGATGTCCGGGTCCGTCTCGAAGACCGCGCCCGGGACGAAACGGGCGTCCGGATCGTCGGTGCGCACCTCGACGGTGACCTCACCGCGGATGCCGTGCGGCTTGCCCAGACGGGCCGCGACCTGACTCATGGTTCTCCTGGAGGGGGGTGTCTGCTGGTGAGGCAATCGTGCCACACGGGACGGACGTGTCCGCACCCGCGGCATGGGAGCGGACGACGAAGGCCCCGCATCTCCGTGAGAAGATGCGGGGCCCAGTCCGTTGACGGCGCTCAGCCGTCGACGAGGTCGATCCGGACGCGATCGCGACCGGCCAGCGCGCCGATGACGGTCCGCAGCGCCTTCGCGGTGCGGCCCGCGCGCCCGATCACGCGCCCCAGGTCGTCGGGGTGGACCCGGACCTCGAGGGTCGTCCCGCGTCCGCCGCCGCGCGAGCGCACGGAGACGTCGTCGGGATGGTCCACGATGCCGCGGACCAGGTGGTCGAGTGCGTCGGCGAGCATGATCAGGCCTCGGTCTGCTCGGCGTCCGCGGCCGGGGCCTCGGCGTCGTCGGCCGGAGCCTCAGCGGCGTCGTCCGCAGCCGGTGCCTCGTCCTTCTTCTCGACGATGACGGAAGCCGCGGCGGGAGCCTCGAACGACTCCTTCGCCTTCGCGCCCTTGACGGTGTTGACGGCCTCGCCCTCACCGGTGAACTTCTGCCAGTCACCGGTGAGCTTGAGGAGTGCCTTCACCTGATCCGTGGGCTGCGCGCCCACGGACAGCCAGTACTGCGCGCGGTCCGAGTCGATCTCGACGAACGAGGGCTCCTCGGTGGGGTGGTACTTGCCGATCTCCTCGATCGCACGGCCGTCCCGGCGGGTGCGGGAGTCGGCGACGACGACGCGGTAGAACGGTGCACGGATCTTGCCCATGCGGGTGAGGCGGATCTTGACTGCCACGAGAGTGGTGTCTCCTTCTGATGAGGTGTGAGAGGACGGACCCGGCCGTGGGGACAGCCGGTATGCGGACTCTGCGTGTAGTCGAGCGCCCGCGGTTGAGAGGGTCCGCGCACGCTCGGGTACAGCGATAGATTATGCCAGATCCGGGCGGCCGGGACGAAACCGGCCAGGCACCCGATCCCGCGGAGGCTCAGAACCCGCCGAAGCCCTTGGGCAGCTTCGACAGATCGATGTCGTCCTCGCCCAGGTCGATGCCGCCGAATGCGGCGCCCTTCTGCTGCGGCTCCTTGCCCTGGCGACGCAGCTCTGCCAGCCGCGCCTCCTCCGCCCGCTTCGCCGGGTTGCCAGATTTGCCGGCAGGCTTCTTCTTGCCCTTCTTGCGCTTGGACGTCCCGCCGGGACCGCCCATCCCCGGCATCTGCGGCATGGCGGGCATGCCCGGTGCGGCCTGGGGGCCTCGGGAACGGCCGCCGCCCATGCCGGGCATCCCTCCGCCGCCTCGCATCTGCCGCATCATCTTCTGCGCCTGTGCGAACCGCTCCATGAGCTGGTTCACCTGGGTCACGGTCGTGCCGGAGCCCTTCGCGATGCGCAGGCGGCGCGAGCCGTTCAGCAGCTTGGGGTTGGTCCGCTCCAGCGGGGTCATGGACCGCACGATCGCCTCGATGCGGTCGATCTCGCGGTCGTCGAACTGCTCGAGCGCGGCCTTGTGCTCGCTCATGCCCGGCATCATGCTGAAGAGCTTCTTGACCGAGCCCATCTTCTTGAGCGCGGCCATCTGCGAGAGGAAGTCGTTGAGATCGAAGTCCTCGCCGGCCTGGACCTTCTGGGCGAGTTTCTCCGTCTCCTTCTCGTCGAACGTGCGCTCCGCCTGCTCGATGAGCGTCATGATGTCGCCCATGTCGAGGATGCGGTCCGCCATCCGGTCCGGGTGGAAGAGCTCGAAGTCCGTCATCTGCTCGCCAGTCGAGGCGAACATGATGGGCTTGCCCGTCACCTGCGCGACCGACAGCGCGGCACCGCCGCGCGAGTCGCCGTCGAGCTTCGAGAGGACGACACCGGTGAAGTCGACACCCTCGTCGAACGCCTGCGCCGTCGCGACCGCGTCCTGACCGATCATCGCGTCGATGACGAAGAGGATCTCGTCCGGGCTCACCGCGTCGCGGATGTCCCGCGCCTGCTGCATGAGCTCCTCGTCGATGCCCAGTCGACCGGCGGTGTCGACGATGACGACGTCGTGGAGCTTGGTCTTCGCGACCTCCATCGCATCCGTCGCCACCTTGACGGGGTCACCCACGCCGTTGCCCGGCTCCGGCGCGTAGACGAAGGCGCCGGCGCGCTCACCGACGATCTGCAGCTGGTTGACCGCGTTGGGACGCTGGAGGTCCGCCGCGACCAGCATGGGGCGGTGGCCCTCCTGCTTGAGCCAGTGCGACAGCTTGCCCGCGAGCGTCGTCTTGCCGGCGCCCTGGAGGCCGGCCAGCATGATGACGGTGGGCGGCCGCTTCGCGAACTGGATGCGACGGGTCTGCCCGCCCAGGACCTCGACGAGCTCCGCGTTCACGATCTTGACGATCTGCTGACCCGGGTTGAGGGCCTGTGACACCTCTTCCGACAGCGCCCGCTCGCGCACACTGCCGGTGAAGGCGCGCACGACGGGCAGCGCGACGTCCGCGTCCAGCAGGGCGCGGCGGATCTCGCGGATGGTCTGGTCGACGTCGGCCTCGCTCAGGCGACCCTTGCCGCGCAGATTCTTGAAGGTCGACGTCAGCCTGTCGGACAGTGAGTTGAACACAGCACTCCTCGCAGGATGGATTCAGTGGCCCCGCAGGGTCAGCTCACCAGGGTACCAATCACGGCTGGGGCCGCCGCACACGTCCGCCGCGTCGCACCTCTCACGCGTCGACGATCGCGTCGACGAAGCCGTGCGCGTCGAACGGCGCCAGGTCGTCCGCGCCCTCCCCCAGGCCGATGAGCTTGACCGGGACGCCCAGCTCACGCTGGACGGCCACGACGATGCCGCCCTTCGCGGTGCCGTCCAGCTTGGTGAGGACGATGCCGGTGATGTCGACGGCCTCGGAGAACACCTTCGCCTGCTGCAGCCCGTTCTGGCCGGTCGTCGCGTCGAGCACCAGCAGGACCTCGTCGATCGCGCGGTCCTCGCCCAGCGGGCGGGCCGCGACGCGCTTGACCTTGCCCAGCTCGTCCATGAGGCCCTTCTTGTTCTGGAGCCTGCCAGCGGTGTCGACGAGCACCACGTCCGTGCCCTCGTCGATGCCCCGCTGCACCGCGGTGTAGGCGACGGACGCGGGGTCCGCGCCCTCCTCACCGCGGACGGTCTCGACGCCCACGCGCGCACCCCACGTGCTCAGCTGCTCGGCCGCTGCCGCGCGGAAGGTGTCCGCCGCCCCCAGCAGGACGCTGCGGTCCTGCGCGACGAGGACGCGGGCGATCTTGCCCACCGTCGTCGTCTTGCCGGCGCCGTTGACGCCCACGACCAGGACGACGCGCGGCGAGCCGTCCAGGGGCTCCACGTTCAACTCGCGGTCCATCGTCGGGTCAACGGCCCGGACCAGCTCCTCGCGCAGCAGATCGCGCAGCACCTCGGGCTCTCGGGTCCCCAGGACGCGGACGCGCTCGCGCAGGGCATCGACGATCTCCGTCGTGGGGTCGACGCCGATGTCCGCCATGATGAGGAGGTCCTCGATCTCCTCCCACGTCTCCTCGTCGAGGGCGTCGCGGGACAGGAGGGTCAGCAGGCCGCGGCCCAGCGTCGTGTTCGACTTGGCCAGGCGGTCGCGCAGGCGGGCGAGCCGGGTCGTGGGCTCCGTGGGCTGCTCGAGCGCCGGCGCCGAGGCCGTGGCCGGCTCGCCGTCCTCGTCACCCGGTCCGGCCTCGCCCGGGGTGCTGGGGGCGTCCGGGACCGTGTCCGTGTCGAGAGTCCTGCGCCGGCGCTTCGACGGGGCGAGCAGGAAGACTCCCCCGGCGATGATGAGCAGGATCAGCAGGCCGATGCCTGCGTAGATGACGGGCTCCACGTTTCAACTCCTGTCGGATCGTCGCGGTGGGCGGCCGATCGGACCGATCGGCCGCGGGTGGGCACGGCCGCAGGACTCAGCGGGTGCGCGAGCCGAACAGCAGTGCGAAGGTCGTGGCGGGTCCGGTCCCGGACTCCGGGATCTTCCAGTGGCGGGTCCGCGGGCGCAGCGAGGCCAGGGGCGGTGCGGCATGCCGGGCGGGCTGGGGTCGCAGGACGTAGGCGTGCTCGCGCATCGCGGTGACGGCGGCCTGCTCCCGGGTGGCCAGGGACGCGGTCTCGTCGTCTCCGAAGTAGCCCACGACCTCGTCGTCGTAGCCGGTCCACCCCTGCGGCAGCCGGAACCGGTCACCCTCCGAGGAGCCGAAGCGGCCGTCCCGCCGCATCCCCGGCAGAGCCACGAGGAGGACGATCACGAGGCCGACCGCGAAGGTGATCGCCAGCCCGATGATGACAGCGAGGAAGCCGCCCGTACTCATCGGGCGGCTCCGTGCGTCTGGGGGCCGGTCATGGGGAAGGGGCGCTCCTCGCGGTCGTGCGGGTCCTGAGGCCCATGCGTGTGCGGGCGGGACCGATGGTCGCGGCCAGTCTATACGGGCGTCTCCCCCTGCGGATGCTCCGCCGCGATAGGCGTCTCAGATCACAGTCATCTCGGAGGGTTCGGCACTCCCTACGGCCCGGAGGCGCGGACTCTTACGACGCCGCCGCGGGCTGCCCGGCGGAGGCCGGCGCGGCCTCCTGCTCCAGCCGCTGCGAGATGACGCGGGAGATCCCGTCCCCGTGCATCGTCACCCCGTAGAGGGCGTCCGCGATCTCCATCGTGCGCTTCTGGTGGGTGATGACGATGAGTTGGCTGGACTCCTGCAGCTCGCGGAAGATCGTGAGCAGCCGCGACAGGTTCGCGTCGTCAAGCGCGGCCTCGACCTCGTCCATGACGTAGAACGGGCTGGGACGGGCCTTGAAGATCGCGACGAGCATGGCGACGGCGACGAGGGACCGCTCACCGCCGGACAGAAGTGAGAGCCGCTTGACGCGCTTGCCGGCCGGCCGAGCGCTCACCTCGACCCCCGTCGTGAGCATGTCGTCCGGATCCGTGAGGTCCAGCGAGCCCTCGCCGCCGGGGAACACGCGGGAGAAGATGTCCGCGAACTCCCGCTGCGTGTCCCGGAACGCGTCCTCGAACACCTGCTGGACGTGCGCGTCGACGTCCTTGACGAGGCCCATGAGCTCCGACCGCGTCTGCTCGACGTCCGTGATCTGGCGCTCCAGGTAGTCGTGCCGCTCCTGGAGGGCCGCGAACTCCTCGAGGGCCAGCGGATTCACCTGCCCGATCGAGGCGAGTTCCTTCTTCGCCTTCGTGAGTGCGCGCTCGACGTCCGCCCGGACGTACGGGGTCGTCTCGACCTGAGTCTCCTCGTGCTCCCCGTCCTGCGTCGCGTCCTGCGCGCCGTCCAGCTCCGCGTCTCGCTGCGGGGCCGGTGCCGCGCCGCACTTCGCCTCCGGCGGGTCGAGGACGGGCACGGGCAGGTGGGGGCCGAACTGCTCAACGAGGTTCTCCGCGCTCAGTCCCGCCTCCTCGACCGCGCGCCGTTCCAGCTCCTCGAGCTGCACGAGGTGGCGCTCGCGCTCCAGCCGGGCCGCGTGTTCTTTATCCGCCGCCTGCGTCAGGCGGGTCGAGGCGTCCGCCCGCGCGGTGCGCAGCCGGGAGACCTCGCTCTCCAGGCGCGCCCGCTCGCCGGAGCGCAGGGCGAGTGCCTCTTCCGCCTCCCGCTGCCAGGCACCGGCGCGCTCGGCAACACCGGCGGCGATGCGGGCGATGTGCTGGGCACCGTCGGCCTGCCGCCTGCGCGTCTCCGCGACGCGTGCGGCCTGTGCCCGTGCGGCCTCCTCCTGGTCGGCCTGCCGACGCAGCGCGCGGACGCGGTCGGCCAGGAAGCCCACCCGGTCCTGGGCGGATTTGAGGCCCACCCGGGCGTCGACCGTCCGCTCGCTCAGTGCCGAGCGCTCGTCCGCCAGCCGGTCGCGCTCCTCCGTATCCGGCTCCTCGCTGCGGTCCTCGGTGCTGTCGGCCTCCGCCAGCGCACGCCGAGCACCCTCGAGTTCCGCTGCGGCCCGGTCCCGGCGCTGGCGGGCCTGCGTGATCGAGTCCGCCGTCGCCGAGGCCCTGGACCGCAGCCGTTCGAGCTCACCGGCCGCGCGGGCCAGTTCCTCGCCGGCGGCCACGATGGACGCGTCGGAGTCATGGAGGGCGGCGAGCGCTTGGGACTCTTCCTGCCGGGCCGGTACCAGGCGTGCGTCGACGTCCGCGATCTGCTCGTCCAACTCTGCGAGCCGCGGCTCCAGTCCGGCCAGTTCCGCGAGCGTCTCGTCCAGGGCCGCGCGGGCGGCGATCTGCCCGGCCTCCGGGGTGCCCGCCCGGGCGGTGCGGCCGTGGGCCAGGACGGTCCCGTCGAGGGTGATGACGGTGTCGTCCGCGTGCTGCTCCAAGTGGGCGAGTGCGGACTCCCGTGAGCCTGCAATGTGGACGCCCGTCAGCGCTCGGTCCAGCGCGGCAGTCAGGTCGGGTGAGTCGGCGGAGACGACGGCCTGGGCGGGGACCGTCTCCCCCGGCCCCGGTGCCTCGGTCGCGGTGGGTGCCGCGGGTGTGGGCCGGGACGCGTCCGGGGACTCCGGGTGGACGACGTCGAGGAGTCCGTCCTCGCCCACGTGGTCGAGCGCAGCCAGGGCCGCGTCGCGGTCCGTCGCGAGGATCGCACCGGAGAGGGTGCCCAGCGCGGCGGTGGCGGCCAGCTCGCAGCCGGGGACGATCGTGAGGTCCTGAGCGACGGCGCCGCGCAGGCCGGGCAGATCCGCCTCCAGCAGGTCCTCCAGGCCGGCCGTCAGGCGGCTGCTGGCGCGCTGCCCCTCCGCCTGCGCCTCGAGCCGGGAATGGGCGGTGCGGGCGCTCGTGCGCTCCTCGAGGAGCTGGGCGCGCTGGTCGGTCAGCTCCCGGACCGCGGCCTCGGCCTGTGCATGGGTTTCATCCAGACGGGTCTCCCCCGCCTCGCACTGGGTCAGCGTCTGCTGTGCGGCCTGGACGGCGGCCTCGGCGCGTTCGATCGCCTGGTCGGAGCCTGCGTCCTCCTTCTCCAGGGAGGAGAGGGCGGATTCCGCGTGCTCCAGCGAGCGGGCGGCGACTGCGATCCCGGACTCCAGCTCCGCGCGCTTGCGCAGGCGGGCGGCGATGCGGGCGCGCTCCGCGGCGAGCTCCTGCTCGGCGGCGGTGAGGCGGGATTCGATGTCCGCCTTCTTGTCCGTGATCTCCTGCAGTGATGCGGAGCGCTGCTGGGCGTCCTCCTGGGCTTCGATGTGCTCCGCCTCGAAGCGCTGGGCGCGCTCGCGCAGGGCGTCTGGGGATTCGCCGGCGCTGCGCTGCTGCTGGGCGGCGGAGCGCAGCATCTCGACTCGGTCGCCTGCGCGCTGGGACAGGGCCGTGGCGCGCGCGTGAGCGGCCGCGATCTGCGCGCGGCTCTCGTGGACGGCGTCCGTCTGGGCGTCGAAGGAGGTGCGGGCGGCCTCGGCTGTCTCGATCTCCTGGTCCAGCTGCCGGACCTCCTCTTCGAGGGCGCGACGCTGCTGGGCGGGGTCGTGGTCCGGGGTCGTCGCGGCGATGCGCGCCTGTAGGCGGACGACGTCGTCGGCCAGCAGGCGGGCAGAGGAGTCGCGGACGACGGCCTGGACGACCTGGGCGCGCTGGGCGGCGCGGGCCTGCCGGCCCAGGGGACCCAGCTGCCGGGCGAGCTCCGCGCGCAGGTCCGCGAGCCGGTCGAGGTTGGTCTGGAGCCCGGTGAGCTTGCGGAGCGCCTTCTCCTTGCGCTTGCGGTGCTTGAGGACGCCGGCGGCCTCCTCGATGAAGCCGCGGCGCTCGAAGGGGTCCGCGTGGAGGATCGCGTCGAGGCGGCCCTGGCCCACGATGACGTGCATCTCCTTGCCCAGGCCGGAATCGCTCAGCAGCTCCTGGATGTCCAGCAGCCGGGCGGGTTCCCCGTTGACCCGATACTCGCTGCCGCCGGAGCGGAAGAGTGTGCGGGAGATCGTCACCTCGGTGTAGTCGATGGGCAGGGCGCCGTCCGTGTTGTCGATCGTGAGGGCGACCTCCGCCCGGCCCAGCGCCTGCTTCTTCGCGGTGCCGGCGAAGATGACGTCCTCCATCTTGCCGCCGCGCAGGTTCTTCGCTCCCTGCTCCCCCATGACCCACGCCAGAGCGTCGACGACGTTCGACTTGCCGGACCCGTTGGGACCCACCACGCACGTGATGCCGGGCTCGAACTCGAGCTTCGTGGCCGACGCGAAGGATTTGAATCCGCGCAGCGTGAGGGTCTTGAGATGCATGGTGGGTGAAGTCTATCCAGCCGTACGGACACGGGGCCCGCGCAGAGGTCGCCCCCAGGCGACGACAGTCACATGCGGATCGCATCGTCCACTGTCGCGATGCGAGTCTCGATCGACTCTGCCATCATCGTGATCTCCTGCTCTCTGATGCCGTGTCGTCGCGCCACGTCACGCCAGCTGGTCATGACCCCCAGGATTCGACGGATCCTCGTGCGTGCCTGTTCCGCGCTCAGCCCACACTCCTCCGCCAGGGGAAGCAGGGCCGCGGCTTCATCAGGCCCTGCGTCGGCCCCCATGATGGATGTCGAACGAGGCCGCCACGAGTCAGGGGTCGGGTTCACGTCGAAGGCGGGGCTCAGCATCCACGAACCGCGATCTTCGAGGAAGCCGTGGTTGCGCAGGTGATCGTCGGTGTTCCCCAGCACGACCGACGTGACGACACGGTCGAAGAGCTCGCGGTGGTCGGCCTTCGGAGACTTCGAGAGATCACGCACCGCTTCAGCGATCTCCACGTAGTCACGGTGGTCCCCGTCGTTCGCGCCCAGAGCGGTCATCGCACTGATGTACCCGATCCTGCTTCCTGTGGCGGTGCGGTCGAAGCGCGTCAGAATGAGCACGCTGCGGTCCCCCACCGACGTCAGCCGACGCGCCGGGGTCCGAAGACCCGACGATTCCAACAGATCCAGTGCCGTCGCCTCCCACGCCATCACATCCCAGCGGTCGCCGGGGTGTGGGAACTTGGCAATGGCCAACGAACCGTCCTCGAGACGGACGGATGCCTTGGGACGTGCCCCACCCAGTCCGGTCGTTCCGGTGTCGAGAAGCTGCTTCACCGCAGCAGCGGGATCGCTGTCCGAGGCCAGTTCATCCGAAGCCCGCAACAACTGGGGCAATGCGACCAATCGGGGGACACGAGACGGCTCACCCACGTACTCCCGGCTGCCGGCGATCCGGAATCTCAGGGCACCCTGACGCGTGTCATCACTGACGCCCAGAAGGAAGTCGAGGTCGTCCAGCCTGCGGGGCGTGCGGCCCTCCGAGCGAGCACGAGCACGTTCCGCCTTCTCGATCAGATTCCTGCCCCAGCGGTCCGGAGCACTGTCAGCGAAGGCCCGCACGAGGCCGTTCTGGTGCTGTGCGCCCGAAACCAGTGGAAGAGAGGGATCGATGCTCATCCCGTCACCCGCCAGATAGTCCGGGTCGTACAGGAACGTGGTGGAGACCTGTCCTCGTTGGCGCGTGATGTGGGCCTGTCCCACCCGCGCTGGCACTTCACCACGGTCGACGAAGACCTCGATGGTGGTCATCGCGCACGCTTCCGTGTGAGCCTGTCGGCCCGGAGTCTCCCGATATCGCTGTTCAACGGATCGGCTGACTCGACGACCCTGTCCAGGGCCCCCAGCGCGCGGAGCACCTGGGCGACGTTGCCGAATCCCACACGGGGATCGCCCGATTCGATTCTGCGCAACGTGTCGCGCGTGATGTCCGCGCGTTCAGCAACCTGCTGAGCTGTGAGGCCGAGCACCATGCGCCAACCGCGCACATGCGCCCCGAACTCTGTGAGCTCACGATCAATCCGGTATCCGCTCATCGCGCACCTCTACTCTCTGACGAACAGAGTAGCCGCAAACAATAGATGTGGCGAGTAAAGCAGTCACAACGGATCGATTACGGCGCGTCGACCATCAGCGTGATCATCGTAAGGCGGGCGTCGAACGCGAAGTGCACGTAGCGCCCGCCGATGACGTAGCGAAGCCACTTCTCCCCAGCCGTTTCCGGCTCACCCAGGAATGACAGCACCTGCGCACGGGTGGGGTCCTCAGCCAGACCGGAGATGAGCGCTGCAGCCCTCGGGTAGTCCTCCGTCGTGATCCAGATGGTCTGGACTCCCTCGCGCGTACTCCTGACTTCCACACCCACCTTGGCCAAGGCCTTCGTCGACGATCGCAGAGCCTTGCCCAGGCGGATGTCGAGGAGGGACGCGACGGCGTCCACTGCACTGTGATCGTCCGGCTCGCCCAACAGAGCCATGAAGTGGGTGAGTTCGCCGTCGATCCGGGCTCCCGGGGAGTCCGACGGAGGCGACACCGCCTCATCCGGTTCTTCCCCGAATTGCCTCGCCATCCAAGAGCCGAACGCGTCAGGATGGTCGCTCAACGCCGGCCATGCGCTGGGCACCGTGACGCCGAACGTCCCCTCGAGCCATTCGCGGAACCGGCTCGTCTCAACAGGGTCCTCGGGCTCAGCCCCCAGTGCGATGCCGTTGAGCTCGACGTACCCGATCGCGAGCAGCGTGAGGAACTCCCGCGCGTCTTGGGCCAGGATCCCGCGCTCTCCATCGGAACCCAGGAGCACCACACGCACGGCATCCCCGTCTCGCCACAGTGCGATGATCGATCCGGAGCCGTCGGCGTCTCCGATCGGAAGCACGACCGCGCGGCCGGACTCGTCGGGCTCCAGCCTTCCTTCCAACGTCCCGTCCGCGGTGAAGACGATGGAGGAGTCATCGTCGCCGGAGACCGTCACGCAGTACCCGCCCGGCGCATCGGCCGCGTATTCGTGGTCCTCCAACCAGGCCCACGCGCGCTCGAGGTCGTCAGGGAAGGACGGGCCAATCGGGACGGTTCTGCTGGATGAGGTCAGCGAGTCTCGACATGCCCATCACTCTAAGTCAGGTGAGTCCGGTCACACCGCAGGCGGCAGGATCCGATGTGCTGATCGTGGAACGCACGCCCGGGCCGGTCCCGGATCAATCGTTCAGTCGGATGACTCCGTCGTCGTCGACGGTGAAGGAGTCCGTCTCCAGTCGCCGGGCCAGGTCCGAGAGCCACACGCGGTACGACGAGTACTCGGGCAGCGGGGTGGGTCCGTCGACCGGCAGGTGGATGATCTGCCCCACCAGACCGGCCGGCAACGGGTCGAGGTCGATCGCGTGCCCGTGCCCCTCCGCAGCAGTGAACTGCAGCCAGCCGCGACAGTTGGCGATCGCGCGAACCCGATGCGGTTCCATCCAGTCGATCGTCTCGTCCGCATCATCACCCACAGCGTCGGCCAGCATGTCCGACTGCTCGATCATCGCCCGCGCTCTCAGAAGGGTGTAGTGGTCGAACAGGTCCTGCAGCTGCGTGGGGTTGTCCTGACCGTCATGACGCCGGAGGCTCTCGACCAGGTCGACCGGGAGCGGCCGCCCCACGGTCCGGGTGAGAGCGTCGAGGTCGTCCTGGGAGACAGGCCCGCGCAGGGTCGCGTGGACAGTTGGACTCCGCTCCTGCAGTACGCGCTCGATGATCGTCCACGACTCGTCGATGCTGAGCGGCTCTGCCGCGGAGCTCAACCACGCTGCGAACCGGTCGTCGTCCGTCACCGACCACGACTCGGGCACGTCGACGCCGAAGTCGTCTTCGACCCATCCCCGGAAGTCCGCGTGTGCGGCCGCGGAGTTGTCGTCGTCTTCATCGTCCTCGTCGACGCACACGGGCTGGCTCCACACCCACGAGTGCAGCTCCTCGAATCCGATCGCGATGAGACGCAGGAAGTCGACGGGGTCGTCCGCCAGTCGCTGCGGCTCGCCACCTTCGGAGCTCAGCAGGACGAAACGGGATTCACCCGACGGCGCGAACCAGAGGGCTGCGAACCCGCCGGATCCGTCAGTCTCCGCGAGCGGGAGGAGCCTCCACGCATCCGGAGCGTCCGGGTCGAGCCAGCCCTCCGTCGACATCGTTCCGGAGAACACCGCGCCCAGCTGCGATTGCCCCTCGTACGGGGTGGCGAACGGATCGCCGTGGGCGTCGATGCCACCCCATCCCTGCGCCTCCATGGCCCACAATGCGCGTTCCAGAGGTACAGGCAGGTCGGTGCCCGGGGACAGTCGTGCGGCCAGTCGTTCCGCGACTGCGGATCCACCCGGCAGGGAGTAGTCGTAGTCCTCCACCACGTGGGTGGAGGCGACGAGGAGACCGATTGCGTACTGGTGGGACTCGGGGAGGACTCCGTCGAAGACGATGACCCAGCGGTCCCCGACGGGCCAGGCATGGTCGGAGTCCAGTCCCTGACCGTGCAGGATGACCTGGAGCAGCGTGCACGCACGACGGTCTTCGAGACCACTCAGCACGCGATGGTCGCCCCATTCCTCCGTCAACGCGGCGACGACTCCGTCAAGAAGAGGTGAGGAACGCTCTCGCACGGCCGCCTCACGCGTGCCGTCATCCCCCTCGAGACTCGTGCTGACAAGAAGGTCCAGGGCGTGGATCTCCGCGGCATCCCATGAGGTGACCTCCAGTCCGTCGATCGTCTGCTCGACGTCGGACTCCGCGCCCGTCGCCCAGGGCAGCCGGAGCATCTTGCGGACCACACCGACGAGCTGCGGAGCGGGCACGTCGACGACAGTGTGGAACAGGTCCTGGTTCGACATGATGCTCCTGAATGAGTGTGGGGCGGCGTGTGAGACACAGTCTGCCGTCATTCACTCCGAAGCGCGGATGCCTCTCCATCACAGATCTGCCACACGGCGAGGATCCTTCACCTCTGCGTACCAGCTATGCGACTACGGCGGAAAGGTCCTGTCGCACGACAGCGTGCGGGCTATCGCCTCCGCTGGCAGGTGGGGCAGACGTGGGTGCCGCGGCCACCCACGACGAGCCTCCTGATGGGGGTGCCGCAGACCAGGCACGGCTGGCCGGTCCGCCCGTAGACGGTCAGCGACCGGTCGAAGTAGCCGGAGTCGCCGTTCACGTGCACGTAGAGCGAGTCGAAGCTGGTCCCGCCCTGGACCAGTGCCGCCTCCATGACCGCGCGGGCCGCCTCGAGCACCGCCCGCAGCCGCGAGATCCGTGTGCGCGCCGGCACCGCCTGCGGGTGGACGCGGGCGCGGAAGAGAGCCTCGTCCGCGTAGATGTTGCCGATCCCGCTCACGACGGTCTGGTCCATGAGCACGGTCTTGAGTGCTGAGGTCGACCGCTGGATCCGACGTGCCGTCACCTCGAGATCCCAGTGGGGGTCCAGAGGATCACGCGCGATGTGCGCGCTGGATGCGGGCACCGCATCTGGGCCGTCCGGAATCAGATCGTCGACTCCGATGTGACCGAAGATCCGCTGATCGATGAAGCGCAGCTGGACGGCTCCCGACCTGCTCTCCAGCTCGAGGACCGCGCGCGTGTGGCGGTGGTGCGGTTCCTCTGCCGTGTGGATCCGCAGCTGCCCGCTCATCCCCAGGTGGAGGGTGAGTGCGGCGGGAGTGCCCGCGAACGGGACCCAGAGGAACTTGCCCCGCCGCTGCGGTGCGGCGAGCGTCCGCCCGGCCACGGCCTCGGCGAAGATGTCGACGGCCTCGGGAGGGATCCGGCGCTGGGAGGTGGTGCCCAGGATCCGGGAGTCCAGCACGCGCACCCCGGTGACGGTCGCGGCCTCGACCCAGTCGAGGAGGCCGCGGCGGACGGACTCGACCTCGGGCAGCTCGGGCACGGTGGGCCTACGACCGGCGGGTGTACTGGGGGTGGGCAGCCAGGATGGCGCGGACCGCGGCCTCGGCGGCGACGGCCTCGGCGGCCTTCTTCGACGAGTCCTGACCCTGGGCCCAGGCGGTCTCGCCCGTGATCGCGGTGGCGGTGAAGACGCGCGCGTGCGCAGGCCCTTCCCCCACGACGTCGTAGCGGACGGTCCCCAGGTCCAGATCCGCGGCCGCCTCCTGCAGCGTCGTCTTGTAGTCGACGCCGGCACCCAGCGCCACGGCGTCCGCGAGCATCCCGTCGATGAACCGGTGCACCAGCGCGAACGCCTCCTCGCGGCCCCGGCTCACGTAGCAGGCGCCGATGAGCGCCTCGACGGTGTCCGCGAGGATCGAGTCCTTGTCACGCCCGCCCGTCGCATCCTCGCCCTTGCCCAGCAGCAGGTGCGCACCCACGTCGTGGTGCCGCGCGACGCCGGCCAGCGCCCGCGTGTTCACGACCGCCGCGCGCATCTTCGCCAGACGGCCCTCCGGCAGCTCCGGGTTGTCCTCGAAGAGGGACTCCGTCGCCACGAGCTGCAGCACGGAGTCGCCCAGGAACTCCAGCCGCTCGTTCGTGGGGATGCCCCCGTTCTCGAACGCGAACGACCGGTGCGTGAGGGCAAGACGAAGCGTCTCGGGGTCGATATCGACCCCGAGACGCTTCGTGAGGCCCGTGAGGTCCTCGTCAGTCATATCCGCTGTCAGACGTCAGCGATCTTGCGACCCTTGTACTCGAGGAACAGCGGCGTACCGGCCGAATCCTCGACGACCTTGGCCTGGTGGGGGCGCGAGTACACGACGCGTCCGTTCTCGACGGTCTTGACCAGTGCCGGAGCCTGGGCCTTCCACGCCGAGCGACGATGGCGCGTGTTGCTGCGCGACAGCTTCCGCTTGGGAACAGCCATGATCAGCTCTCCTTCTTCTCGTTCAGAACACTCTTGAGTGCCGCCCACCGAGGATCCTCCTCGGGTTCGTCCTCGGTGATGTCCTCACCCAGCGTGTAGTGGAACTCTCCCTCGTCCCCGTCCTTGAGGGGACGGAACGGCAGAGACATCACCACGGCGTCTCGGACGGCGGGCTCGAGGTCCAGCAGACCGGCTTGCACCAGCTGCGCTTCCTCGTCCTGCGGATCCGCCTGGTAGACGAAGAGTTCGTCGATGCGCACATCGACGGGGCTCTCCATGTCCTCGAGCGTCCGGGAGTCCTGCCCCTTGGCCGTGGCGCGCACGGAGCCGGAGACGAAGATGCCCTCGACGACACTCTCGAAGCGGAGGTCGAGCTCGATCGGATCGCCTTCCGGCACCCCGATGAGTTCGAGTCGCAGGTCCTCAGGAGCTCTGACTGTCTTCGCGATCGACTCCCACGAGCCGGGAGATCCGGTCAGGCCCAGCCGACGGACGTCGATGACGAATTCCGACGCACGATCCAACTGGAGCACCTCCCCGCACCCTCGTCCAGACACAGCGCACCTGAGATGACACGCAGGGAACTACTTTAGACCCTCCGCGCACGGGAGACAAACCATCGGGCGCCGCCTCAGGAGCTCTGACGCTCCTGCCGCAGACAGTCCAGAGCGGCGAGGACGGCCTGGGGCACCAGCCCGGCGATGTCGCCGCCCAGCGCGTGCACCTCGCGGATGAGTGAGGACGAGACGTGCTCGAAGCGTGGGTCACCCGCGATGAAGACCGTCTCCAGCTCCGTCAGGTGACGGTTCATGTGGGCCATCGGCAGCTCGTAGGCGAAGTCCGTCGACGACCGCAGCCCCTTGAGCACCGCCGTCGCCCCGATCCGGGCGCAGTAGTCGACCAGCAGACCGCCGGCCACATCGTCGATGACGATCCGCCCCTCCTGCACCGCCGGCGCCGTGCGCGGGTCCTCCAGCAGGCCCGCGCGGATGAGCTCGACGCGCTGGGCGACGGGGAACGTGCCGGTCTTGTTGGGGTTGTGGACGACCGCCGCGACCACCTGGTCCGCGAACTTCAGGCCGCGGGCGAACACATCGATGTGGCCGCTGGTGACAGGGTCGTACGAGCCGGGGCAGACGATCTTCATGGCCCCGATCGTAACCAACGGGCCGGTCGTCCCGTGACCCCGGCCACGGCGATGGTTCATGTCACGAAGTTGTAACCATCCCGGATCCTCACACGGGATGGTGAGAGGATTCACATAGCGTGACAGGTGTTCGACCAGCAGCAACCGCCTTTTCGAAGGTGGCCAGAGACGGAGGAACCCCGTATGACCAGGACACGCATCACTCGCCTCGCCGGCTCGGCGATCGCGGTCACCGCACTGGCGCTGACCGCCGGCTGCGGCGGCGGAGGGTCGGAGGGCGACGGGGGCGGCGACGGCGGAGACTCGACCCTGCAGAGCGCGATCGACGCCGGCACCATCACGGTGGGCTTCGCCGGAGAGGCCCCCTACAGCTTCGAGGAGGGCGGTGAGCTCACGGGAGCGACCGTGGCGCTGCACCGCGAGATCTTCTCCGAGCTGGGCATCGACGAGGTCGACGGGGTCAACGCCGACTTCGGCGCTCTCATCCCCGGACTCAACGCGGACCGCTTCGATGTCGTGTCCGCCGGCATGTCGATCCTCCCGGAGCGCTGCGAGCAGGCACTCTTCTCCGAGCCGGAGTTCATGTACACGACCGCGCTCATGGTGCCCGAGGGCAACCCCGAGGGCCTCGAGACCATGGACGACCTCGTCGACTCCGGCCTCTCGTCCGTCACGATGACCGGTGCGATCGAGTCCGACTACGCCTCGAGCCTGGGACTGAGCGACAACAGCGAGGTGTCGACGCCGCAGGACGGCATGGACGCCGTCACGACCGGCCGCGCGGACGCGTTCGCCCTCACCGGCATCTCCCTCAACTGGATGGCCGACAACGCTGAGGATTCCGGCGTCGAGGTGACGGAGTCGTTCGTCCAGGAGATCGACGGCGTGCCCCAGGTGGGCGCCGGCGGCACCGTATTCCGCACGGACGACGAGGAGCTCCAGCAGGCGTACAACGAGAAGCTCGAGGAGATCGTCTCCGACGAGGACCGCTACCTGGAGATCGTGGGCGACTACGGCTTCACGGCGGAGGAGCGCCCCGACGGTTCGCTCACGGCAGAGATGCTGTGCGCGGGTGACCTGCCCACCGGCGAGGAGTGACAGGCCTCGCACCGGAGTCCGTCCGCGGGATGACGTCCCATGGATGAGAAGGTCTCCGTCCTCGTCGAATTCCTCCCTCAGCTGTGGGACGGCCTGCTCGTCACCCTGCAGCTGACCCTGGGCGGCGCTGTGGGCACGATCGTCCTGGCGGTCGTCCTGGGGCTGGGAATGCTCGCGCCCACCGGCTGGGTCTCCGTCCCCAGCCGGGTGGTCGTCGAGTTCTTCCGCGGCACCTCGCTGCTGGTCCAGCTGTTCTGGTTCTTCTACGTCCTGCCCATCGTGCTGGACGTGAACCTGGACCCGCTCACCTGCGGCATCCTCGCGCTGTCCCTCAACTACGGCGCGTACTCCGCCGAGGTCGTCCGCTCGTCGATCGCCCACGTCCCCAAGGGACAGTGGGAGGCGGCGATGGCACTCAGCCTGTCGCCGGCCCGGCGGATGTTCCGGGTCATCTTCCCCCAGGGCTGGGCTCTCATGATCCCGTCGCTGGCGACGCTGCAGATCCAGCTGCTCAAGGGCACCGCGGTCGCGTCATTCATCACGCTGCAGGATCTGAATGAGCGGGTGGGCGTGCTGCGGCAGCAGACCGGCGACACCCTCTTCTCCTACACCGTGGGCCTGCTCATCTACTTCGTCCTCGCCTGGCTCATCCAGGTGGGCATGGACGCGCTGGAGCGGCAGGCCAAGCGACGGCTGGGCCGGGGTGGTCCCAGTCTGCTCACGCGGGTCCGCACGCGCCTGCGCGGCAACGGATCCGCCTCGTCGTCCCCGGCTTCCGGGTCCGGTGCGACGTCCGGGTCCGGATCGTCCTCCTCCTCGACGGAGGTGACCTCATGAATCCGTCCTGGTGGAGCTGGCAGGCGGCCGCGGATGCGCTCCCGCTCCTGCTCGAGGGCTTCGTCACGACCCTCATCGCCACGGTGGGCGGCACGATCATCGCCGTCATCCTGGGTCTGCTCATCGCCGTCCTGCTGCGCGGTCTGCCGGCCTGGGCGGCTTGGCTGCCCCGACTGCTGGTCGCGTTCGTCCGCAACACCCCGCTCATCGTCCAGCTGGTGTTCGTCTACACCCTCTTCTCGATGAGCGACGCCCTCATCGAGGTGTCCGCGCTGACGGTGGGCATCGCCGTCATCGGCGTCCACTACTCGACCTACATGTCGGAGAGCTACCGCGCCGGCATCGACGCGGTGCCGCAGGGGCAGTGGGAGGCGATCAGCGCGCTGTCGCTGCCGCCGGTCCGGTCGTTCCGGTCGATCATCCTGCCCCAGGCGCTGCGCGCCACCGTCCCCTCCCTGGGCAACTATGCCGTCGCGATGTTCAAGGACACGCCGTTCCTCATGGCGATCTACGTGACGGAGCTGGTGCGCACGGCGGAGCAGGTGGGCGGTCGCACGTTCGCCTACACGGAGGCCTTCACCCTGGCCGGCCTCATCTTCCTGGCGGCGAGCTACCCGACCTCGCTCCTGATCCGACGATTGGAGAAGTCCCTTGCCACCTACTGAGTCCAGCACTCCCGCCATCGAGTTCCGCGACGTGGAGAAGCGGTTCGGCGATCACACGGTGCTCAAGGGGCTGAACTTCACCGTGAGTCCCGGCGAGCGCGTCACCCTGATCGGGCCCAGCGGATCCGGCAAGACGACGATCCTGCGGCTCATCATGACGCTCGAGTCGCTGACGGACGGCTACATCTTCGTCCACGGCGACCCGCTCACCCACGAGGAGCGCGGCGGGAAGCGCGTCGCGCTGCCGGGCAAGCAGGTGCGGGCGAACACGAAGCGCATCGGCATGGTGTTCCAGCACTTCAATTTGTTCCCCAACATGACGGTCATCGAGAACCTCGTCGAGGCCCCCATCCACGTGCTGGGACTCAGCCGCTCAGAGGCGACGGAGAAGGCCCGCGGACTCCTGGCGAAGGTGGGCCTGTCCGACAAGGAGACGGAGCACCCGTCGCGCCTGTCCGGCGGTCAGCAGCAGCGCGTCGCGATCGCCCGCGCCCTGGCGATGGACCCGGACATCCTGCTGTTGGACGAGGTGACAAGTGCACTGGATCCGGAACTGGTGGATGACGTCCTCCAGGTGCTGCGCGACATCGCGCGGGACACGGACATCACGATGCTCATCGTCACGCACGAGATGCAGTTCGCCCGGGACGTGTCCCAGCGGGTCATGATGTTCGACGGCGGCGTCATCCTCGAGGAGGGGCATCCGGAGGACATCTTCACCAACCCCACGCAGGAGCGGACGCGGAAGTTCCTCTCCGCAGTCCTCGACTGACAGCTCCGCGGTCCTCGACTTGCGGTCTTCGATCGAACGGCCCGCGGGACCCGGTCAGTCCGCGGTGCCCTCGTGCGTCGCCGCGCCGTCGTCGTCGACGAGCTGGAGCAACCACATGCGGGTCTCGCCGTACGTCTTCTCCCGGTACACCTCGAGGCGGTCGGGCAGCTGCGGCTGCGGTGAGCGGACAGATCGCTCGACGACCAGCAGCGCACTGAGCCCGTCCAGCAGGTCCTGGATCCCGCCCAGCAGGCGGGCCAGCTCGTCCTCCCCCAGCGGGTA
>DYUK01000078.1 GCA_020743695.1 Brevibacterium senegalense | reverse complement strand
GCGGGGCCGGCCCAGGTAGGTCGAGGCGCCGCAGTCCAGGCGACCGGCCGCGATGAGGGCGCTGGCGATCGTGTCGCCGGAGAATCCGGAGTAGGACGCACCGTCGAGGCTGAAGGAGATCGGGCGACCGGCGTCGATCCCGGTGGCACCGGGCAGACGGGTGGAGGTCGTCATCGGGCCCCTCCTTCAGTGGTTGCGGATGCTCCGGCGGCGGGGCGGGGAGATCCCATCGGGTAGATCGCGGTGAACTCGTAGGTGGCCGTGTCGCGGACGGCGTTGAACCACTTGCGGCAGCCGGCCGCGTGGCTCCAGCGCTCGGCGAAGGCGCCGCGGTCGTTGTCGCGGTAGAACAGGTATTCCGCCCATTCGCGGTCGGACAGCGCGTACGGGTCCTCGGGGTAGGCCACGTGGGCCTGCCCGCCGTAGTGGAACTCCGTCTCGTCGCGCGGCCCGCAGTGGGGGCAGTGGATGAGCAGCATGTCGGACCTTTCAGTGCGCCACGGCGGCGGCGCCGTGCTCGTCGATGAGGTGACCGGTCTCGAAGCGGTCCAGGGCGAAGGGGGCGTTGAGCGGGTGCGGTTCGTCGTGCGCGATCGTGTGGGCGTAGGTGAAGCCCGACGCGGGCGTGCCCTTGAAACCGCCGGTGCCCCAGCCGCAGTTGGCGTAGAGCCCCTGGACCTCGGTCTTCGACACGATCGGGGACGCGTCGAGGGTGACGTCGACGTTGCCGCCCCAGGTGCGCAGCACGTGCGCGCGGGCGAAGATCGGGAAGAGCTCGATGGCGGCGGCCAGCTGCTCCTCGATGACGTGGAAGCCGCCCCGCTGGCCGTAGCCGTTGTAGGAGTCCACCCCGGCGCCCATGACGAGCTCGCCCTTGTGCGCCTGCGAGACGTAGACGTGGACGTGGTTCGACATGACGACCGTGGGGTGCACGGGCTCGAAGAGCTCGGAGACGAGCGCCTGCAGCGGGTGGGTCTGGATCGGCAGGCGGATCCCCGCCATGTCCGCCAGTCCCGAGGAGTCCCCGGCCACGGCGAGCGCGACCTTCTCCGTGGCGATCGGACCGCGGGTCGTCTGCACGCCCACGACCTGGTTGCCGACGCGCTCGATCCCGGTGACCTCGCAGTTCTGGATGATGTCGACGCCCATCTCGTCCGCCTTGCGGGCGAACGCCCACGCGACGTGGTCGTGCTTCGCGATGCCGGCGCGCGGCTGGTAGGTCGCTCCCATGACCGGGTAGCGGAGGTCATCGCCGATGTTGATGATCGGGCAGACCTCCTTCACCTGCTGCGGGTCCAGCCATTCGGCGTCGACGCCGTTGAGGACGTTCGCGTTCACCCGGCGCTGGGACTCGCGCACGTCCTGCAGGGTGTGGGCGAGGTTGAGCACGCCGCGCTGGGAGAAGAGGAAGTCGTAGTCGAGCTCCTCGGGCAGCTGCTCCCAGAGCTTGAGGGACTTCTCGTAGATCGCCGCGGACTCGTCCCAGAGGTAGTTCGAGCGGATGATCGTCGTGTTCCGGGCCATGTTGCCGCCGGCCAGCCAGCCGCGCTCCAGGATCGCGATGTCCGTCATCCCGTGGTTCTTCGCCAGGTAGTAGGCGGTGGCCAGGCCGTGCCCGCCGCCGCCCACGATGACGGCCTCGTAGGACTTCTTCGGCTCCGGATTGCGCCACAGGAAGTCCGGGTGCTCGGGGAGGAGGTCAGCCATCAGCGGGCTCCGATCTCTGCGATGCGAGGGGCGATCGACGGCACCACCGTCGGCGCCTTTAATAGTCAACTAATATATCAGTTGTGTTCCTGTAGTGTAAGCGGCGGAAATCCAGCCGCGCAAGAGCTCTGAGACACGAGACTCACGACCAGGAGGTGACGCCTGTGCCAGACATCCGGAACGGCGGGTCGTCCCTGGCCGACCAGGCCTACGAGGTCCTCCGACATCGCCTCATCATGCTCGACATTCCCCCGGGCGACGCCATCAACGAGGCATCCCTCAGCGCTGAGCTGGGTGTGGGCAGGACACCCATCCGCGAGGCACTCAAGCGTCTCGAGGGTGAGCACCTCGTCGTCTCCTACCCGCGTCGCGGAACCTTCGCCAGCAACGTGAACATCACGGACCTCGCGGCGATCACAGAGATGCGCGAGGCGCTCGAGCCGATCGCCGCGCGCCGCGCCTCGCGGAACATCACCCCTCAGCTGCGCGCGGAGTTCACCCAGGCGATCGCGCGGATCCGCGACCTCGACCCGGAGCAGGACGCGCGGACGCTCATCGAGAGCGATCTGGAGGTCCACCGGCTCGTCTACCGCGCGGTCGACAACCTCCACCTGCAGGAGACCCTCGTCCACCTCGACGATCTGGCCACGCGCATCTGGTGCCTCGCGCTGCCGCGGATCCCCGATCTCATCGGTCACATCCGCGACCACGTCGACCTCCTCGAGGCGATCCTCGCAGGCGACGAGGACCGGGCCGGCGCGGAGGCAGGCACCCACGTCCGCGAGTTCGAGGCCACCGTCCGCTCCGCCCTCGCGTAGGCCATCCGCCTTCCGCTCGCGGCTCCGCACCCGTAGTCTCGGACCAGCCGACCGGTGGTCTCGGACCGGTCGCCGTCCGAGCCACTGAAAGGGACGCGCATGACCCGGTTCCACTCGCAGGAATCCCTGACCGCCCCGCTCGACCAGGTGGTCCGCTGGCACGCGCTGCCCGGCGCCGTCACCCGCCTGTCCCCGCACTGGGCGCAGACGGTCGTCCAGGAGGGGGATCCCGCCGTCCCCGGCACCCGCACGCGCATGAAGATCGCCGCCCCCGGCTCTCGCGGCGCGATCCGCGTCCCCTGGCAGTCCGAGCACGACGCGCTCGACGACCCCACCATCGCCCCGCTCACCGCGGATCCCGCCACCCTGGACGACTCCGCCCACACCGGCACCGCCCACGGCTTCGGCTTCAGCGATCGCATGGTCGACTCCCCGCGCGTCCCGCTGCGCTCGTGGGAGCACCGCCACGTCTTCCGACCGCACACCTCCCCCACTCCCGAGGCCGCCGCGAGCCCCGGCTCCTCCACCCTCATCGAGGACACCGTCGATCTCGAGCTCCCCCAGCTGCCGGGCCGGCTCTCCCGCCTCCCCGGCTCCGGGCTGCCGGAGTCCGCGATGCTCACGAACCTCGAGCGCACCTTCGCCGCCCGCACCACCCGCCTGACCCGCGAGTTCGCATTCCTCCGCAGCATCGACGCGCCCACGACGGGCGGCGACCGCCCGCTGCGCATCCTCGTGACCGGCGCGTCCGGGCTGGTGGGAACCCAGCTCACCGCGCTGCTGACGACCGCCGGCCACACGGTCCGCCGTCTGGTCCGGCAGGAGCCCCGGACGGGCTCGCACGGTGCGGATCCCCACGCCACCGCCACCGACGCCCACGCACCCGCACCCACTCCTCCCACCCGCTTCGCGTCCACCGGCGAGGCACCTGACCAGGAGTCCCACTGGGATCCCCGCGCGAATCTCCTCCTGCGCGACGACCTCGCATGGGCGGACGTCGTCGTGCACCTGGCCGGCCGCAGCATCGCGGGCCGCCTCACGGACGCGGCGAAAGAGGAGATCCTCGCCTCCCGCATCGCATCGACCCGCCTGCTCGTCAGCACGATCGCCGCACTGCCGCCGGCTGATCGCCCGGAGGCGTTCATCAGTGCCTCGGCGGTCGGCTACTACGGCACGGACCGTCGGACCCCCGCCGCGGAGGCCGCACCCGCCGGCACCGGCTTCCTCGCCGATGTCTGCCGGGCCTGGGAGGACGAGGCCGCCGCGGTGGAGGCCTCCGGTGTCCGCTGGGTGTCCGTCCGCACCGGGCTCGTGCTCAGCGGCCTGGGCGGTCTGCTCGCCCTGCAGGTTCCGCTCTATCTGGCTGGTGCCGGTGGCCGGTTGGGCTCCGGCGACCAGTGGTTCCCGTGGATCGGCCACGACGACCTCGTCCGCGTCTACGCGCGTGCGATCGTCGACGACTCCCTCTCCGGGCCCGTCAACGCGGTGGCGCCGGGCATCGTGCGGCAGGCGGAGTTCGCGAAGGCGATGGGGAAGCACCTGCGCCGGCCCGCGCTCCTCCCCGTGCCGCGTCTGGGGCCGGCGCTCCTGCTGGGCGACGATGGGGCAGACGAGCTGGCACTCGCCGGGCAGAACGTCGTCCCCGCCGCGCTCCGATCAGCCGGTTTCGAATTCGCCCACCCTGAGCTGCGCGACTGCCTCATCGAGGAACTGGGCCCCTGACCCCGCTAACGTCGGGCATCGTCGGCGGTGCCGGACTCCTGGCCGGTGCCCTACGCGCTCGTATCGCTCCCGCTGCCCGATCCGCTCTCAATGGAGCCGCCCTGCGAGTTCGCGTCGCCACCCGCACCT
>DYUK01000077.1 GCA_020743695.1 Brevibacterium senegalense | reverse complement strand
GTCCCCGTGTTCGTCTCCTCGAACAGGCTCAGCGGCGCCAGCTGGGAGTACCGGAGGTTGAGCTCCTCATAGACGGCGCGCACCCCGGCGCTCAGGTGCTCCGCATCGCAGCCGTCCGTCAGCACGTCCGCGCCGCGCTTCGCCGTGATGATCGCGGTGCCCGTGTCCTGGCACATCGGCAGCACCTCACCGGCGGAGACGACCGCGTTCTTCAGCAGATCGAGCGCGACATAGCGGTCGTTCGCGCTGGCCTCCGGGTCGTCGAGGATGCCCCGCAGGCTCGCCAGGTGGTCGGAACGCAGAAAGTGGGAGATCTCCTGGAACGCCTCGCGGGCGAGTGCCGTGAAGACGTGGGGCTCGATGGTGAGGAATTCGCGGGTGGTGCCCCCGACCTCGGCGGTGGTCGTCGTGACCCCGTCGATCTCCAGGCGCCGCATCGGGACGGTGGACCGGCCCGTGGGGAGGATGGGGGAGTAGGCGTGCGGTGCGGTGCTCATACCGTCCCCGCCTCCCGCAGTCGGGCGATCTGCTCCGGCGTCCGTCCCAGCTCTGCGAGCAGCGCGTCCGTGTGCTGGCCCACGGCCGGGATCGGGTCCATGCGGTAGTCGACGTCCGAGTGGGTCACCGGCGGCAGCAGCATGTCGATGGAACCGGCCGGGGTGTCGACCGGCTGCCAGCGATCGCGGGCGAGGAGCTGGGGGTGCTGGGCGACCTCGGTCATGTCGCGCTGCCGGGCGTGGGCGACCTGGGCCTCGAGGAGCAGGGACTGGGCGGCCTCGCCCGTGAGGTCGGACAGCTTCTGCGTGATGACGGTCTCGAGCTCCTCGCGGTGGGCGAAGCGCTGCGGGGCACTGTCGAACCGGGGATCGGTCGCGATCGCGGGGTCCCGGAGGACCACGGCGCAGAAGCGCTGCCATTCGCGCTCGTTCTGGATCGCGAGGACGATCTCCGTGCCGTCGCCGCAGGTGAAGGTCCCGTAGGGCGCGATCGCCGCGTGCGAGGTGCCGGCGCGGATCGGGCGCGTGCCGCCGTACCGGGTGAAGTACAGGGGAAAGCCCATCCACTCGACGAGCGAGTCGAAGAGGCTGATCTGCAGGGTCGCGCCCTCACCCGTGCGCTCGCGGTCGTAGAGCGCAGTGAGGATCGAGGAGAACGCGTACATGCCGGCGGAGATGTCCGCGGTGGAGATCCCGGTCTTCGCGGGATGCTCCTCCGTGCCGGTGACGGAGAACAGGCCGGCCTCCGCCTGCACGAGCGCATCGTAGGCCTTCATCGCGGTGTACGGTCCGTCCGCGCCGTAGCCGGAGATCGACGCGTGGATGAGGCGCGGGTTGCGCTCCCGCAGCCGGTCAGCGCCCAGGCCCAGCCGCTCCGCGGCACCCGGTGCGAGGTTCTGGAGGAACACGTCCGCCGAGTCGATGAGCTCGTCCATGATGCCCGCCGCCTCCGGCGACTTGAGGTCGAGGGTGAGGCTCTCCTTCGACCGGTTGATCCACACGAAGTGGCTCGACATCCCGTTGACGGTCGTGTCGTAGCCGCGGGCGAAGTCACCCACCCCGGGGCGCTCGATCTTGATGACCCGGGCCCCCAGGTCCGCGAGCTGGCGGGCGGCGAACGGGGCCGCGACGGCCTGCTCGCAGCTGATGACGGTGATGCCCTCGAGCGGGCGGGCGCTGGACACGCGATGCCTCCGATTCCGTGCTGCACGGGTGCGGTCGTGATGGATGCGCGGCCGGGGGATGCCGGGCCGCGCCGTGGTTCCACCGTACGCGCCCGGGGCTCAGCGCTGTCGCACGGATCCGGTCTCCTGCACGAGCCGTTCGGTGATCGCGAGGCTCAGCGCGCGCCTACCGCGTCTCGATCGTGTACGCGTAGCCCTGCTCGGTGAGGAAGCGGCGGCGGTGGCCGGCGAAGCGCTCGTCGACGGTGTCCGCGGTCACGACGGTGTAGAAGGTCGCGGCCTCCGCGTGCGCCTTGGGGCGCAGGATCCGGCCCAGGCGCTGCGCCTCCTCCTGCCGGGACCCGAAGGCGCCGGACACCTGGATGGCGACCGAGGCCTCGGGCAGGTCGACGGAGAAGTTCGCCACCTTCGACACGACGAGGACGCGCACCCGGCCGGCGCGGAAGTCCGCGTACAGCTCCTCGCGCTCCCGCTCCGGCGTCTTCCCGGTCAGGACGGGCGCGCCCAGCGCCTCGCCCAGCTCCTCCAGCTGGTCGATGTACTGCCCGATCACCAGGATCTGCGACTCCGGATGCTCCGCGACCAGCTGGCGCACCACCGGCACCTTCGTGTCCGCGGTCGCCGCCATCCGGTAGCGGTCCTCGCCCTCCGCGCTGCCGTACGCCCGTCGCATGTCCGCACCCAGAGGGACGCGGATCTCGTGGCAGGTCGCGGACGCGATGAACCCGTCGCGCTCGATCTCCTTCCACGGCACCTCGAACTGCTTGGGGCCGATGAGCGAGAACACCTCGTCCTCGCGCCCGTCCTCCCGCACCAGCGTCGCGGTCAGGCCCAGTCGCCTGCGTGCCTGCAGGCTGGCCGTCAGCCGGAAGACCGGCGCGGGCAGCAGGTGCACCTCGTCGTAGACGACCAGGCCCCAGTCGCGCGCGTCCAGCAGCTCCAGATGCAGGTAGGAGCCCTTCCGGCGGGTCGTGAGCACCTGGTACGTCGCGATCGTGACGGGCCTGATCTCCTTGACGGAGCCGGAGTACTCCCCGATCTCGTCCTCCGTCAGCGTCGTCCGCCGCAGCAGCTCCGCCTTCCACTGCTTCGCGGACACGGAGTTCGTCACGAGGATGAGCGTCGTCGTCGACACCCGCGCCATCGCCGCCGCTCCCACGATCGTCTTGCCCGCCCCGCACGGCAGCACGACGACGCCGGACTCGCCGGCCAGGAACGTGTCGACCGCCCGCTGCTGGTAGGGCCGCAGCGACCACGCCTGCGGGTCGCCGCCCGCTGCTCCGGACGACCCCGCGCCCGAGGCCGTCGTCACCGCCCCGACGCCGGTCCCGTCCGCGTGGGTGCCGGTCCCGTCCGCGTCCGTCGGCTCATGCGATTCGTGGGCCAGCGCCATGCGGTGCGCCTCGCCGTCGACGTAGCCGGCCCGGTCCGCGACCGGATGCCCCAGCTTCAGCAGGACGTGCTTGAGCTCCCCGCGCTCCGAGGGATGCACGGAGACCGTCGTTTCGTCGATCCGCGCCCCGGTCTTCCCGGCGAGGTCCGGCTGCTCCAGGAGCTCGGCCAGCAGCGCCGCGTCCGTCGATTCGAGCACGAGCCCGTGGACGGGGGACTGGTGGAGGGTGAGGACGCCCCACCGGTCCATGACGTCGACGATG
>DYUK01000076.1 GCA_020743695.1 Brevibacterium senegalense | reverse complement strand
GCACGGGGCGGATGACACCTGCCGGGACGATCACGTTCACGACCTACTTCCACGCGGGCCCGCAGGAACTGGCGCAGCAGGGCGAGCACCTGCTGTGCCGCGCGCGTGCCTCGCGGTTCCACACGGGACTCTTCGATCAGGTGGGACACGTGTGGGGCGAGGACGGCAGCCTGCTCGCCACGACGACGCAGCTCGTCTACTTCAAGGGCGTCTGAGGCGCCCGCGGGCGCTGATCCGGCGGACCCGCTCCGCACCCGCGGGCTAGGATGGAGCGGCCTCGCGGGCCGGAACCGGCCCCACGTGACAGGGGAGGACCATGACGACCGGGACGGTGCACCCGCAGGTGCGCGCCTCGACACCGCGACGCGTGCTGGCCGTGTCCGCGCTGACGGGCTGGCTCGCCGCAGGTGCCAGTGCTCTCCTCTTCGTCCTGCTGGGGCGCGTCGTCGACGGCCTCGCCGCGGACGCACTGCCCGCCCACGACGCCGCACCCGCCCCGACCGCGTGGGTCCTGTGGGCCGTCCTCCTGGGCCTCGTCGTCGCCGTCTGCACGGGCGCGGGCGCGTGGTGGAGCGAGCGGACCTCCGCGCAGGCGGAGAAGCACCTGCGCGCGGCCGTCGTCTCCGCCGTCTTCCGGGGCGGGGCGGTCCGCGCGTCCGCGCAGGCGGGCCGACTGCTGGCGGCGGCCACGACCTCGGTGGAGAAGACCGCCCACTACCGGGCCGGCTTCCTGGGCCCCATCACCGCCTCCCTCACGACGCCGCTGCTGGTCCTCCTCGTCATGGCCGTCGCCGTCGACCCCGTGACGGCCGGGGTGCTCACCCTCCTCGTGCTGCTGGTGCCGGTGCTGGTGGGCGGCTTCCAGCGGCTCGTGCGTCCCGTGGGCGGCCGGTACCGCCGGTCGCAGGCCGCCCTCACGTCCGCGTTCGTCGATGCGATCCAGGGGCTCGAGACCCTCGTCCTGGCCCGCGCCGCCCACCGTCGGGCGGAGCTGCTGGCCCGGCGCGGCGAGGAGCACCGCCGGTCCCTCATGCGGATGCTGGCGGTCAACCAGCTGCTCATCCTCGTCGTCGACGCGGCGTTCTCCCTGGGCGTCGTCGTCGCCGCGGCCGTCCTCACCGCCGTGCGGGTGGGCACCGGTGACCTGAGCGCGGGCGACGGGACGGCGATCCTGCTTCTGTCCACCCTCGTCATCGGCCCCGTCGACGTCGTCGGCCAGTTCTTCTACATCGGCATCGCCGGCCGCGCGTCGCAGGCCCAGCTGGGCTCGGTCCTGGGGGCGGAGCCGTCGACGGCTCCCCAGGCCGGCCGGGAGCCCGAGGCCGATCCGACATCCGAGGTCGGCGCGCCTTCCGCTGTCGCGGACTCCGCCGTGCCCGAGGCCGCACCGACGCCCGCTGACCGGCGTCCGTCCGCTGCCGGGACCCCCGCGCTCCTGCTCGCGGACGTGGACGCGGGCTGGCCGGACGGCCCCACGGTCCTGAGCGGGCTGAGCCTGCGGGTGGAGCGCGGCGAGCACGTCGCGCTCGTGGGGCCCAGCGGGGCGGGGAAGTCGACGGTCGCCTCGCTCCTGCTGGGACACCTCGCCGCCCGGACCGGCACTGTGCGGGTCGACGGGATCGACCCGGTGCGGGACCCCGCCGGGGCGCGGACCCGCATCGCCGCCGTCCAGCAGCGCGCCTTCCACTTCCTGGGCACGATCGAGGACAACCTGCGCCTGGCCGCGCCCGCGGCCACGCAGGAGCAGCTGTGGGAGGCGCTGGAGCGCGCCGGCCTCCGTGCGGACGTCGACGCGATGCCGGCGGGACTGGCCACCCCGGTGGGCGAACAGGGCGCGCTGCTGTCCGGCGGACAGTCCCAGCGGCTCGCGATCGCACAGGCCTGGCTCCAGGATGCGCCGATCCTCGTGCTGGACGAGCCCACGTCGCAGGTCGACCTGGCCGCCGAGGAGCAGATCCTCACCGCACTCCGACTCCTGGCCGCGGACAGGACGGTCCTCATGATCGCGCACCGGCCCGGCGCGATCCTCGCCGCCGACCGTGTCATCCGCCTCGACCCGGCCGGGCCCGCCGCGGGGGACGAGGCACGACCGGAAGCAGAGGCACGACCGGGAGTTGAGGCACCCGGGACCACGCGCGCGGGGGAGGGGGCACGATGACGGAGACGCCACAGGAGAGCCGTGTCGACACCGTGCGCTGGCTCGTGTCCCGCACCCGGGGACTGCTGACGCCCCTGGTGGCCTCCGCGCTCGCCCGGATCGTCTCGCAGCTGCTGGGCATCGCCCTGTACGCGGTCATGGCCTCCGCGCTGGTCCGCATGGCCGGGAGCGGGGAGGTGCGGGCGGGGGTGCTCGCCGTCGTCCTCATCGTCCTCGCGCTGCTCAAGGCGGCGCTGCGGTACGCGGAGCACTACGCCGGCCACTGGGTGGCCTTCACCGCCCTCCAGCGACTGCGCGAGCTCTTCGTCTCCGCGCTCATCCCGCAGGCGCCCGCCGCCACCCGCGGGCGTGCAGGCGCGGCCCTCACCGCGACCGCGACCCGCGACATCGACCGCATCGAGGTCTTCTTCGCGCACACCTTCCCGCCGGCGGTCTCCGCACTCGTCGTCCCGACGATCGCGCTCGTCTGGCTGGGGACCGCGGTGACGCCTGGCCTGTCCCTCGTCCTCGTGCCGTTCGCGCTCGCCGCACTCCTCCTCCCGCTCGTGTCCGCCGGCACCGTGTGGCGTGCGGCCCGGTCCGTCGCCGCCGGTCGCGCCGCCGTCGCCGCGCACCTGGGCGACGACATCCACGGCGTGCGGGACGTCCTGCAGCTGGGCGCCCAGGATCGCAGGCTCGCCTCCCTCGCAGAGGTGGACGACCGGCTTGTGCGCGCCCGGTCGGCCTCCGGTCTGGTGCAGGGCGGCCGCACGGGTGCGATCGCGCTCGTCCACGCGGGTGCGCTCATCGCCGTCCTCGTGGTCGCGGAGCGCACGGATGCGGGACTCGCGGGTGCCGTCCTCGCCCTCGCGGTCGCGGTGGGCCTGCGTGGGCCGCTGAGCGGCGTCGACTCGTTCATGGCGGGGCTCGACGCCGCGCTCGCGTCCGCGCAGCGGCTGCGCGCGATCGTCGAGGCGCCGCCGGCGGTCACCGACCCCGAGGCCGTCCCCGCCTCCCGCGGATCCTCAACCGACCTCGGGGCCGTCCCCGCTTTCGGTCTCTCCTCCACCGACGCCGAATTCGGGGCGGACGACGCGGCTGATTCCCGGACGCCGGAGCGGCACGGTCCGGGTGTGCGGCTGCGCGGTGTGACGCTCACGTACCCGGCGCACGCCGACGCAGACAGCGGGGAGCCTGTCCGCCCGGCACTCGCCGACGCGGACGTCGATCTCCCCGCGGGGGAGTGGTCCTCCCTCGTGGGTGTCTCCGGCAGCGGGAAGTCGACGCTCGCGTCCCTGCTGCTGCGCGTCCACGATCCCGACGAGGGCGAGGTGCGACTGGGAGACAGGCGGGTGCAGGACCTCCGACTCGACGATCTGCGCGGCAGGGTCGCTCTCGTCGACCAGCGACCGACCCTCCTCATCGACTCGCTGCGGGAGAACATCCGGCTGGCCCGACCGGAGGCGAGTGACGCGCAGGTGCTCGACGTCCTGCGCGTCGTGGGCCTCGAGGAGTGGGCGACCGGACTGTCCGGCGGCCTCGATGCGCCGCTGCGGGCAGGCCGCACGGAGGTGTCCGGCGGTCAGCTGCAGCGCTTGGCGCTGGCCCGGGCGCTGCTCGCGGAGCCAGAGGTCCTGGTGCTGGACGAGGCGCTCAGCCAGCTCGACGAGCAGACGGCGCAGGAGGTGCGGCGCGCACTGGAGCGGCGCCGGCCCGGCCGGACGACGATCGAGGTGACGCACCGGGTCGACCGGATCCCCGCGGATGCGTACGTCGTGGTCGTCGATGCCGGGCGGGTCGTGGAGCAGGGCCGGGCCGGCGGGCTCCTGGAGACGCCGGGCAGCGCACTCTCCCGCCTCGCCGCACGATGAGGATCCGGCGGTCACGGGTGGGGAGCGCGGGGCGCGCGCGGGTGCTCCTGCGCACCACACGGTCGGTGCTCGACGCGGCACCGGACGGCCGGTCCCTCCTGACCCCGCCGGAGCGGCGACGCGCGGAGGCGTTCGACGACGCGTCCGCGCGCGAGGACTTCGTGGCCGCGCACCACCTGGCCCGCCTCGCCGTCGCCGGCCTGGCGGACTGCGACCCGACGGAGGTCGAGCTCGTCCAGACGTGTCCCACATGCGGAGGCCCCCACGGGCGCCCCCGCGTGGTGGGACGCGAGGGGGTCCGGGTGAGCTGGTCGCACGCGGGTGGTGCGGTGGCCGCGGTCGCAGCGACGGGCCCGTGCGGGATCGACGTCGAACCGCGGGGCGCGCCGCTGGATCCCGTCCTCCTGCCGCAGGTCCTCACCCCGCGCGAGCGCGCGCGGGTCGGGACGGCGGCGGTGCCGGAGGACGAGTTCCTCCGCCTGTGGATGCGCAAGGAGGCGCTCGTGAAGGCGACCGGGCGCACCCTCGACGCGGTGCTGGGCTGGGACGTGTCCCGGGTGCGCGGCGGGCGACTGCGGCCGCGCGGCCCCGGGAGTGCGGCCTCGGGACCGGGTGGGGAGCGCTGGGAGGCGGCCGAGCAGCGGACGGCGACGCACGCGTGCCTGCTCCTCACCCGGCCGGGCACGGTCGTCGACTGGGCCTGACCCGGGTGACGGCGGCCCTGGTCCTGGGTGCTCTGCTGACCCCGCTGGGTGAGGAACTGCTGTTCCGCGGCGTGCTGGTGAACGCACTCGTCAGGTGCGGCCCCTGGGCGACGGTGCTCGTGAGCTCCGCGGTATTCGCCTGCGCCCACGGCGTCGACCACCTGCTGCCGGCGGCCTACGCGCTCGCGGGCTGACGGACGGCGAACGGAAAGCACGAACGCCCCGAACCGAAGCTCGGGGCGTTCCCGTTGTGCTGTTCCACCTGGTCGGGCTAGCGGGATTCGAACCCACGACCTCCTGACCCCCAGTCAGGCGCGCTACCAAGCTGCGCCATAGCCCGTCCGGCCCCTCAGGGCCGAGGATGAGCTTATCCACGCGCGCACGGGAGGGCAAATCGGTAGTCTGTGATCCACGCCCCATCCGGCGTGCGCGGGCGACGTCGTCGCTCGTGCGCGAACCGACCCGGCATCCCGATGCGATCTGCGACACGGATGCGGTTATGCTGGTGGGGACAGTCCTGACGATGGAGGAGTTGACATGGCTGATCTCACCTATCCCGAGGGCCTGCGGTACTCCGCGGACCACGAATGGGTCGCGCAGACGGATGACGCGTCGGTCGTGCGCGTGGGGATCACGGACTTCGCGCAGGACTCGCTGGGCGAAGTCGTGTTCGTCGACATCCCCGACGTGGGCGATTCCGTCAGTGCAGGCGAGTCCTGTGGTGAGGTGGAGAGCACGAAGAGCGTCAGCGACCTCATCGCGCCCGTCTCCGGCGAGGTCATCGCGATCAACGAGTCGCTCGAAGACTCCCCGGAGTCGGTCAACTCCGCCCCCTACGAGGACGGGTGGCTCTACGAAGTCCGCCTGTCCGACCCGGCCGAGGCCGACGCGCTCCTGGACCGCGACGCCTACCTCGCCGCACTCGAAAGCGAAGGAGCCTGATGTCCCAGCAGAACGGCGGCACCCCCGACGGACGGCAGCCCTGGGATCAGGAGTCGTCGTCCGCCACACCGCACGTCTTCCCCTTCGGCGACCCCGCACAGGGCGGCCAGGGTGCCCCGCAGGCTCAGGCCCCGCAGGGGTCCCAGCCGCAGCAGTGGCCGCAGGGCTCCCAGCCGCAGCCGTGGCCGCAGCAGGACCCGGCGGGCCAGCAGGGCTCCGCGCCCCAGCAGTGGGGCCAGGAGCAGTGGGGCCAGCCTCAGGCCGCCTCACCGCAGGGCGCCCAGCCGCAGGGCTCGCAGCCGCAGGCGTGGAACCAGCCGCAGCAGTGGGGACCGCAGGACCAGCAGCAGTGGGATCCGCAGCAGGGGCAGATCCCTGAGTACGGCGATCCCGCGCCCCAGTACGGATCGCAGCCGCAGTACGGCCAGCAGTCGCAGCCGCACGGTGAGCAGCCGCCGCAGTACGGCCAGCAGCCCGGCCCGGACCAGGGCGGGCAGTGGGCGCAGCCGTCGTTCGGCTCCGGCCCGCAGCACGCCCAGGAGCAGTTCGGGCAGCAGTCGGGCGGCCACGACACGGACTCGCAGGGTCAGCCGGCCAGCGGTCCTCCGCAGCAGTGGGGCGATCCGTCCCAGGCTCCGGTGGGCCAGGAGCAGGGCAGCCAGGGCAGCCCGCAGTTCTCCGGCATCCTCGACCCGCACACCGGAGAGATCCACCCGGTGCCGGACCTGCAGAACCTGGACGAGACGGACGCCCTGCTCGTCGTCGTGTCCGGTCCGGACGCGGGAGCGCAGATCCTGCTCGACACGGACGTCGTGACGGTGGGCCGCAGCCCCAACGCGGACATCTTCCTGGACGACGTGACCGTCTCGCGCAAGCACGCGGAGTTCGTCCGCACGCCCTCGGGCTTCACCCTGCGCGACACCGGCTCGCTCAACGGGACGTACGTGGGCCGGCAGCTCATCGACTCGATCGAGCTGCAGAACGGCGCGGACGTGCAGATCGGGAAGTTCCGCATGATCTTCCAGCAGCGTCACCGGACCGCCTGAGAGCGGCCTGCATGACGGATCGTGAAGCCGAAGTCGTCGGAATCCGGATCGAGCTCCCCGCGAACCAGTCGATCCTCGTGCTCAAGGCGCTCGACCTGCCGCGCTATCTGCCGATCTGGATCGGCCCGTCGGAGTCTGCGCTCATCCAGATGGCGCAGCGCGGGCTGGTCTCCGCGCGCCCTCTCACGCACCAGCTGCTGCTGGACGTGCTCGACCACTACGGGTCCGGTATCGAGCGGGTGACGGTGACGCGGCGCGAGGAGCACACGTTCTTCGCCCGCATCGACACGACGGACGGCAAGCAGATCTCCGCACGTCCGTCCGACGCCGTGCTCCTGGCGCTCACAGCGGACGCACCGGTCTTCGTGTCGCAGACCGTCCTGGACGAGGACGGGATCGACGCGCCCGAGCCGGACGAGGACGCCGTCGCGGAGTTCCGCGAGTTCCTCGACCACGTGTCCGCCGAGGACTTCGGCGCGGACGACGCCGCGCCGCCCACCGATGAACCGCCCGCTGACGATGCGGACGACGACGGGGACGACACCCGCTGAACGCGGCGCTCCCCGCTCCTGACGAAAGGCTCCCTCCCATGGGCTTCCACGCTGACCCGCGCTTCTTCGAGGCGATGGGATCGGTCCAGGCCACTCCGCAGACGCTCGAGGGCCTGGAGAACTGGCGCGACCTCGCACCCCTGCAGCAGCCGACCTACACGGACCCGGCGGAGCTCCAGTCCGTCCTGGACGAGCTCTCGAGCGTGCCGCCGCTCATCTTCGCGGGCGAGGCGGACCTGCTGACCAGCAGGATCGCCGAGGCCGCGGCCGGCCGCGCCTTCATCCTCGCCGGGGGCGACTGCGCGGAGACGTTCGCGGACGCGCAGGCGGACAAGATCCGCCGCCGGATCCAGACCGTCCTGCAGATGGCCGCGGTCCTCACGTACGCGGGATCCGTGCCCGTCGTGAAGATGGGTCGTATGGCGGGGCAGTTCGCCAAGCCCCGGTCCTCGGACGTCGAGACGCGCGACGGGGTCACACTGCCGTCGTACCGCGGCGATATCGTCAACGGTCACGAGTTCACCGCCGAGGCCCGTCGCCACGATCCCCACCGTCTGCTGCAGGCATACCACGTGTCCGCGTCGACGCTCAATCTCATCCGCGCGTTCACCCAGGGCGGGTTTGCGGATCTGCGCCGCGTCCACGACTGGAACCGCGGTTTCCTGGGGTCGAACCCCAACTACCACCGCTACGAGCAGATCGCCCGTGAGATCGACCGTGCGCTCAAGTTCATGGCGGCGTGCGGGGCTGACTTCGACGCCCTCAACTCCGTCGAGTTCTTCGCCGCGCACGAAGCGCTGCTCCTCGAGTACGAGCGCGCCCTCACCCGCATCGACTCGCGCACGGGCAACCCCTACGCCGTCTCCGGCCACTTCCTGTGGATCGGGGAGCGCACGCGCGATCTGGACGGGGCGCACGTGGACTTCCTGTCCCGCGTGCACAACCCGATCGGCGTGAAGCTGGGCCCCACGATCACGAAGGACGAGGTCCTCCGGCTGGTCGACAAGCTGGACCCGCAGCGCACCCCCGGACGCCTCAGCTTCATCACCCGGATGGGTGCCGGCCGGATCCGGGAGAAGCTGCCGGAGCTGCTGGCCCAGGTGGGGCACGAGCTCCCGCAGGTCACATGGGTGTGCGATCCGATGCACGGGAATACCATCACCGCGGGCAACGGGTTCAAGACCCGCCGGTTCGAGGACGTCGTCGAGGAGGTCGCCGGCTTCTTCGATGCGCACGCGGAGGCGGGCACCGTGCCCGGCGGTCTGCACATCGAGCTGACCGGCGACGACGTGACCGAAGTGCTGGGCGGTGGCGCCGAGATCGACGAGGAGGGTCTGCGCCGTCGGTACGAGACGCTCGTCGACCCCCGCCTCAACCACGACCAGTCGCTCGAGATGGCGTTCCAGGTGGCGGAGCTGCTGACGAAGGCGTCGAGGGGCTGAGCGTGGAGCCCATCGATCTGCGCTCCGACACGCTCACCCGTCCCGACGAGCGGATGCGCCGGGCGATGGCGGACGCACCGGTGGGCGACGACGTCTACGGGGAGGATCCCACCGTCAACGCGCTCGAGGCGCGGGTGGCGGAGATGTTCGGCCATGAGGCCGGACTCTTCTGCGCCTCCGGCTCGCTGGCGAACATGGTGGGCGTCGCCGCGTCCGTGGGCCGCGGCGAGGAGGTCCTCGCGGAATCGCGGGCCCACATCCTGCGCTCCGAGGTGGGCGGCCACGGCGCGATCGCGGGCATCACGAGTCGCACGTGGATCTCCCCGGACGGCACCCTCGACGCGGACGCCGCCGTGGCACTCGTCGAGCGGCCGCGCGGCTACAACCAGGTGGGGACCGCGCTCATCGCGGTCGAGAACACGCACAACTTCTCCGGCGGCCGGATCGCCGCGATCGACCAGTTGCGCGCGCTGCGCGCCTGTGCGGATGAGCGCGGCGTGCGCGTCCACATGGACGGTGCCCGGGTCGCGAACGCGGTCGTGGCGGAGGGGTCGAGCTTCGCGGACCAGGGTGCGGTCGTCGACTCGCTCAGCATCTGCCTCTCGAAGGGTCTGGGCGCACCCGTGGGCAGCGTCCTGACCGGCACCGCTTCACTCATCGAGGAGGCGCGCTATCTGCGCAAGCGCTACGGCGGCGGCATGCGCCAGGCGGGGATCCTGGCCGCCGCAGGCCATGACGCGCTGGACCGGAACATCGACCGTCTGGCTGACGACCACGCGCATGCGGCCCACATCGCGGCGACCGTGGCGCAGGCCGTGCCGCAGTTCGCGGACCCGGCTTCGGTGCAGACGAACATCGTCATGCTGACCCCCGGCCGGGCCGGTGTCTCCGCCGAGGACTACGCGCAGGCGGCGGCCCAGCGCGGCGTGCGGATCCTCGCGATGAACGAGGGGGAGTGCCGTCTCGTCACCCACCTCGACGTGTCGGAGGAGCAGGCGCACACCGCCGCGCGCATCCTGGCGGAACTGGCCGAACGCGCCGCGACCGCCTGAGACGGAGCGGTCGCACCGGCTCGACGACTGCCGTCCAGCAGGTCAGCTGTCGCTGTCACGCGAGTCCTCGTCGTCCCGGTCGCGGTCCTCGTCCGAGGACTCGTCCTCGGAATCGCTCGACTCCTCGGAGTCGCTCGCCTGCTTCCCCTTCGAGACCTTCAGCATGATGAGGTCGCCGTCCTGCGCGTCCTCGCCGCCCTGGGGGGTCTGCGAGACGACCTTGCCGCTGGGGACCTCGTCGTCGAAGACGTCGTCGCGGGAGATCCGGAAGCCCATGCGGGCCAGCTTCCCGAACGCGGAGTCGTAGTCGAGCCCCGTCACGATCGGCACCTCGATGGGCTCGACGCCCTTCGAGATGACGAGGTCGACCGGTGTGCCCTTCGCGACCGGGTCCTCGTCGGACCCCTGGCTGATGACACTGCCCTCGGGCACCTCGTCGGAGAACTCGCGGGTGATCCGTCCCAGCACCATGCCGGCCGACTCGAGGCTGGTCCGCGCGTCCGCCTCCGTCGAGCCGGTGACGTCCGGGACGACGAAGAGCTCCTCGCCCTGCGACACGGTGATGGTGACGGAGTCGCCGGGCTGCAGCTCCTCGCCCGCACCGGGCTCCACCTCCATGATCCGCCCGGACGGGATCGTCGTGCTGTGCGCGTCGACCGTCTGCGCGGACAGGCCCGCGTCCTCCAGCAGGCCGATGTACTCCTCCGGGTCCTGCCCCGCCGTGTACTGCGGGACGGCGACGGCCCGGTCGCCCAGCAGCGCCCAGCCGCCCAGTCCCAGCGCCGCCACGAGCACGAGGACGAGCCCGATGACGACACCGCGTCGTCCGGTCCGTCGTCCCGTTCCCGAGGCCGTGCCCCGGCTTGCGTCCCCCGTTCCCGAGGCCGCCGCGACCGCCGCGGGTTCGTCACCGCCGTCTGCGGTGGGCGCAGCGGCGGCGGAGCCGGCCGCGGCCGGCCGTGCGGCCTCGGCGGAGGTGTCCTCCCGCTCGTCGTCCTCCAGGTACGGGATCTCGTCCGTACCGGCGTTCGTGCGGATGGGACCCGAGTCCGCACCGGGCTCGAAGATCGTCGCGGTGGGGACGAGGATGGGTCGGGTGGCGAACGCGGGGTTCTCCGGCCCGTCGGCCTGGTCGAGGTCCAGCTCGGCAGCGGTGAGGGAGGCGCGCGCCTCTGCGAGGGCCTCGCGCAGGGCGGTGGCGCTCTGCGGACGGTCCTCCGGGTCGCGCGAGGTCGCCCACAGGACCAGCGCGTCGAGGCGGGGGCTCAGCAGCGGACGCTGCTCCGACGGCGGCGGCACGTCGTCGTGGACATGCCGGTACGCGACCTGGATGGGCACCTCGTCCGTGTAGGGCTGGAAGCCCGTGAGCATCTCGTAGAGGATGATGCCGACCGTGTAGAGGTCCGTGCGCTCATCCGCGCCCGTGCGCGTGACGAGCTCCGGGGCGACGTAGCCCACGGTGCCCATGAGCGTCTTCGTCGTCGTCGCCGCACTCACGGCGCGCGCCAACCCGAAGTCGGCCAGCTTGATCTGCCCGTCCGCGCCCAGCAGCACGTTGTCCGGCTTGAGATCGCGGTGGATCATCCCGGCGGCGTGGACGGCTTCGAGGCCGGCCAGCACCGCGTCGAGGACGATGAGCGCCTGGCGGGGCGTGAGGGTCCCGCGGTGGCGCAGCTCCTTGCGGAGCGTCACGTTGGGCAGGTACTCCATGACGAGGTAGACGGCCTCGCCGTCGCGCCCGGTGTCGTGGACCGCCACGACGTTCGAGTGGATGAGGTGGGCGGCCGCGCGGGCCTCGCGCTGGAACCGCTCGACGAAGCCCTCGTCGTCCAGCAGGTGCCGGTGCATGACCTTGAGCGCGACGACGCGGTCCAGCCGCAGGTCCGTCCCCTTGTAGACCATCGCCATGCCGCCGCGGGCCACCGGGTCGTCGATCCGGTAGCGGTCGTCGAGGACGTGACCCAGCAGGGGGTCGGTGAGTGTGGTCATGACCTCTCCTCCGATCGCGTGCGGTCGGCCAGGATCTGGACGTTCGCCGCGAACCGCCTGGTGTCCGGGTGCGGACCGTGGGCGCGCACGGACGCGAGTCCCTGGTAGTAGCCGGCCAGCGCCTGCGCCTCGTCGTCCGCGGCCTCCAGCAGCGTCGAGAGGATGACGACGCCGGCCGTCGCGTTGTCCGCGGGGTCCAGGACGTCGAGGGACCGGCCCACGGCGTGGGAGGCGCAGTGCGCGGCGCGCGGCGTCACCTGCATGATGCCGATCGCATTGCCCGGGCTCACGACGCCGTGGTTGAAGCCGGACTCCACCTGCGCGACGGCGGTGGCCAGTGCGGGGGACAGGTCGTGGGCGAGAGCAGTGCCCTCGACCAGGGTGCGCGCCTCGCGGCGCGTGGGCTGGGGGCGCGCCAGGAGGCTGCGACGGTTGATGCGGGCCGCGAGCACGGTCTCCGGCGGGAACCCGTCCGCGGGCGCGGTCAGCTGCGGCAGATCGTCCGCGGTGGGGCGACGCCGGGCGCTCACGGCGCCGGTGCCCGTGAGGCTCAGCAGCTCGCCCTCGACCAGCAGCTGCGAGTCGCCCATCGCGTTCGCGTGCTGGAGGTCCGCGGGGCGGAGGCGGTGGCGTGAGGCGATGGAATCGAGGGTGTCGCCGGGGCGCACGCGGTCGGTGGCCGGGCCGTCGTTCACCTGCCGCTCCGGCAGCGAGAGGATCTGACCCGAACGCAGCGCGGGCTGTCGCCGCAGGCCGTTGAGATCGACGAGTGCGGGCACGGAGACGCCGAAGCGCGCGGCAACGCTCACGAGGTCGTCGCCCTGGCGGACGCGGTAGGTGCGCCCGCCGTGGGAGGCCGGCACGGACTCCGAGGCCGTCCCGGCGGTGAATCCGGGGCCGGTCGTCACATCGATGGGCAGCGCTGGTGCGGGTTCGTCCGCAAAGGCCGGGGCCGGCGTCGCGGGCGTCGACAGGAGGGCGGGCACGAGGAGGGGATCCGGGTGGGCGGCACGGGTGCGGCCGCGCCGGCCGCGCGGGGTGGGCGATGCATGCTCCGTCGGCACTGGGGTCATCCGTCCTGCTGGTGGTCCTCTGTCATGAGCGGGGGAAGTCGGCATCACGCAGACGGCACCAGCGTAGCCAGCGGACGACCCGGATCCGCGGTGCCCGGGGCGGCGTGTCGCGGGGGAGCGGCGCGGTCGTTAGGGTGGAGGGGTGAATGGCTCAGAAGAACTCGTAGACGCATGGGTGCCGCTGCCGGACATCGCGGAGGCGTCCGGCCTGGGGATCTCGAAGATCCGCCGCTTCGTGGAGGACGGCTCCCTCGTGGGAGTCCGGCGGACCGACCGCGACATCTTCCAGGTCCCGGCCCTGTTCCTCGACGACGAGTCGCGTCCGATCCGGCACCTGCGCGGCACCGTCACGACGCTGCGGGACGCCGGTTTCGACGACGAGGCCGCGATCGTGTGGCTCTTCACCCCGGACGAGTCGCTGCCGGGACGACCGATCGACCTGCTGCGCTGCGGCAGCAAGACGGAGGTCCGCCGCAGGGCGCAGGCGCTGGCACTCTGAGTCGACCGGCGATCGGGCCGAGTCGACCGGCGGTCAGGCCCGACGGTCGGTGAGGGCGTCCGCGAACTGCGTGAGCGTCGCGACGTCCGCGGGGGCGAGGCCTCGTTGCGCCAGCGCCTCGAGCGCACGCAGGGCGGCGCCGGTCTCCCGGTCGATGAGCTCCTCGAACGCCGCGAGCGCACCGCTGTCGACGATGATCGCCGTCATGCGTGCGATGTCCTCCGTCGTGATGTCCGCGTGTCCCAGGCGCTCCTCGAACCACTGCGCATCCGCAGCCGGGGCGCGGTCGAGCACCTCCGCGACGAGGATGGTCCGCTTGCCCTGGACCAGGTCGTCACCGGCGGGCTTGCCCGTGACGGCGGGGTCGCCGAACACGCCCAGCACGTCGTCGCGCATCTGGAACGCGCGGCCCAGTGGCAGGCCGAACGCGGCGAGCTCGTCGAGCAGGTCCTGCGGCGCGCCCGCCAGCGCGGCGCCCAGGACCAGGGGCTGGACGACCGTGTACGCGGCCGTCTTGTGCGTGAGGACCTCGTCGGCCCGCCGGCGCAGAGTCTCGCGGGGGAGGCACGCGGCCTGGAGCTCGACGTCCAGGAACTGGCCCAGCATGACGTCGCGACGCAGCGCCGCGTGGGCGGTGCGGGCGGCGGGTGAGTTCGCGAAGCCGCCCTCGTCGAACAGCTCCTCGCTGAGCGCCAGGCACAGGTCGCCCGCGATGATGCCGGCACTGGTGCCGTAGAGGTCCGGGTCACCGGTCATCGCGGCGGTCCTGTGGCGGTCGCGGAAGCGTGCGTGGACGGCGGGTCGCCCGCGGCGGGTCTCCGAGGCGTCGATGATGTCGTCGTGCATCAGCGCGGCGGCGTGGAGCAGTTCGACGGACCCGGCGGCAGCGGCGATCGCTCCGGTGTCCCGTCCGCCGGCCAGCTCGTAGCCCCACCACAGCAGCACGGCGCGGACCCGCTTGCCGCCCTCCGTGAAGACGCGCAGGGGCTCCATGAGGTCGCGGGCGATCGGCGAGATGTCCTCGAGGCTCCGCTGGGTCCGGTCGAGGAACGCGGACAGGCGCGCGTCGACGCGCGCACGCACCTCCTGCTGCCCCGAGAGGACGGCCGGTGGTGTCCCTCCCGTCACGGAAGCACCCGGCCGCCCACGGAGACGAGCAGCCCGTCCGCGTCCTCCGAGATGCTGAGCGAGACGAGCTGTCCGCCCTCGTCCGCGTGATACGTCTGCGTCGCGATCCCGTCCTCGGACGCGGGATCGTCCACGGGCTCGAAGTCCGTGTCCTCGAAGTGATCCGCGTAGAAGTCCAGCACCTCGTCCTCGGACGCGTCGACGCGCATCGTGATGCTCGCCTGCACCGGCTGGCCGTCGCCCGCCGGCTGGACGGACGACGAGACGATCTCCGCGTCCTCCATCGGCACGAGCACGGACGGCATGCCCTCGACGAGCGCCCCGGACGTCGCGCGGATCTCCGGGTCCGCCCCGCCCTCAGTGGGCTCCTGCGCCCCGTCGGAGGCGGTCTGCGACGCGGACGCGGTGCCGGTCGCGGCATCCGTGGGTGCATCGGTGGGGTCACCGGACTCGGGCGCGGTGCAGGCGGACAGGACGAGCGCGGCCGCCGCGAGGAGGGCGGCGGTCCGGGTGGAGCGGAGTACCATGGTCTCCAGCCTACAGCCCGGGGGTGGGAGTGAGCAGGAAGCAGCTGTCCCGCGGCCGTGAGGATCCTGAGCGGCTGGGCACGGACGACACGGGATGCGTGATCCTCCATCTGGACATGGACGCCTTCTTCGTGGGCGTGGAGCTGCTCAACCGTCCGGACCTCGCGGGTCTCCCCGTCATCGTGGGCGGACGCGGCGGTCGGGGCGTCGTCGCCTCCGCCAGCTACGAGGCCCGTGCGTACGGAGTCCATTCCGCGATGCCCGTCTCCCGCGCACTGCAGCTCTGCCCGGACGCGGTCCTCATCCCGCCGTCGCGCGGTCAGTACAGCCTCTGGTCGGGTCGCGTCTTCGACATCGTCGAGCGGGTCACCCCGGACGTTTCCCGGGTCAGCATCGACGAGGGGTACGTCGACGTCTCCTCGGCACTGCGCAGGCTGGGGTCCCCCGCCCGGATCGCGGCCGGGATCCGGCAGCGGATCAAGCAGGAGACGGGACTGACCGCGTCCGTGGGCGTCGCATCGACGAAGGTCGTCGCGAAGCTGGCGTCCACCCGGGCCAAGCCGGACGGCATGCTGGTGGTCCCGGTCGATCGCGTCGACGACTTCCTCCGACCCCTGCCGGTCGAAGCGCTGCCCGGTGTGGGGCAGAGCACGCAGCGCGGCCTGGCCCGCTTCGGCATCCGCACGGTCGCGGACCTGGCGGACGCGGACCCGCGGTGGGTCGAGCGGACCTTCGGCGCGCACGGCCGCCGGCTCCACGAGTTCGCGCACGGACGCGACGACCGTCCCCTGCACAGCGTGCCCAAGGACCCCTCGGTGAGCGCGGAGAGGACGTTCGGTGAGGACGTGTGGGATCAGGAACGGCTGGAGCACGCGCTCCTGCGCCTGTGCGACGACGTCGCCTCCCGCCTGCGGGCGGACGGATCCGCTGCGCGCGGCGTGGGCCTCAAATACCGATTGGACGACTTCACGACCCTGTCGCGGTCCGCGACCCTGCCCGCGCCGTCGGATCTGCCGGCGGACCTGCACGCGGCGCTGCTCCCCGCCCTGCGAGGCCTGCGGGAGACGCACCGGAAGGGCGTCCGGCTGCTGGGCGTGCGCGCGCACGATCTGGTGCCGCTCGCGGAGTCCGGGCGCCAGGCGTCGCTGTTCGATGTGGACGGCGAGGGGGCGGTGTCGGCGCCCCGCACGGAGGACGCGGGGGAGCGGCGCGGGGCCAGGGACGCGCAGACCGCGCTCGACGAGGTGCGACGCCGGTTCGGAGAGCACTCGATCGCACCTGCGTCCTTCCTCACAGACGAGTGACGACTGGGAGTTTTCCCAGGTTGACGACTATCATGGGGTATGAGTATCTCGGCAGGTCCCGGAGCGGGTCCGGTGAGAGACCGCAGATGCTCCGACGAACACGAAGCGAGGAGATCGGGATGGCTCTCTCAGACCACGAGCAGCAGTTGCTGGACCAGCTCGAGAAGCAGCTCCGCGACGACCCCAGCTTCGCCAAGAACATCCCCGACGAGCCCCAGCTGGGCACCGGCGGAGGCTTCTCCGCGACGCGCGTCGTCATCGGCGTGGTCGGTGTGGTCGTGGGACTCGCGATCGTGCTGGGCGCGATCTGGTCCGGCTTCTGGCCCCTGGGGATCCTGGGCTTCGTCGTCATGGTGGCCGGCGGGTTCTGGGCCATGTCGTCGACATCGAACGGATCCTCGGCCTCCGGCACGTCCGGCGGCGGAAGCGGCAGTGGTCCGACCGGCCCCGGCCGGAAGCCCGGCTCGGGCAGCCAGCGCGGCCCCGGCTTCATGGACCGCATGGAGGACCGCTGGGACAAGCGCCGCGGCGGTCAGTGAGACCGTGACGCGCGCCTGACGGACCGGCGCACCACGACAGACAGCGGAGGAGCCGCCCACTCGGGACCGAGTGGGCGGCTCCTCTCGTGTGCGCGACCGGTGGTCGACCAGTGCGCCCATCCGTGTTCTCGCTGCGCTGATGTGCGAGTACACGCCTGACATCGGCGGAGTTCGGGGCGTGTACTCGCACATCAGCGCGTTCGTCGGTGCGCGGCGCCTCTCACGTCCGCGGGGCCTGCGGCCGCTGCGTGAGGCTACGCGGCAGGATGACCGCTCGGACCCGCGACCACGGTCCGATCTCCCGCGACTGGGACTGACGGACCCGCTGGACCAGGCGGGCGGCCTCCGGCCCGTTCAGGGCGGTCCCCTCCGGGATGCCGTCCCCGTAGCGCAGAGCCTCGGCGGCCTCGGTCGCCTGCTCCAGCAGCCGGACGTCGTCCGGCTCCAGGTCCGCGGCGATCCGCTCGTGCTGGTCGCGCAGCGTCCGGGAGCGGTCCCACGGTCGTCCCGCATCGATTGTGGAGGCCGCGATCTCCTCCCACACGCCCTCGGTCCGCGCCGCGTCGTCGCCGGACAGGCGTGACCGGCGCTTGACGAGACGGAGCAGGGCGGGCACCGCCAGCAGCAGGAGCAGGAGGACGACGCCGCCTGCGATCGCCAGCCACAGGGGCACTCCGGCCCCGGCGGGCTCGCCGTCCTCCGCGGTCTCGGGATCCTGCGTCTCCTGCGGTGCGGACTCCTCTGCGCCCGGGGTGGGCTCGGGAGAGGACTCCTCCTCCGGGGCCTCGGTCTCCTGAGCGTCGTCCTCGCCCTCGGACCCCTCCGTCGTCCACGGCGGCGGGTCGCCGGCCGGTCCGCCGGGGGTGGGCTCGAAGCGGACCCAGCCCGCGCCCTCGAAGTACAGCTCGGGCCAGGCGTGCGCCTGATTCATCCGGACCTCGTACTCGCCGTCACCTGTGGGCGTGCCCGCGGTGAAGCCCACGCCGATCCGCGCGGGGATGCCCAGCGACCGGGCCATCGCCGCCATCGCGCCGGAGAACTGGACGCAGTAGCCGCGGCGGTCGCGCAGGAAGTCCTCCAGCGCGGACCCGGACGCGTCCGCGGGTGCATCGAGCGAGTACTCGAACTCGTCGCTGCGCAGCCAGTCCTGCAGCGCGACCGCGGCCTCCCACTGGTTCTCCGAACCGGCGGTGACCTCCTCCGCCGTCTGGCCGATCACCTCCGGCACGTCGCCCGGCAGCGCCAGGGTGGACTCGAACTGCTCCGCGTCGACCGGCTGGGCCTGGGCCAGCTGGGCCGGCGTGGGCTCGATCGACCGGTAGCCGACCGTGTACTGGGCGTCCGTCGAGAGCACCCCGTTGCCCACGATCGTGAGGGTGGAGGGATCGTAGATCCAGCGCCGCTCGACACCGTCGACGGTGGAGGGGGCGTACGGGGCGGGCAGGTGCTGCTCGTCGAGTCCCTGGACGGAGATCTCCGCCGTGCGCTCGACGATCGGCGTGTCCGCCGCGACGCCCTCGGGGCGGGGCATCCCGTCGACCGCGACCGCGAACGGGTCGATGTCGAAGGGCTCCGGCATCCACGTCGTTCCGTCGAAGGCGCTCACACTGGTGAGCCGCAGGGGAGGGGCCAGCGGGTCATCGGAGGAGTAGGTGAGGACGACGTCGTCGTTGGACGGGTCGAGGTCCGAGTGCAGATCCAGGAACGGATTCACGACGGTGATGTCCTCCGGCGTGCCCAACGGCTGCTGCGGTCGCTGATCGACCGGAGGCAGGACCAGGGGCAGGCCCACGCCCAGCAGCAGCGCCAGGGCACCCGCCAGGACGGAGAAGGCGGCCGCCCTGCGGACGCGCTGGGCGAGGTACCGGGACAGCATGAGGACGACGAAGGCCAGGCCGATCGCCGCGAAGTGGAACCACTGTAGCTGGGGGCCCGCGACGATGACGGGGATGACCCAGATGAGGAGCAGGAGGATGCCGCTCATCTTGGGGGCCCGCAGATCGGAGACCAGGCCGTCGATGAGGATCGTGATGAGGCCGATCCCCACGACGAGGATCGCGGTGAAGCCCGGCGTGGACGGAGCGGGGGCGATCGTCGAGTAGATGTCGTCGACGCCCTGGCCCAGCAGGGAGAAGAGTTCGCCGAACGCGGCGGGCGTGGGCAGGCCGAAGGGCATGGCGGACGGCACGCACAGGTAGAGCGCACCGATGACTCCCACGAGGCACTGCCCCAGCACTGCGGAGCCGGTGGCGCGGATCGCCGGCACGGCGCGCAGCAGTGCGCCGCTCACGACGACCAGCAGGACCATGACGACTGTGGGGGTGAACCAGGTCCAGTCTGCGAAGACGGCGCTCACGCTCACGGCCGCCAGCACCATCGCCACCGCAGTGGCGATGGCGGGGACCCAGGGAGCCACGGTCTCCGTATCGCCGGTCTCGTGCGTGTGCGACGGTGCCGGCCGCTGCGGGGAGGGGGCGTGTGCGGTCGCGGTCATCGGGTACCTCCTGAGCCGCCGCGCCATTCGTGCGGGAGGGTGAGGGCGCCGCCGAACAGAGCGGTGTCGAGTCCGACGCCGGGGTCGGGGAGCTCCTCGACGACGAAGCGCGAGCGGGCGACGCCCTTGGGCAGGATCCGGGTGAGGGCGTCCGCCCGTTCCGTCGTGAGGGTGCAGATGGTCACGTGCCAGGCGGAGGCGGGCACCCGCACATCGTCGGGGACCTGTGCGCCGGCGGCGTGGCGGGCGGATTCGAGGCGGACCGCGTCGCGTCCGCGACCTCCCGTCGCGTTCACGCGGACGTCTCCGGAGTGCAGGATGAGGTCCGCGTCGCGATCGAGCTGCTGCAGCGCGGCCGCCGCGGCCGCGGTCACGGCGATATCGGCCCCGTGCCCGTCCGGGTCCGCTCCCAGTGTGTCGAGCAGGACGACGGCCAGCGGCGTCTCCTCGTGCGCGCGCTCGCGCACCATGAGCTCGCCCAGGCGGGCCGTCGAGGCCCAGTGGATGTGGCGGATGTCGTCGCCGGGGACGTACTCGCGCGTGTGGAAGTCGAGGGTCGAGGTGCCGCGCATGAGGTGCCTGGAGTCCATGGGCTGTGCGGAGGACCGGGGCGATCCGGTCAGCGGCAGCCGCTGGTCGGGCACCGCGACCGCGACGGGCAGGCTGCTCCCCGTCTTGCGTGTCCGCGTGACGAGGCCGAACGGTCCGTCGATGCGGATGCGCACGTCCGCCACACCGCTCATGCCGCGGCGCGTGGGCGAGACGACGAGCGGGGCCGCGTCGTGGGCGCGGGCGGACAGACCCGGCATCCGCAGACTGCGGTCCGGTCCGAATCCGTCCTCCATGGCGATCTCCACGGCGAACGAGCCGATGGGCAGAGGGGTCCGGTTGCGGACGTGGACCTCGATCGGGGTCTCCGCCCCCACCGCGGTGAGTGCCGTGCCGTCGACGCGGCGCGAGCGGGAGGAGAGGGAGACCTCGATCCGTCCGGAGGCCAGCAGCACGACGAGCGCGGACACGACGACGAGACCCACGAGGAGGATGCCCGCCGGCAGCATGCCCGGAAGCGAGAACCGATAGGCCGCGATCGCCAGCGCCGCTCCGAGGAGGAGGAAGACGATCCCGGAGGCGGTGGGGCGCATCAGCGCACCGGCACGCGGCGGAGGATGTCGCGGACGAGGGACGCGGCGAGCTGCGGGTCATCGCCCTCGCGCGGGACGATGCGGTGGGCCAGGACGTCGACCGCGAGCGCCTGGATGTCGTCCGGCGTCGCATAGCCGCGCCCGGCCAGCACGGCCATGACCTTCGCGGTGCGCAGCAGCTGCACGCCCGCGCGCGGGGAGGCCCCCAGGGACACGGCGGGGTCCGCGCGCGTGGCATCGAGCAGCGAGACGACGTACGCGCGCAGCTCCGGGCTGGCGGACACGTGGCGGATGAGGTCGCGCGCCTGCGTCACCTCGTCGAGCGTCGTGACCGCGGGGGTCCGGGCGAGCGGGTCGTGGTCGACGTGGTGGTCGAGCATGTCCATCTCCGCCTGCGTCGACGGGTAGCCGATCGAGATGCGTGCGGTGAAGCGGTCGCGCTGCGCCTCGGGCAGGGTGTAGGTCCCCTCCATGTCGACGGGGTTCTGCGTCGCGACGACCATGAACGGCTGCGGCATGTGGTACGTGGTGCCGTCGACGCTCGCCTGGTTCTCCGCCATGCACTCGAGCATCGCCGACTGGGTCTTGGGGGAGGCGCGGTTGATCTCGTCCGCGATGACCACGTTCGCGAACACCGGGCCCGCACGGAACTCGAAGGCGCGGGTCTCCTGGTTGAAGATGCTCACGCCCACGACGTCCGAGGGCAGCAGGTCCGGCGTGAACTGGATGCGGCGGACGCTGCCCCCGACCACGCGGCCCAGCGCCTTCGCGAGCAGGGTCTTGCCCACTCCCGGCACGTCCTCCAGGAGGAGGTGGCCACCGGCGAAGAGGGTGATGAGCGCCGTGCGGACGGCGTGGTCCTTGCCGTCGAGCACCGTGTTCATCGCCGATCGCGACTTCTGCGCGATGGTCTGGATGTGGGTGATGTGGTCGTTCCCGAGCGCGGTCATGCCCCCATTCTCACCCACCCGGTCGCCGGGACTCCACTCAGCGGGGTCTTCCACGCCTCGCCCCACCCGCCTCCACCGGGTCACCCCACTTCCCTCCCCCCGGCTTCCCCACTCACCTCCACGGGGCCCGTTCAGTGCCGGAAGACCGCGGATCAGAGCCTCTGCGGGCGTCGTGACGTGCCTGCAGCGACTCGCCGCGACACGCGGATCGACGCTCTTCCACCACTTTCCTCCACCCATCTGACCTGCGTAAACGAACTTCTTCTGGTCAAACACGCGCTTGATCCGGCATTATGTGGAGGCAAGTGGAGTACAGTGGGAGCCATCGGAGCCCCCAGGGGATCCGAAGGGGGTGGGGCACCGTGTTCCTCGGCACGCACATGCAGCGGCTGGACGACAAGGGCCGCCTCATCCTCCCCGCGAAGTTCCGTGAGGAGCTGTCGGACGGACTGGTGCTGACACGGGGGCAGGAGCGCTGCCTGACCGTGTTCTCCACGAGCGAGTTCGAGAGCGTCCACGAGCAGATGCGGGCGGCGCCCATGACGAGCCGGCAGGCAAGGGATTACCTGCGCGTGTTCCTCTCGGGGGCGTCGGCGGAGCAGCCCGACAAGCAGAGTCGGGTCACGGTTCCGCAGGCCCTGCGGCAGTACGCGGGGCTGGATCGCGACGTCGCCGTGATCGGCATGGGCAACCGTGCGGAGATCTGGGATGCCCCCACGTGGGAGCAGTACCTGGCGGAGACGGAGCAGGGCTTCTCGGATCGCTCGGACGAGGTGATCCCCGGAGTCATCTGATCCTCGAGCGCTGGATCGAGATCCTCGCCCGCCTGTGGTTTCGGGGCACTTCCCCGGTTCCGAAGCCTGCAGGTCCTGACGCACTTCCCCGGTGGCAGGGCGCGGGCGGACGGGGTTCTGGACCCAGCGCAGCACGGGAGGCGCGGCATCCCCCGCGATTCCCGCCCACCAGACGGACCCGACCGGAAGGACGCGCGACATGGACCGGTTCGCCCACACCCCGGTGCTCCTCGAGCGCTGCGTGGAGCTCGTGGGCGTGGGCGTCGCCGCCGCGCGGGAGGCCGGGATCGCCCCGTACGTCGTCGACGGAACCCTGGGGATGGGCGGACACACGGAGGGCATCCTCGAGGCGCACCCGGATGTGCGCGTCATCGGACTCGACCGGGACCCGGACGCGCTCGAGCGGGCGGGGGAGCGGTTGGCGCGCTTCGGCGACCGGCTCATCCCGGTCCACGCGGTCGACGACGAACTGGAGGCCGTGCTGGACGACCTGGGGGTCGACTCCATCAGCTCCCTGCTCCTGGACCTGGGCGTCTCCTCCCTCCAACTGGACGAGGACGAGCGCGGATTCTCCTATTCGCGCCCCGCGCCGCTGGACATGCGGATGGACCAGACCCGGGGGCTCACCGCGGCGGACGTTCTCAACACGTACGACGAGGACGAGCTGGTGCGCGTGATCCGGGACTTCGGCGAGGAGCGGCAGGCCCGCCGCATCGCCCGGGCCGTCGTCGCGGACCGTGCGGAGCGCCCGTGGGAGACGTCCCAGCAGCTCGCAGGACTCCTGGAGCGGGTCGTGGGCGACGGGCCGGCGAAGCGGAAGCGGTCGCATCCCGCGAAGCGCACGTTCCAGGCGCTGCGGATCGAGGTGAACCGCGAGCTGGACTCCCTCTCCACCGCGCTCCCCGCCGCACTGCGCCGCCTCCACCTGGGCGGCACCGCGGTCATCGAGTCGTACCAGTCGCTCGAGGACGTCATCGTCAAGCGCATCTTCGCGGACGGGACGACGGACCAGGCACCGCCCGGTCTGCCGGTCGTCCCACCGGAGCTGCAGGCCTGGTTGCGCCCGCTCACGCGCGGCGCGGAGAAGGCGTCCGCGCAGGAGATCGAGAGCAACCCGCGTTCCGCCAGCGTCCGGCTGCGGGCCGTCCAGAAGATCGGAGAGGCACGATGAGCGCACCCGTCCGCACGATGCCCCCGCGCGCGGCCACCGCGCCGCGCCGGTCGCCGGCAGTCCCCGCTCGGAGGTCTCCGCGCAGGCTGCGCCTGGTTCTGCCGGAGCCGTCGCGGCCCCGCGTGTCCACAGCCGTCCAGGTCCTCCTCATCGTCCTCGTGGGAGTGGTGGTGGGCCTCGTCGCCAACATCCTCGTGTCGCACACGACGTTCAAGGTCGAGGAGCTCACGGAACAGCAGACGGCCCTCCAGGACCAGCGGGACCGGCTGTCGGAGGACATCGCCTACCGGGAGAGCCCGCAGAACATCGCGTCGTTCGCGGAGGAGAACGGGATGAAGCGCGACACCTCGCCGCAGTTCGTCGATCTGTCGACGGGGGCGGTCCTCACGCCCGAGCAGGTGGGCGGAGCGGATCCCGCAGAGGAATCTCCTGTGAGGATCCCGGGACCGCGTGCCGATGCGCGCGAGGACGTCCGACCCAATCTACGCTCGCCGGAGCGCCTGCCCGTGGTGGGCGGAGACGCAGGCGAGTTCACCGCTCCGGCCCAGACCCCGCCGGGGAGCTGATCCGGAGACGACGAGGACGGGAGGAGATCCGATGGGACAGGCGCCCCGCACACGGAGGCGATGGAGGATCTCCCCGACCGGCCGCATCCGCCTCATCGGCGTCGTCTCCATCGCCGTCCTGTGCTTCGTCCTGTGGAACCTCATCGCGATCCAGGGCGTCGACCAGCAGCAAGCCGCCCAGCGTGCGCTGGACGGTCGCCTCACGGAGGTCGCGATCCCCGCGCACCGCGGGGTGATCCAGACGGCGGACGGGACTGTCCTCGCCAGCAACGCCGCGCGCTTCCGCGTCGTGGTCGACCAGCAGAACGTCGCGGACTACGCGGATGAGGACGGTGAGCCGCTGGGAGCGTGGGGAGCCGCGCAGGACCTCGCGACCGTCCTCGACACGGATCCGGGACTCCTCCATCCCAAGCTGGACGGCGACCGCCGGTGGAACGTCGTCGCGACGGGTCTCACCAGCGAGGTGCGGGACGAGATCGCCGCGCTCGACATCCCCGGGATCACGTTCGAGGAGTACGCGATCCGGTCCTACCCCGCCGGCGCGGTCGGCGGCAGCCTCGTGGGCTTCGTGGGTTCGGACGGCGAACCGCTGGCGGGACTCGAGTACAAGTACGACGAGCAGCTGGCGGGCGTCGACGGCGTGCAGCAGTACGAGCGCGGGCTGCGCGGCGAACGGATCCCGCTGGGCGACACGAGCATCACCCCGGCGGTCGACGGGACGGGGATCCGTCTCACGATCGACCCGACGATCCAGCACTACCTGCAGGAGGCGGCCGCGGAGGCCGCGGACGAGCACGAGGCGGAGTGGGCCTCGATCACCATGATGGATGCGAAGACGGGCAAGCTCCTCGCGGCGGCGGAGTCGCCCAGCGTCGACCCCAACGACCCCTCGGGCGTCGACGCCGAGGACCGCGGCTCCCGCGTCTTCACCGCCGCGTTCGAGCCGGGCTCGACCGCCAAGATGATCACCGTCGCCGGACTCCTGGAGGAGGGGCTGCACACCCCCACCTCCGAGTTCACGGTGCCGGATAAGTGGACCGCACCCAACGACGAGGAGTTCCGCGACTCCTCCGCCCACGAGGATCAGAAGCTCACGCTCGCCGGCATCCTCGCGCAGTCGTCGAACACCGGGACGATCCTGGCCGGCGAGGAGCTGTCCCCCGAACAGCGGTACGAGTACTTCACCCGCTTCGGGTTCGGCGAGGCGACGGGGGTGGGCTTCCCCGGCGAATCGTCCGGCGTCGTCCACCCCGTCGACGAGTGGGACGGCCGCACGAAGTACACCGTCATGTTCGGCCAGGGCATGACCGCGACCGCCGTGCAGACGACCGCGGCGATGGCCGCGATCGCCAACGGGGGAGTGCTGCCGGACACGCAGCTGGTCGACGGGACGGTCGACGCCTCCGGCCGCTTCACCCCGGCGGAGACCACCGCAGGGACCCGGGTCGTCTCCGAGGACACCGCGGACCAGGTGCTCGACATGCTCGAGCACGTGGTGGTGAACGGCACCGCCGGGAACGCGGCCGTGCCGGGCTACCGCGTGGCCGGGAAGACCGGCACCGCACAGGCGCCCGCGGAGGAGGGCGGCGGCTACGATGGCTACACCGCCTCGTTCGTGGGCGTCGCACCCGCCGAGGATCCGCGCATCGCGGTGTCCGTCACCCTCCAGCGGCCCCGCGAGGGCTACTACGGCGGACAGTCCGCCGCGCCGGTCTTCTCCGACGTGACGGGATTCGCACTCCGCCATCTGCGGGTGCCGCTGTCGACCGGCGAACCCTCCGACACACCGACCGAATGGGAATGATGAAGCTCTCCGACCTCGACCTGCCGTCCGACGCACGGATCCTGGGGGATCCGGACCGCGTCGTCGACGGGGTCTCTCAGGACTCCCGTCAGGCCGCCGCCGGCGACCTGTGGGCGGCGCTGCCGGGTGCCCGCGTGCACGGCGCGCAGTTCGCGGCGGACGTCCTGGCCCGCGGTGTCCGGGCCGTGCTCACCGACACCCGCGGACTCGACCTCCTGCGCGCGGGTGAGGACGACCTCGGCGATCTGTCCGTCGTCCTCGTGGAGGAGCCGCGCACGGTGCTGGGAGGCATCTCCGCGCAGGTCTTCGGCACGGATCCGGAGGTCCCGCACCTCTACGGGCTCACCGGCACGAACGGGAAGACGACGACCGCCTTCATCCTCGACGCGCTGCTGCGCCGGCTGGGGCGGACGACCGGGCTCATCGGAACCGTCGAGACGACGATCGCCGGGGTCCGCGAGGCGAGCGTGCGGACGACGCCGGAGGCGCCGGACCTGCACCGCCTCTTCCGTCGGATGCGCGACCGGGGCGTCGACGCCTGCACGATGGAGGTGTCCTCGCACGCGCTGGCGCAGCACCGCGCGGACGGTGCGCTGTTCCGGGTCGCGGGCTTCACGAACCTGAGCCAGGACCACCTGGACTTCCACCCCACGATGGACGACTACTTCGCGGCGAAGGCGACGCTGTTCAGCCCCGCGCACGCGCGCGCCGGAGTGGTCGTCGTCGACGACGAGTGGGGCGAGCGGATGCTGCGCGCGGCGACGGTGCCCGTCCTGTCGCTGTCCGCGGACCCCGCGCGGACCCCGGACTACCGGCTGGAGAGGTCCGAGGCCCCCGAGGACTTCGTCCTCCACCTGCCGGACGGCGGGCGGGTCCCGGCCCGCTCGCCGCTGCCGGGCGACTTCAACCGCACGAACACGGCGCTGGCACTGGCGATGCTGCACGCGGCGGGGGAGACGGCGGAGCGGCTCACCGAGGCCGCAGCGGACCTCGTGGTGGTGGTCCCCGGCCGCATGGAGCGCGTTCACGAGGCCGGTCCGCTGGCCGTCGTCGACTACTCGCACACCCCGGACGCGCTCGACAAGGTCCTGGGCGGTCTCGACGGGACCGGTTCGCCGCTCGTCCTGGTCGTGGGGGCCGGCGGCGACCGCGACTCCACGAAGCGGCGCGCGATGGGGGCAGTCGCGGTCCGTCGCGCGGACGTGGTGATCATCACGGACGACAACCCCCGATCAGAGGATCCGGCGACGATCCGCGCGGCGGTCCTCGCGGGTGCCCGCGAGGCGATCGCGGCGGGGGATGCGCGCACGGCGGAGGACGACCTCCAGGAGTGCGCCTCCCGCGCGGACGCGATCATCGAGGCGGTCCGCCGGGCGGGGGACACGGGCACGGTCCTGGTCGCCGGGAAGGGGCACGAGACGGGCCAGGAGATCGCCGGTGAGGTCCACCCGTTCGACGACCGGGAACGGACACGCGAGGCGATCGCCTCGCATCCGGGCCTCCGCGCAGCCGGTAGAGTTCAGGATTGATATGAAGCCTTTCTCAGCACAGGATCTGGCCGATGCCACGAGCGGTGAGCTCTACGGCATCGCACCGGACACACAGCTCTCTGCGGGAGTCGTGACCGACTCCCGCGACGTCTCGACCGGTGACGTCTACGTCGCCCGGCGGGGCGATCAGCGCGACGGACTCGACTTCGCACCGGCCGCCCTGGCCGCCGGCGCCTCCCTCATCGTGGCGGAGGCGGTGCCCACCGTCGACGGGGAGCACCTGCCCACCCTGGTGGTGCAGGACGCGACGGAGGCACTGGGCAGGCTCGCACGACTCAACGTCGAGGCCCTGCGGGAGTCCGGCGACCTCACCGTCGTCGCGATCACCGGGTCGGCCGGCAAGACGACGGTCAAGGACCTCGTGGGCGACCTGCTGTCGTCCGCCGGCGAGACGGTGTGGCCGCCCAAGTCGTTCAACAACGAGGTGGGCGTGCCCCTGACCGCGCTGCGGGCGGACGAGTCGACCCGCTTCCTCGTGCTGGAGATGGGCGCCCGCTCGATCGGCAACCTCACCTACCTCACGTCACTCGTGACGCCGGACGTCGCCGTCGAGCTCATGGTCGGCACCGCGCACTCCGGGGTCTTCGGCTCGATCGAGAACACCGCGCGCGCGAAGGCGGAGCTGGTCGAGTCGCTGCGCCCCGGGGGTGTGGCGGTGCTGAATGCGGACGACCCGCGTGTGCGTGCGATGGCGGACGTGCTGGGCGAGGGCGTCGACGTCCTCTGGTTCTCCGCCTCCGGCCGCACTAGCGTCGAGGGGTCCGAGGCCCCGGTCGTGTCCGCGGAGGGGGTCGTCACGGCGGCCTCCGGCCGCCCCCGCTTCACGCTGCACGTGCCGGGCGCGGAGCCCGCGGAGGTCGAGCTGGCGCTCGTGGGCGAGCACCACGTGTCCAACGCACTGGCCGCCGCGGCGGTCGCGCACAGCTGCGGTCTCACCGCGCGGTCCATCGTCACGACGCTGGCGACCTCCGGTGCCGCCAGCCGCTGGCGGATGGAGCTCATCGACTCGCCCAGCGGCATCACGGTCCTCAACGACGCGTACAACGCGAACCCGGACTCGATGCGGTCGGCCCTCAAGACGCTCGCGGCGATGGGCCGTGGCGACGAGGAGAACCCGTCCCGCCGCACGATCGCGGTCATCGGCGAGATGCTGGAGCTGGGCGAGGAGTCCCGGCAGGCGCACGCGGACATCGGAGAACTGGTCGTCCGTCTCAACATCGACCGCACGGTCGTCGTGGGCGAGGGCGCGCGGCCGGCCTTCCAAGCCGCCGAGCTCGAGGGCTCGTGGGGCAACGAGGCCGTGTGGGTCCCCACCGTCGCCGAGGCCCGCGATCTGCTCAAGGCGGAGCTGCAGCCGGGCGACCTCGTGCTCTTCAAGTCGTCGAACGACGTGGGTCTGCGGTACCTGGGCGATGAGATCGCCGGAGTGACGGTCACGTCATGATCGCCGTCATCCTCGCCGCCGTCTTCGCGCTCGTCTTCGCCCTCGTCGGCACGCCCGCCTTCATCGGCGTCCTCGTCAAGCGCGGCTACGGCCAGTTCATCCGCGACGACGGACCCAAGTCCCATGCGACCAAGCGGGGCACGCCCACGATGGGCGGCGTCGTCATCATCGGCTCCGCCGTCCTCGCCTACTTCCTGGGACACCTGCTCACCGGCTCCGTCCCCACCGTGTCCGGACTGCTGGTCCTCTGGCTGGCCGTGGGACTGGGCACAGTCGGATTCCTGGACGACTACATCAAGGTGTCGAAGCAGCGCAGCCTGGGTCTGCGCCCGCTGGGGAAGATCCTGGGCCAGGGCTTCGTGGGCATCTCGTTCGCCGTCATGGCGCTGCTGTTCCCCAACGAGTCCGGCAGCACCCCGGCGTCGACGGCGATCTCCTTCGCCCGGGACCTGCCGATCGACCTGGCGTTCGCGGGCGCCGCCGTGGGCTTCATCCTCTTCATCCTGTGGGCGAACCTCATCGTCACGGCCGTGTCGAACGCCGTGAACCTCACGGACGGCCTGGACGGGCTGGCGGCCGGGTCGGCCGTCGTCGTCTTCACGGGCTACATCATCATCACGCTCTGGCAGTCGACGCAGAACTGCGCGCTCCAGACCACCGCGGCCGCCGGCTGCTACGAGGTCCGCGACCCGCGCGACCTGGCGATGGTGGGCGCGGCCATGACCGCGGCCTGCCTGGGCTTCCTCTGGTGGAACACGTCCCCGGCCAAGATCTTCATGGGCGACACCGGCTCGCTGGCGATCGGCGGTGCCCTGGCGGGCATCGCGATCCTCTCGCGCACGGAGCTCCTGCTGGTGGTCCTGGGCGGTCTCTTCGTCATCATCACGCTGTCCGTCATCATCCAGGTCGCGTCGTTCAAGACGACCGGCAAGCGCGTGTTCCGGATGGCGCCCCTGCAGCACCACTTCGAGCTGAAGGGCTGGGCGGAGGTCACGATCGTCGTGCGCTTCTGGATCATCGCCGTCCTCTTCGTGATCGGCGGCGTCGCCCTGTTCTACGCGGAATGGCTGGCGCACCTTGACTGATCCCGTCCCCGCCCCGGCCGCGCGCGCGTCCGCACTCGCGGAGTCCTACCCGCACGCGGACCGCGTGCCCGCCGCCCTGCAGGGACCGGACTCGTCGCTGGACGGTCTGCGGATCCTCGTGACCGGGCTGGGCGTGTCCGGGTTCCCGGTCGCGGCCCACCTGGGGGAGCGCGGCGCCGCCGTCACGCTGGTCGACGGCGACACGCGCCGCGACGAGTCGGAGCGCATCCGCATCCTCGAGGTCTTCGACGTCGACGTGCGCCGCGGTCCCCAGCACGTCGAGGCGCTGCCGGAGCCCCGCGACGGGGGGAGGTTCGACCTCGTCGTCACCTCGCCCGGCTGGCGTCCCGACTCACCCGTGCTCGCGGGCGCCCGCGCCGCCGGCATCCCCGTCATCGGCGAGGTCGAGCTGGCCTGGCGGGTGCGGGGCGCGAACAGTGCGCCGTGGCTGGTCGTGACCGGCACGAACGGGAAGACGACCACGACGACGATGCTCGCGTCGATGCT
>DYUK01000075.1 GCA_020743695.1 Brevibacterium senegalense | reverse complement strand
GTCGGACCCGTCGAGGTCCCGCGAGGTGGGGAATCGGACGTCGTGGACGTCGATGCCGACGATGGTGCTCATGCGTCTCTGCTCTCCAAGCTTGTGCGATTTCCGCACACATCCAATGTCTGCGGCAGTTTTAACGGATCTCACAGCGGAACCCGCGTTGTTCGCAGTTAAACATAGGATGTCTTGACGGTCAAAGAGACTCACCTCACGACGACGGGACGCCCGGACCCCGGCGCTCAGCGCCCGACTCTGTGCTCCGAAGCCCCGGCTCTGGGCCCCCAGCCACCGCCTCCTCCCACCCCACCACACCTACTTCCGCGACACGCCGCGTGCGTGTTCGCGGGGATCCCGCGCGCCGGGTCCCCTCGAGCATCAACCCGTCCCGTCGATGGAGGACGATTTACCACGAGCCGGTCCGGTCGTCCGCACTGCGGCGAGCCGCACCTGGACCACCAGCCGTCCGCTCACCCGGGGGACCGGGCGCTGACGACATGCGCGATGTGGCGGAAGACGCCGGGGCGGAAGAGATCCGGCCACCCCAACTGGAAGACGTGGTGCCCCAGATTGCGCAGCCCGAACTCGCGCTGCCGCTCCTGCCGCGCACGCGCCGCACCCGGATCCCCGTCGGAGTACTTGATCTCTCCATTCACCTCGACGACCACCTGGGCAGCGCGGTGGAAGAAGTCGACACGGGCGATCGTCCCGTCTGCATCGATCCGGAACGAGATCTGCGGCTCGAACCCCTCGATCCCGTGCTCGTGGAAGCGGACGGCGCAGATCGATTCGGCCGGGGATTCCCGGGCGGGGTCTGCAAGGGCGAGCGCCCAGCGGGCCTGCTTCGCGCCGCGACGCCCCCGGATTCCGTCCGCCAGACCAATGACAGCACCCGCATCAATGAGACCGGAGCGCAGAGCGTGGTCGATCATCGGGACCGACACATCCATCGGATGATCGAGCGCCACATCGAGCAGCGTCCGGGCCACCGTCGTCACCCGAATCCCATCGATGATCACGAAGTCGCTGTCGTCGACAGCTCGCCGTCGGATGATGCGCTTCTCTGTCGCCAGCGACTTCCCGCGCATGATCGCCTCGACCTTGGACTGGTTCGTCCGGGTCAGGGGCAGCCCCCAGAGGAGCGCTGCTGACTGATGGGAGAGCCCACACCCGTCTGGCAGCGCTCCTGCATAGGAGCGGGCCAGGATGGACAGTCGCGCCGCGTGCCCACGCAAGCCGGGCAGGTCGATGTCGCTGACATCGACATGAGCGGCCTCAATCCCCACCGGTGCACCACCGCTGCCGAGCGCTCCGGTCCAGGCCGCCACCGCCGCACCATCGTCACCACGCACTCCGGCACGCTCGGCGACGGCGCACGCCCCGGCGCCCAGTACCTCCGGGTCCGGTTCTATCCGGGCATGGGCCTGCAGAACCACATGCGAGCGGCTCCCACAACCCGGGCGGACGATGTAGAGGCCCCGACGGACCTGGATGAGGCAGCAGGCCAGAGCCCTCTGCCTGTGTGTGCGGGAGAGCCCGATCCGATCAAGCTCGCCGCTGGTGATGATCGCTGACATGCCCCGAGGCTCGAGGACGGCGTCACGCGTCGCACCGGCCCACCCGAGCTGTGGACAACCAGCAGTGGATCCACCGTTCCGCGACCGCAGCGGGTCGGCGGTTCTCCCCAGAAACGCGACGCACCGTCTGCATGTTCGGCGCACCCCGGCGGGCGGGATGTCGCCAAACATGCAGACGGCGTGTCGCGAATAAGGGCTGGGCGCGGGTGGGGACTAGCCGCGCGGGTCAGCCAGAAGCACTCACTCCGAGCGGAGGCGCAGCCCCTGCATGCCGCCGTCGACAGCGATCGAGGTGCCGGACACGGCAGACGCGGCCGGCGAGGCGAGGTACGCGATCGCCGCGGCAACCTCGTCCGCGGACACGAGGCGCCCGCTGGGCTGGCGGGCGCTCAGCGCCGCGCGCTCAGCCTCCGGGTTGTCCGCGGAGTCCAGCAGGCGACCCACCCAGGGGGTGTCCGCGGTGCCGGGGTTCACGCAGTTGACGCGGATGCCCTCGCGCAGGTGGTCCGCCGCCATCGCGAGCGTGAGCGAGTAGACCGCACCCTTCGACGCGGAGTACAGCGCACGCTGCGGCAGACCGGCGGTCGCCGCGATCGAACAGGTGTTGACGACCGAGGCGGCCTTCGACTCCCGCAGGTGCGGCAGCGCCGCACGGGTCACGCGCACGATGCCCAGGACATTGACGTCCAGGACGCGGTGCCACTCCTCGTCATCGTTGGCCTCGACCGTGCCCTGCGCGCCGATGCCCGCGTTGTTGACGACGATGTCGATGCCGCCGAACTTCTCCGCGACCGCCTGCACGCCGGACTGCACGGACGCGTCATCCGTGATGTCGACCTGCTGCGCGAAGTGCTCGACGCCGTCCGTGTTGATGTCGAACACGGCGACGTTCGCGCCCAGCTGCGCGAACTGCGCGGCGGTCGCCGCGCCGATCCCCGACGCTCCGCCGGTGATGATGGCGGTCAGTCCCGTCATGTCGAATGCCATGGTTACTCCTCCAAGAATGCGTGTGGGTTCACGGCCCGGACGGAACCGGGTCGGGGCGGCCGAGCAGCCGACCGCGGACTCGGGGTCACTGACTCGGGGTCACTGGCCCGAGGCCGCGGTCCGGTGCTGCTCAGCCGAACGTGCTGCTCAGGCCTGGGCGAAGACCTGGCGCTGACGGCCCAGGCCCTCGATCTCGACCTCGACGACGTCGCCGGCCTTGAGGTACGGGAAGCGGCCGGACAGGGCCACGCCCTCCGGGGTGCCGGTGAGGATGACGTCGCCCGGCTCCAGCTGCATGTACTGGCTGAGGTCGAGGATGATCGCCTCGACGTCGAAGATCATGTCGCGGGTGTTCGAGTCCTGGCGGACCTCGCCGTTGACCCAGCTGCGGATCGCCAGCGCGTGCGGGTCGATCTCGTCCGCGGTCACGACCCAGGGGCCCAGCGGGGAGAACCCGGGCGAGCTCTTGCCCTTCGACCACTGGCCGCCGGACACCTCGATCTGGAAGGCGCGCTCGGAGAGGTCATTCGCGACGACGTATCCGGCGATCGCCGCGGCAGCCTCCTCGCGGGTCTCCAGGTAGGAGACGGGCTTGCCGATGACGATGCCCAGCTCGACTTCCCAGTCGGTCTTCTCGGAGCTCTTCGGGATGAAGGCCTCGTCGTAGGGGCCCGCGACCGTGTTGGGGTGCTTGAAGAAGACGATGGGGTGCGCGGGCGGCTCGGAGCCGGACTCCGCGGCGTGCGCAGCGTAGTTCTGGCCGATGCAGATGAGCGCCTGCGGGCGGGCCAGCGGTGAGCCGATCCGTGCGCCCTCCTCCGCCGTGAACGCCGTGAGCTCGCCAGCTGCGGCGGCCGCGGCGATGCGGGCCGGGCCGTCGGCGGCGAAGAAGGCGGGGTCGAAGGCGGCGGTCACGGTCGAGACGTCGTAGTCCGTCCCGTCGATCGTCGCGACGGGCGTCTCCGCGCCCGCGGGTCCGGAGGTCCAGAGCTTCATGTGGGGTTCCTTTCACCGAGGATGTGGGCA
>DYUK01000074.1 GCA_020743695.1 Brevibacterium senegalense | reverse complement strand
TCCTGCCCTCGGCCTACGGCCTCACGGGCGTGGATGTGCGCGCATGAACCGGGAGCTCGACTGCGCAGCGCTGCTGGCCCACCCGGCCAACGGCGGTCTGCTTCACGTCGCGGGCCCGGAGAACGGCTCGTGGGCGGGAATGGACCTCGATCCGGACCTGCACGGCAGGGACCCCGTTCCAGACCCGGGCCATGCCGATCCGGCGCCGCCGATCGCCGTGTTCACGACTGCCCTGCCGGACGCACCCTGGAAGCAGGACGCGCTCATTCGGCGGGCACGGGACTGCGGGTACCGCATCCTCGTGGTGCCCGGGGCCTCGGCGGCCTCGGCGGGTGCACGGGAACTCACCCGACGATTCGACATGACACTGCTGGCTGTCGAAGAACCGGCTCACTGCGCCCGCGCCTGCTGGCAGCTCGAGCAGTCGAGCGATGCGCTCGCCCTCGACTACGTGCGCTCTGTCGCCGCGGTCTTCCAGCATGAGGCGGCCGACCTCAGCGGACTGTTCCGCAACATCAGCTCGAGCATCGGTCATGCGGCATCACTCGTCGACCGTTCTGGGACCCTTGTCGACACCGGTGAGGGCCTTCCCGACGGGTTCGTCGACAGTGTCGATTTCGACGCGTGGGTGACGCGAGTGAACAGTGACGAGGTCTCCGCCGTGACCGTGCGGGTCCAGTCCCACGCTCGCACCGGCATCCGGCTGGTGATCTACGACCGTGGGCTGGCCGACGTGCAGCTGCGCGCGCTGGAGACGATGGCGGAGGTCGTCATGCCCGCTGTCGCCGCTCGTATCACGCTTGACGAGCTCGCGGCTCTCACCGACGCGTCCGCCTCGTCGGAGCTGCTGCGCGAGTTCCTCGAGCTGCGCGGCGCCAGGAATCCGGAGGTCGAGCGCCGGATGGCCGAGCGCGCCTGGCGGACCGCGGGATACCAGCTGGGGTTCGCCTTCCGCGGCATCGGTCGGGCGGATGCGCACAGCATGCTCCGGGCGGTGTCCCAGAAACTGGGACCCAGTGGACTCGACTCGCGGGTGACCATCCTGGATCGGTCTGCCGTGGGGTGGGTGGTGCTGGGAGACGACCCGAGCGCTGAGCGCGTCGAGGCGACCGCTGCTCGTCTGCGCGCGATCCACGATGAGCTGCGCCGGTCGTGGGACGCGGCGATGGGGATCGGGTCGCTGCAGAGTGGTGAGTCGGGGTTGCGCACCACCGTGACCGAGGCCGTCGACGCGGCCAAGGTCGCGGTCAACCGTGCCTCGGCGGGCTACCGTGTGCGGGTCGACTCGCTGGGCCTCGATCAGCTGCTGCTCGCCTGGACGAGCAACGACACCTTCCTGCCCGCGGCCGAGTCGCTGCTGTCACCGCTCATGAACGATTCGCAGGACCTGCTGCAGACGCTGACGACCTATCTCGATCACGAGTCCGTCGTGAATGCGACTGCGGCCGCAATGGGGATCCACCGGAACACGGTGAGCATGCGGATCCACCGCGTGCAACAGCTGCTGGGTGTCGACTTCGCAGACCCCCGGACGCGGATGGCGCTGCACCTGGCCTGCCACGCGGTGCTGGGGGACTGACGTCCTCTCCCGCATACGACAGCGCCCGGCCGGAGCGAGGTGCTCCGACCGGGCGCAGGTGAGGCCTCATGGCCTCAGCCGTAGCCGTCCGTCAGGCGAACTGATCGGTCAGCGTGCCCGCTGCCCAGTCCTCGAAGAACTCGGGGTTGTCCTCGGCCCACTCGGTGACTGCGGCCTCGGGGTCCTCTCCGCCGTAGTGCTCCTCGGAGTTCATGACGTACTGCAGGTCTGCCATCTGGTCGTTCTTCATCGCGAAGTTGTGCAGGATTTTCGACGCGAAGGGGTTCTCCTCCGTGAAGCCGGTCCGGGAGAACTGGTAGAACAGCTCGTCCTCTCCGAACGCGTTCTGGTCGTCCTCGAGGTCCCGCAGCGGGAACGCCTCGTACGCCCAGTGCGGGTGCCACATCGTGACCGCGATGTTCTCCTCGTTCTCCACGGCCGACTGGACGGCGCCCAGCATCGCAGGCGTCGAGGACTCGATGAGCTCCCAGTCGTCCAGCCCGTAGGTGGGGATGACGCTGTCCTGGGTCAGGCGCATGAGGCCGGCGCCCGGCTCGATGCCCACGATCGTGGTGTCGTAGTCCTCGCCCATCTCCGCCAGGTCGGACAGGGTCTGGGCGGGGGAGTCCTCGTTCACGGCGATCGTGTTGCGCGCCTCATTGAACCAGCAGCTCTGCGACTCCATCTTCTCGCCGTACTGATCGATGTAGTCCGCGTGCGTATTGGGCAGCATCGTGCTGGCGAGGATGTCGATGTCGCCTTCGGCCACACCGGTGAAGCCGGCGGCCGGCTCGAACGACTGGACCGTCACGTCGTAGCCGAACTCCGTCAGCATGTGCGCTGTCAGCCGTGACGATGCCACCGTGTCGTCCCAGCCGTTGAACTCGACGAGCGTCAGGCTCATCTCCTCGTCGCCGGGCTCCTGCCCCGTGAGATCCTCCGAGCCCTCGCCGGGAACACAGTCCGCCCACGACTGGTCGACCTCAGCGCCACCGGCCTCGTCCTGCGGGGCGTCGGCCTCCGTGGCACCGCAGGCGCTCAGGAAGAGCGTCGCGGCGGCGGCCGCTGCCAGCAGCGTCGACCGGGTTCCTCGGGTCGTGGTCATAGGGTTGTTCCCTTCGCTTCGACGATGGTGCGTGGGTCAACACCGTAGGGAAAGTCTGACCGTGACGTGAACTTTCGCGGAGAATCTCCACCATTGCTGAGTCAGTGAGTTACGCTGTTTCCGTAATGCACGGCACTGAGGATGACGGACTCCAACGGGCACTCGACTCGACGGACCGGACCGTCCGTCGCCGTGCCCGTTTCGTCGCCCACGCTCTGGCGAACGGCACCGCGGCGGCGGCCGCACAGCACCGCGTCTCGCAGCGGACCGTCTCCACGTGGGTCCGGCGATATCGCGAGAACGGCGCTCGGGCTCTCACCGCAGAGGCGGACCGTCGCCAGCGCAGGGCGGGCCTCGACCGCGACATCCGCCTGGCACCGCTCAGCAGCCCCAGCGCGAAGTGGTCGAGCCGTTCGATCGCCCAGGATCTGGGTGTCTCACAGTCCGCCGTCGCACGTGCGTGGCGTGCGCCGTCGCCCCCGCAGAACCTCCTCACCCGCATCGGCACATGGGCGGGCATCGGCAGCGTGTCGATCATCGGCGTCGTCGTCGCACCGGGCAGCTCGGTGGTGGTCCTCGCGCGCAGCGCGGCGCCGCGGGCACGGTCCTCGTCGAACCTCACGCAGATCACGCGGCGCATGCGAACCCTGCTGGCCGCCGACCTCACGCGTGACCGGATCGCCGACGATGCAGACAGCGAGGAGGTGGCCGGTGCCTTCTGGGACCGGATCCTGGCCACGACCGACGAACCCGCGGATCTCCTGGTCGTCTCCTCCACACCGGTCGCGCTGGGAACCGCGGAGATCGAATCGCACGCATGTGCGGACGAAGAACGCTGGCAGGGCATGCTCGATCCTCTCGTCGCCCTGTGCCACGAGGGGGAGGCCCGAGCCCTCGCCGACCTCGAAACCCGCATCCGCCGATGGCATCACCACGAGGGCGGTGTCTTCGTCTGGCACTCGCACTCGGCAGAACCCATCGGTGCGGATGCGAAGGGCAGCTCCACACGACGGGAACCGGCGGGAGCGGAGCCGGCACCCGGCCTCAGTCTGGAGGACTCGATCATCGCGCTCATCCGTGAGGAGATCCTCGCGGGACGCTATGCCGGAGGCGACTTCGTGACGGAGCGCTTCCTGGCCGACCGCCTGGGGACGTCCCGCGGATGGATCCGCGATGCTCTGCGGACCCTAACGATGAATGGACTCGCGACGACGCAGACGCTCCACGGCATGACGATCCCGATCCCCACCGTCGACGATGTCGTCGAACTCTACTCAGCACGCCGGGCGTTGGGTGCCATCGCAGTCCGATCGGCCCTCGCGTGGACACCGGAGGGCCGCGCCGGAGTCGTGCGGACTCTGCAGGACCTCGAGACCGCCGCACAGGCGGACGACATGACGGCGGCCCACCAGATCGACCTGCAGTTCCAGGACGCGCTCGCCCGCTCCTCCTCCCTGCGGCGGATCCCTTCCATGGTCGAGGGACTGTCGCAACAGCTGCTCATGTTCGTCGCCGTCTTCGGCGTACGCTACGCATACCCGATCGCGGACATCGTCGAACGCGACCAGGAGATCTTCCGGGCACTGGACGCAGGCGACGAGGCCGCAGCGCTGGACGCGTGGCGGCGGAAATCCGACAGTTCGGCCACCTACATGCTCCACCAGCTGCAGACCACGTTGGGGCCGCGTCCGTGAGCGGCCGATCAGCGGCCACTCCACTGAGGGTCGCGCTTCTCGAGGAAGGCCGCGACGCCCTCGGCGCGGTCCTCGGAGGCCCACACGACCTCGGTGGCCTTCGTCGTCCGCTGCCAGCCCAGCTCCTCCGGCAGGCGCAGGACGTCGTTCATGACGGAGAGGCTCTCGGCCACTGAGGTGGGCGAGTTCTCGCAGACCTGGGCGGCCAGTTCCAGGGCGCCGTCCAGGGATCGGCCGTCGTCGGTCAGTTCGTTCACGAGTCCCAGTTCGTAGGCGCGCTGGGCCGTGAGCGGGCGTCCGGTCAATGCCATCTGCTTCGCGACGGTCACGGGCAGGCTGTGCCAGGCCCGGAAGAGACCGCCGCAGGTGGGCAGGACGCCGCGTGCAGCCTCGGGCAGTCCGAACCGCGCCGAGCGGCCGGCGACGACCATGTCGCAGGCGAGGACGATCTCGAAGCCTCCGCCGAACGCCAGGCCGTCGACTGCGGCGATGAGCGGCGTGCGGCGCTCGCGCTTGATGACGCCGTATTGGCCGCCGCGCTCCGTGGGCGTTCCCGCCGTGTTCGCCAGATCCGTGCCGGCAGAGAATGCGATGTCGCTGCCGGTGAGAATCCCGCACCACAGGTCCGGGTCGTCGTCCAGAAGGTTGAGCGCCTCATCGAGCGCGGCGGTCATCGAGGCGTCGACCGCGTTGCGCTTGGAGTCGCGTTGCATGCGGATGATGAGGATGTGTTCGTGGCGCTCCAGCGAGACGCGGTCGTGTGAGTCTGCGGGCGCTGCGGCGGGTGGGGGAGTGGTGGTCATGGGAGCTCCTGCTCGACGGTGAGGTGGACGCACGATGTACCACCGGCCACGGTATCGGGGCCGTGCCTGCCGCAGTCCCAGTGTTGTGCACGTGCACGCCCGAATCTCTGTTCACGTGTGAGTACACGCCCCGGATCGTGCAGATCTGAGGCGTGTACTCACACGTCAGCGCATTGAGATCAGCGCATAGAGAGGGCGTCCGCCGTCACCACCCGGGGACGACGAAGATGAGCCACGTGACGATCGGTGCGATGACGACCATCGAGAAGCCCCACACCATCAGCTGCTTGAACACCTGATCGCGCTGATCCTCCGGCGAATTCGCCACGACCAGGGCACCGGACGTGGAGAACGGGCTGGAGTCGACGACGGAGGACGAGATCGCCAGGGCGATGATGAGCCCCACC
>DYUK01000073.1 GCA_020743695.1 Brevibacterium senegalense | reverse complement strand
ATCTGCTCGGAGATCGGCACCATCTGCGCGTCGAAGACGGCGGTGTAGAACTCAACGGCCCTGTCGTACTGGTGCGTCATGAGCTCGAACCAGACGGGGGAGCCGGGCTTGCCGGTGAAGTCGTATCCGGGCAGCTCGTTGGGCTCCCACACGTTGATCGGGGCGCCAGTGGGATCGATGAGCATGCCCATGCGACCGGCATCGCCGATCTGCTGCGGTTCCATCGGCAGTGTCGCGCCGTGCTGCTGCGCGCTGGCCAGGCGGGCGTCCAGATCGTCCACTGCGAGATACACGTCCCAGCGCGCGGGGATCTCTCCGCCCTGCGGGCACGTCATCCCGGTGATGTCCATGGCTCCGCCCACCAGGTCATCGCCGTTGCGGATGATCGAGTATCCGCCGAATTCCTCGCCCTGCGACTCGAACGTCCAGCCGAAGAGCCCGGAGTAGAACCGCTTCGTCTCGTCGAGGCCCTTCGACCCCAGGTCGATCCAGGTGGTGGTTCCCGTGGTGCTGGACATGATTCCTCCGTGAGGTGTGAGGTCCGGAACGGCATCTCCGCTCCAGTGGTTCCACTGTAGGAATGGGCGGTGGTCCCGTGTGTGTCCGAACTTGCGGAGGTGCTCACCGCGAGCAGAGGCTGGGCAGCGCGGCCAGCAGCGGAACGGGGCGCTGGGCGGACTGCGCGGAGGCGAAGGACAGCGTGACGCGGGAACCGGCGCGCAGCGGGCCGGGTGCCACGGCGACGGTGGGTTCCGTGGGCGCCAGCTGGTCCATCGCGTCCGCGTGCTGGGGCACCGCGAAGCCCAGCAGGTGCGGGGCGCCGGGGCACAGGGGCAGATCGATGGACGCCACTCCGGACACGAGGGTGCCGGACCGCGGCAGCCCGATGGGCGCCGGCTGCGGGAACCAGCCCACCCAGATGTGCGGGTCGCCGCGGACGCCCAGCGCGGCGGGCACGTCCAGGTCGACGCGCACGGAGCCCTCCGCCGGTCGCAGGAGGCTGAACGGCACGGGCGGGCGGTCGCTGATCCTGTCCGCCAGGCGGCGCAACCGCCCGGGCGCCACCCCCACGGTGGCGCTGAAACGACGGCTGAAGCTGGAGAGCGAGTCGAAGCCCACCGCGGAGGCCACGTCGATGACGGACTCCGTGTCCTCCAGCAGCAGTCGCTTCGCCCGGTCGATCCGCAGGGCGGTGAGGTAGCGGCCCGGACCGATCCCCAGACGGTGGGTGAAGAGGCGCGAGAAGTGGAAGGGGCTGTACCCCACGTGGTCGGCCAGATCGGCCACGGTGAGGTCCTCGGGGCGGCTGCGCGCCAGCCCGAGGGCGGAGGTCAGCAGCGTGTCCGCAGTCGACATCGCCGCATTCGTGAGCCCGGTCACAGGCTCGAGTGTAGTGGGTGCGGTGGTCCGAATGCAGTGCCGCGCCCGCACCTCCGTGCCGCAGCCGCCGGTCGGGGGTGCTGATCAGGTGATCGTGAAGCCGCCGTCGACCGCGATCGTCTGTCCGGTGACGTACGCGCCGGCCGGCGACGCCAGCCACACGGCGGTCGCCGCCAGCTCCGCCGGGTCCCCGGCGCGGCCCAGCTGGACGCGCGGCATCTGCGAGTCGAGGTACCCCTCGTGGTACTGATCGGTCATCTCCGACTTGAAGAACCCCGGAGCGAGGGCGTTGACCCGGATGCCCTTGCGCGAACCCCACTGCTGGGCGAGATCGCGGGTGAGTCCGATGACTCCGGCCTTGCTCGATGCGTACGCCGCCTGGGGCAGCGAGGCGGTCGTGATGCCCAGCAAGCTCGAGATGTTGATGATCGAGCTTCCCTCTCCCATCACCCGTCCGCATGCCTGCGCCATCCAGTACGAGCCGTTCAGGTTGATGTCGATGACGCGGCGGAACTCCTCCGGCGTCTCACGGGTGGCCGGCACCGCCGTGCCCACGCCCGCGTTGTTGATGAGCACATCGACGTGACCGAACTCCGCCACGGCCGCGTCGACCAGCTCCTGGCACTGCTGCGGATCAGCGACGTCGGTGGCGACCGTCAGGGCCCGGCGGCCGGTCTCCTCGACGAGGGCGGCGGTCTCCCGCAGGCGGTCCGTGCGGCGCGCCGCGAGCACGACGTCCGCTCCCGCCTCTGCGAAGGCGCGGGCGAATGCGACGCCCAGGCCGGCGGAGGCGCCGGTGACGATCGCCACCGTGCCGGACAGGTCGAACATATCGAGAACAGTCATGTGACCAGGACTTCCTTTCGTCGTGTGCAGCGGACGTGCACCAGAAGGACGTGCCGTCAGCCTACCGGCCGGCTCCGGCCGGGTCCGGGCACGGAGGTCACGCGTCCGGGCGAACGCCGCCGCCTGGGCCGTGGGCGGGGCGGGTCACAGGTGCAGGGTCTCGCCGGTCCAGCCGCGTCGCAGCCAGCGGTCGTGCGAGGCGACGAGGACGGTGCCGGCGTGTTCGTGGATCGCAGCCTCCAGTTGGGTGACGAGGAGGAGGGACAGGTGGTTCGTGGGCTCGTCCAGCAACAGGATGTCCGGGGTGTCCGCCAGCACGACGGCCAGTTCGAGGCGCCGCTGCTGGCCCACGCTCAGACTGGCGACCGGCCGGTGCAGATCGCGCCCGGCCAGCAGACCGAAGTCCGTCACCGGAGTCCGCTGGGCGCGCGCGATGCCCACGAGGTCCTCGTACGCCTGCGCGACCGTGCGCTCCGGGCCGCGCTCTCCCGGATCGGGCAGGTCGACCTCCTGCAAGAGCAGCCCGATGCGCAGCCCCGGGGCGCGCTCGACGTGCCCGCTCGAGGGGTTCAGCCTGTCCGCCAGCACATGCAGCAACGTCGACTTCCCGGCCCCGTTGGCGCCGGTGATGAGCCATTTCTCGCCCGCGCGCACCAGGAGATCCGTGGGAGCGAGCCTGCCCTTCACCCCCGCTCCCGAGGCCGTGAGGACGGTCGCAGTGCTGGTCGCCTGTCCTCCCGTTCCGGCGGGTGCGTCGGCGGACGCGCG
>DYUK01000072.1 GCA_020743695.1 Brevibacterium senegalense | reverse complement strand
CCGGCGAACAGCACGTCACCGCTGGCCAGCACGAGCGGCGGGCCGTCCGCGGTGGGCGCGTCGTCGACGATCTCGTAGAGCATCGAGCCCTCCGTGTGCCCCGGGGCCAGCGTCGCGGTGATGGTGAGACCCGCGATCCGCAGCACGTCGCCGTCGTCCACGGTCCGGACGGGGGGTGGGGTCCAGTCGGCCGTGAGCGGCGCGAGCATCTGCGAGAACGCGCCCGAGACGCCCGCCGCCGGATCCTCGAGCCGGTGTGCGTCCGGCGCGCCGATGTGGGCCGGCACGTCGAAGCGGGCCAGGACCCCGGGCAGTCCCAGCACGTGATCCGCGTGCCCGTGCGTGAGCAGGACCGCCTCCGGATGCCAACCCAACTCGTCGAGCAGGTCCGCGAGGTCCGCCGCGCAGTCGTGGCCGGCGTCGATGAGGAGGCAGGCGGACCCGGGCCCGCCGTCCCCGGATGCGATCGCGTAGCAGTTGACGTCCAGCAGGGCGGCGCGGACTCCGGTGATCTCCATGCGGACGAGTCTAGTCCTCCGGCCGCAGACGACCCTCCGGCGGATATGCTGGTCGGGTCAGCGCCGGCGCACCCGGCGGCACCCTGCCCGCACCCTCCGGCCGTCCGGCCGGAGGACGTCACGAGGATCACGATGACCAAGCCCACGCCGCAGCAGCCACCCGTCCCCCGGCCTCGGCCCGTGCCCGGCCCCGCAGGTGCCCGGCCCGCGGCCGCACCGGCGGCCCCCGCGCGGTCCCAGGCGGACCGGGACCGGGCGATCACCGCCGCCTCCGCGCACGGACGCGTCGACGACGATCTGCGCGTCTTCGCCATCGCACCGGACGGTGAGCGCGAGGTGGGCCAGTACCCGGACGCGACCGCGGACGAGGCCCTCCGCTACTTCTCCGGTCGGTTCGTCGCCGTCGAGGAGCAGGTCGAACTGCTGGAGCAGCGTCTGGCCGCCGGTGCGGAGGCGCAGACCGTCCGCGCCTCCGCCCGGTCGCAGCGCGAGGAGCTGCCCGGCCTCGCCGCCGTGGGCGACTTCGCCGCGTTGGACGCCCGCCTGTCGGCCCTCCTGGACGCGACCGAGGCCGCGGCCCAGCAGGAGCGCGAACGCCGGTCCCAGCGGCTCGAGGAGGGCCGCGCGGAGCGGACCCGCATCGTGGAGGCGGCGGAGGCGGTCGCCGCGCAGGATCCCCAGCGCACGCAGTGGAAGGACTCTGCGGCCCGCATGCGCGCCCTCTTCGACGAGTGGAAGTCCGTCCAGAGCTCCTACCCCCGCCTGCCGGCCGCGCAGGACAAGGAGCTGTGGGGTCGGTTCTCGCAGGCGCGCTCCACGTTCGACCGCGGGCGGAAGGCCCACTTCGCGCAGCTGGACGAGCGCGCGGCGGAGGGCCGGCGGCTGAAGGAGAAGCTCATCACCCGGGCGGAGGAGCTGTCCGGTTCCACCGACTGGCGCGAGACCGCGGCGAAGTACCGCGATCTCATGGACGAGTGGAAGGCCGCGCCCCGCGCCGGACGCAAGGAGGACGACGCACTGTGGGCGCGCTTCCGCGCCGCCCAGGACGTCTTCTTCGACGCACGCACGGCCGCGAACGCGCGCATCGACGAGGAGTACCGCGGGAACCTCACCGTCAAGGAGGGGCTCCTGGCGGAGGCCCAGGCACTCCTGCCGATCACGGACATCCAGGCGACGAAGACCGCCCTGCGGGACATCCAGGACCGCTGGGAGGACGCCGGCAAGGTGCCGCGCGGCGATCTGAACCGGGTCGAGGGCGGACTGCGCGCCGTCGAGCAGGCCCTCGCGGACGCCGAGCAGGCGGAATGGGATCGGACGAATCCGGAGACCCGTGCGCGCACCTCGGGCATGCTCGCGCAGCTCGAGGACGCGATCGGGGACCTCGAGGCGGATCTCGCGGCGGCCCGCGACAGCGGCGACGCGGACCGGATCGCACGCGCCGAGGAGGCGCTACGCGCCCGCCGCGCGTGGTACGACCAGATCGCGGCGACGGCGGCCGATCTGGGCTGATCCCGGAGTTCTCCACAGGGGCGGGCGTGCTGTTGCGCGCCCGCCCCCGGCGCGTGAGAGTGGGTCCATGTCTGGGTTCATCCGGCTGGATCGGCCGCTCCCCCTCACGGATCTGCTGGGACTCGAGTACGACGGCCTCCTGCAGCGGCTCACGCGGGACGTGTGGGTCGCGGCGGGCACGATCGCGGATCCGGCCCTGCGCTGCGCCGCACTGGGTGCGGCACCGCGGCCCTCCATCGCTCTGTCCCACCGGTCCGCGCACTGGGTGTGGTGGGGCTCGTCGTCCGGCAGGGCGCCCGCGCTGACGGAGTACACGACGTTCTCCCGGCGGCGCATGCGCAGCTCCCGCGGGTCCTGGACCGTCTACGAACGCGATGTCCTCCCGGCGGAGCGGGTGGAGTTCGACGGCCAGACCGTCACCTCACCGGAGCGGACCCTCTACGACCTGCTGCGTGCCGCGCTCCTGGCCCCGGACCCGGTCGCGACCGGCCAGCACACCTTCGCCCGCGTCCCGCACGCGGACCGGCAGTCCTTCCTCGCGTGGCTCGACGGCATCGAACGACGCCCCTATGCCGCGCGCACCCGGGCTCTGGCGCTCGCGACCATCGGTCGCGAGCCCAGTCCGGCCCTCACACCGTGACGCGGTAGACGTCGAAGACGCCCTCCACCCGGCGGACGGCGGAGAGCACGTTGTCGAGGTGCGTCCCGTCCCCCATCTCGAACACGAACCGCGACTGCGCCACCCGGGCGCGCGAGGTCGCGACGGAGGCGGACAGGATGTTGACGTGCAGCTCCGACAGCACGCGGGTGATGTCGGACAGCAGGCCCGCCCGATCCAGTGCCTCGACCTGGATGTTGACGAGGTAGAGGCCGCGCGAGCTGCCCGTCCACTCGACGTCGACGAAGCGCTCCGGCTCCGCCCGCATGGATTCGAGGTTCGTGCAGTCGTCGCGGTGCACGGAGACCCCGGCCCCGCGCGTGACGAATCCCACGATCCTGTCGCCCGGGACCGGCGTGCAGCAGCGCGCCAGCTTGACGAGGAGTCCGTCCGCCCCCGTGACGCGGACGCCCTCCGCCGTCGAGTGGTGGCCGCTTGAGCGCCCCGTGGGGTTGGTGGGACCCACCGGCACCGCCGGGGCCTTCTCCTCGCCCACCGCCTTCGCCAGCAGGTCGACGACGTGCGCCGCCGAGGTCGTGCCGTTGCCGATCGCGGCGTACACGGCGGTCACGTCCGTCAGGTGCATCTGCTCGGCGACGGCCAGGAGGCCCTCGGCGGACATGAGACGCTCCGCGGACAACGAGTGGCGGCGCATCGCCCGCGCCAGCTGCTCTCGCCCGGACTCGATCGCCTCCTCGCGCCGCTCCTTGCTGAACCACTGGCGGATCTTGCTGCGGGCGCGCGGCGAGCGGACGAAGGCCAGCCAGTCCCGGCTGGGGCCCGCGGACTCGTCCTTCGACGTGAACACCTCGACGACGTCGCCGTTGGCCAGCTCCGATTCGAGTGCCACGAGGCGGCCGTTGACGCGGGCGCCCATCGTCCGGTGCCCCACCTCCGTGTGCACCGCGTAGGCGAAGTCGACGGGCGTGGACCCCGCCGGCAGCGCGATGATGTCGCCCTTGGGCGTGAACGCGTAGACCTCCTGCGAGTTCACCTCGTAGCGGAGGCTGTCGAGGAACTCCTCCGGGTCGGAGACCTCCTTCTGCCAGTCCAGCAGCTGCCGCAGCCACGCGACGTCGTCGACGGTGCCGGTGTCGCCCACCTTCGCGGTGCGCCCGCCGGAGCGCAGGCCGCCGCGGTCCTTGTACTTCCAGTGCGCGGCGACGCCGTACTCCGCCCGCCGGTCCATCTCCCGCGTGCGCACCTGGATCTCCACGGGTCGCCCGTCGGGGCCGATGACCGTCGTGTGGAGGCTCTGGTACATGTTGAACTTGGGCATCGCGATGTAGTCCTTGAACCGTCCCGCGATGGGCGACCAGCGCGCGTGCACGATGCCCAGGACCGCATAGCACTCGCGGACCGTCTCGACGAGCACGCGCACGCCCACGAGGTCGTAGATGTCCGCGAACTCGTGCCCCCGCACCACCATCTTCTGGTAGATCGAGTAGTAGTGCTTGGGTCGGCCGGAGATCGTCCCGTCGATGCCGGAGGAGACGAGTTCGTCGCCCAACTCCTTCGACACGATGCCCAGGAACTTCTCGCGCTCCGGCGCCCGCTCCGCCACGAGCCGCACGATCTCCTCGTACACCTTGGGGTAGAGCACCTGGAACGACAGGTCCTCCAACTCCCACTTGATCGTGTTCATGCCCAGCCGGTGCGCCAGCGGGGCGAAGATCTCGAGCGTCTCCTTCGCCTTCCGGCCGCTCGAGGAGGCCGGCACGTACTTCCACGTGCGCGCGTTGTGCAGGCGGTCGGCCAGTTTGATGACGAGCACGCGGATATCGCGGCTCATCGCCACGATCATCTTGCGCACCGTCTCCGACTGGGCGGCCGCACCGTACTCGATCTTGTCGAGCTTCGTGACCCCGTCGACCATGACGGCGATCTCGTCGCCGAAGTCCTCGCGCAGCTGCTCGAGCGAGTAGTCCGTGTCCTCGACGGTGTCGTGCAGCAGCGCTGCCGCAAGCGTCGTGGGCGTCATCCCGATCTCCGCGAGGATCGTCGCGACGGCGACGGGATGCGTGATGTAGGGGTCGCCGCTCTTGCGCGTCTGGCCCGTGTGCGCCCGGTCCGCGACCCGGTAGGCCCGCAGCACCAGTCCGGTGTCGCTGCGCGGGTGGTTGACCTCGAGCGCCTGCAGCAGCGGGCCCAGGGCACGGGGGCGCGCCGGGTCCTGCTGGGCGCGCGCCGTCCAGAAGGCCAGCCGGCCCAGACCCCGGCGCCGGTGGCCGGCGCTCTCGTCCACGTGCGTCACAGGATCCTCCCCTCGCTGCGGCGACCGACAGCCGTCACCGCCGTGACGACCATCGTACGGCCGGTGGAGGTGCTGCGCCGCACACGGCGCGTGCCGCGCACGCGCCGCGCGTCACCGTCCGGCGCTGACGGGCACCTCGTCGCCCAGGACCGGGGCCCGGTCCGGCAGCCCCTTCTCCTGCCGGCGCTCCTCGACGGCCGCCTCCTGCTTCCGCACCGCGGGCTCGCGGCGCCGCAGCACCGCGTAGAGCGGCGACGCGACGAACAGGGTCGACAGTGCGGCGACGATCGTGCCGACGAAGAGGGACAGCGAGATGTCCGTGAGCGTGCCCGCGCCCAGCAGGACCACGCCGATGAAGAGGATCGACGCGATCGGCAGCACCGCGATGACGGAGGTGTTGATCGAGCGCACGGTCGTCTGGTTGACGCCCAGGTTCACCAGCTCGGAGAACTTCATGTGGACGTTGTCCTCGAAGTCCTGCGTGTTCTCCCTGATCTTGTCGAACACGACGACCGTGTCGTACAGGGAGAAGCTCAGGACGGTGAGGAATCCGATGACCGCCTCCGGTGTGATCTCGAAGCCCGTGGCGGAGTAGATCCCGATCGTCACGACCATGACCGCGATGAGGCCGATGATCGCGGCGACCGACATCTTCCACGTCCGGAAGTAGATCGCCATGAAGATCATCGCGAGCCCCACGAAGATCACGAGCGCCCGCAGCATCTTGTCCGTCACGTCCTGCCCCCACGCGGGTCCCACGAAGTTCGAGGTGACGTCCTCCGTCTCCACGTCGTAGACCTCGACGAGCGCGTCCCGGACCTCCTGCATCTGCGGATCCGTCAGCTGCTCTGTGGTGATCCGCACGGAGGTGTCCGAGGTCGGGACCACCGTCGTGCCCACGTCGCCCACCGCATCCGTCACGGCGTCCGTCGCGGCCTGCGACTGGGAGGCGTCGACCTGCGACACCTGGAACTCGGAACCGCCCCGGAAGGCGATGCCCAGGTTGAAGCCGAAGATGAGGGGCACCGCGACGCAGAGCAGTCCGACGACGCCGGCGATCGTGAGCCAGAGCCGTGCGCGGCCCACGAACGGGATCGACGTGCGACCGCTGTGGAGGTCGTTGCCCCACGACAGGAACTTCTTCATCGGTTGTCCCCCGCCTGTGCGTCGGTGTCGGATTCCTGTGCCTCGCGCGCCTCCTGGGCCTTGCGCTCGGCGAGGGTGAGGCCGGAACGGCTCGCCTCACGGCGGTCCACCTGCTTCTGCCGGCGCTTGGCCTCCTTGAAGGAGCCCTTCTTCGTCCCGTCGCGCCGCGCGCGCTCCAGGTCGATGTTGAGGGCGCCCCGGTACGTCGCCTCCGTGACACCCAGCTGCCGGGGGTCCATGCCGGACATCGGATGGCCGTCCCCGAAGAACCGCGTGCGAGCCAGGAGCTGCATCATCGGGTGCGTGAAGAGCACCGTGACGAGGAGGTCGACGATGACGGTGAGGCCCAGCGTGAACGCGAAGCCGCGGACGCTGCCCACCGCGAGGATGTAGAGGATGACGGCGCCCAGCAGGTTGACCGCCTTCGACGCGAAGATCGTCCGCTTCGCGCGATCCCAGCCGATCTCGACGGCGGAGGTGAGCTTGCGGCCGCCGCGCAGCTCGTCGCGGATGCGCTCGAAGTAGACGATGAACGAGTCCGCCGCCGCGCCGATGCCCACGATGAGGCCCGCGACGCCCGCGAGGGAGAGTCGGTAGCCGTATCTCCAGGTCACGAGGAGCAGGAGGAGATAGGTGAGGAGACCCGCGACCGCCAGGCTCGAGACCGTCACGGTCCCCAGCACCCGGTACTGGACCAGCGAGTAGACGACGACCAGGCCCAGACCGATGAGGCCGGCCAGGACACCCATCGCGAGGTACTCGGAGCCCAGAGTGGGCGAGATCTGCTGCTCGCTCTGGACCTGGAAGCTGATGGGCAGTGCGCCGTTGCGCAATTGGTTGGCGAGCGTCTCACCCGACTCCAGGGTGAAGTCGCCGGTGATCTGCGCGCGTCCGTCCGTCACCGGCGTCTGCGAGGCGGGGGCGGACAGCACGAGGCCGTCCAGCACGATCGCAAACTGGTTGTAGGGCTGCTGCTGGCCGGTGATCGCAGTCGTGATCTGGCCGAACACGTCCCGTCCCACCTCGTCGAACTCGATCGTGACGGCGACGCGGTTGGTCTGCGTGCCCGTCGAGGTCGTCTCGAAGCCGAAGTCCGCGTCGGACACGTGCGAACCGTCCAGTTCGACCGGGCCCAGGATGAACTTCGACGAGCCGTCCTGGGCGCACGAGACGACGACCTCGTCCGGATCGCCCTGCACGCCACCAGTGCGGTTGGCCGGGTCCGTGCAGTCGAGCGCCGCGAACTCGTTCATGATCTCGTCGGAGGCCCACGACATGTCCGTCATCGGGTCGAAGCGCGGGATCGTCTGCTCCGACTCGTCCGTCGCTCCCGCACTGGGCTGATCCGTCGTGCCGGGCTCGTCGGTTGCGCTGGTCTGCTCCGTCGCGTCCCCGGTCGGCTGCGACTCGTCCGGCGCGACCGTGCCGCCGCCCTGCGCGTCCTCCGCGTCCTCGCGCAGCAGCTCCTCGAGGCGCTCGCGCTCCTCGTCGCTCAGGTCCGCGGTGGGGTCCTCGGTCGCCTCGTCCGTGGGTTCGCCGTCCGGACTGACCGGCTCCGGGGGACCCTGGTAGGCGACGCGCCGGAAGCTGAGCTGCGCGGAGGACCGCACCAGTTCGCGGGTCTCCTCGTCCGGATTGCCCGGCAGATTCACGACGATGTTCCGGTCGCCCTGCGTCGTGATCTCGGCCTCCGACACACCGGTGCCGTCGACACGCTGGCGGATGATCGCGACCGCCTGCTCGAGCTGCTCGGAGGAGATCGTCGTCTCCTCGTCGACCTGCGGCTCGAGGATGATCGACGTGCCGCCCTCGAGGTCGAGGGCGAGCTTGGGCGCCCAGGTCGCCGTCGACCAGATCGCACCGGCGCCCACGAGGACGACGAGTGCGACCGTGATGACGGTCAGCCAGATGAAGGACAGTACCGGGCGCGGTTCGTTGGAGGGTGCGGCCACGTTATCGCTTTCGGGAGGTGGGAGCGGGAGGAGAGCCGGTCGGGGTCCGACCGGACCGGTCAGCCGCGGTTCTGCCGGGTCTCGTCGTCCGAGTCGTCATCGGTGTCGACCGACGTGTCAGCGGCCTCGTCCTGCGCCTCATCCGAGACGGTGCGGTCCGTCGCGTCCGCGTCCGCGAGGTCGTCGTCTGCGGTCGCGACCGCATCATCCTCGACCGCGGTGTCATCCGCGACGTCCTCAGTGGCGTCGCTGCTGCGGGCCTCGGTCGTCCCCGCCCGGTCCTCGTCGACGGGGGTGAGGGACGAGAGGTCGTCGGGGACCTCGGTGCCGCCCAGCTCGTCGTCCAGCGGGGTGTCCGCGACGGGCTGCTCGATCGTGCCGATCGCCTGGCGGTGGACGGTCAGCACCGTGCCGGGACCGGACTCGATGACCACCTTGTTCTCCTCCGGCAGCACCTCGACGACCGTGCCGAACACGCCGAAGGACGTCATCACCCGGGCACCGGGGACCAGCCCCGTCGACAGCTTCTCCTGCTGCTGACGCTGCTTCTTGCGCGAGTTCATCATGAAGAAGATGAGGAGCGCGCCGAATCCGAGGATGAGGATCATTTCCATGGGGCGGTGGCCGCCTTTCGTGAGTGGAGTCGAGAAGACCGGAGGCCAGTCTAGTGGTCCTGTCGAGGAGTCTCACATCGAGGATCAGAATGCATCGTCCGGCGCTTCGAGCCCCAAGTGCCGCCACCCGTCGCCGGTCGCGACCCGACCGCGCGGGGTGCGCGCCATGAGACCCTCGCGCACGAGGAACGGCTCGACGACCTCCGCGACCGTCTCCGCCTCCTCCGCGACCGCGACCGCGAGCGTCGAGAGCCCCACCGGCCCCCCGCGGAACCGGACGCACAGCGCGTGGAGGACGGACCGGTCCAGCCGGTCGAGGCCCAGCTCGTCCACCTCGTACACGGTGAGGGCGGCACGAGCGGCGTCCTCGTCGATCCGCCCGTCCCCGCGGACCTGCGCCCAGTCGCGCACGCGGCGCAGCAGCCGGTTGGCGATGCGCGGGGTGCCGCGCGAGCGCGAGGCGATCTCGTGGAGGCCCGCCGGGTCCGCGTCGATCTCGAGCTTGCCCGAGGACCGGGCCAGGACCCGCAGCAGATCGGTGGTCGAGTAGAACTCGAGGTGGCCCGTGAAGCCGAAGCGGTCGCGCAGCGGCGCCGGCAGCAGACCCGACCGGGTCGTGGCGCCCACGAGCGTGAACGCGGGCAGGTCCAGCGGGATCGCGGTGGCGCCGGGGCCCTTGCCCACGATGACGTCGACGCGGAAGTCCTCCATCGCGACGTAGAGCATCTCCTCCGCCGCCCGCGACATCCGGTGGATCTCGTCGACGAAGAGGACCTCGCCCTCCTCCAGCGACGACAGGATCGCGGCGAGGTCGCCCGCGTGCTGGATCGCGGGACCGGAGGTGACCCGGATCTGCTGGTCCATCTCGTGCGCGATGATCATCGCGAGCGTCGTCTTCCCCAGCCCCGGCGGGCCGGACAGCAGCACGTGGTCGGGAGCGCGGCCGCGGGCGCGGGCCGCGTCGAGGACGAGCGACAGCTGGTCGCGGACCAGCGGCTGGCCCACGAACTCCCGCAGTCCCCGCGGCCGCAGGGCCGATTCCGCCGCGCGCTCCTGCTCGCCGGCGCCTGCACGCGTGAGGCGCTCCGCCTCCGCTCCCGTGGGTCCGTCGTCCCCGAAGTCGACCTCGTACGACCGCTCGCTCACCGGGGACCGCCCAGCATCCGCAGTGCGTCCTTCAGCAGCGCGGAGACATCCGCGTCCGGCGTCGCCGCACGGACGTCCGCGACCGCCCGCTCAGCCTGCGCGTCCTTCCAGCCCAGGCCCACGAGCGCCTCGACCACCTGATCGCCCGGAGCGGGAGCCGCGGCGACCGTCGCGCCCGGCAGGACCGCGTCCGCCGGGAGCTTGCCCGTGAGCTCGAGGAGCATGCGGGCGGCACCCTTCGCGCCGATCCCGGGGACCGCGGTCAGCGCCTTCGCATCCTCCGCCGCGACCGCCGCCGCCACTCCGTCCGCGCCCAGCACCGCCAGGACCGCCATCGCGAGCTTGGGGCCCACCCCGGACACCGTCAGGAGCGTGCGGAAGACGCTGCGGGCGTGCGCGGTCTCGAAGCCGTAGAGGGTGAGGGAGTCCTCGCGGACCACCAGCTCCGTGTGCAGCTCGATCTCCTGGCCCTCGTGCATGCGCGCGGCGTGACCGGGCGCGATCGTGACGATCCGGCCCACACCTCCTGCGAGGACGATGACCGTATCCGCCCGGACGGAGCGGGCGGTGCCAGACAGGTACGCGATCAACGGGGCGACTCCTAGCGATCTGTTTTCGAACACACGTGCGATTGCAGTCTAACCCGGCGGGGCGCTCCTCACGATTCCGCCGCGCGGAGCGCGGCGGCCCACTGCTCCTGCGCGGGGGTGAGCCCGGACCCCTGCCGCCCGGCGGCCCGGCGCGCCAGCACGTCCTTGCGCTTGCCGGGGGTGGAGGCGCCCGCGGTGGCACCGCGCCACACGTGCGTGATCGCGAGCGCCAGCGCGTCCGCCGCGTCCGCCGGCTTGGGCGGGGCGTCGAGCCGCAGGATGCGGGTGACCATCCGCGTCACCTGCTGCTTGTCCGCCCGGCCGCTGCCCGTGACGGCGGCCTTGACCTCCGAGGGCGTGTGCATCGCGACGGGGATGCCCCGGCGGGCGGCCAGCCCCATCGTGAGGCCAGAGGCCTGAGCGGTGCCGATGATCGTCGAGACGTCCGAGCGGGCGAACACGCGCTCGATCGCGACGACGTCCGGCCGGTGCTCGTCGATCCAGCCGTCGAAGGCCTCCGCGATCGTGCCCAGGCGCACGTCGACGGAGTCGTCCGCGGGCGTGCGGACGACCCCCACCGCGACGAGTCGGGGACGTGCGGGCCGCCCCGACTCGACGACGCCCAGGCCCAGCCGGGTGAGCCCGGGGTCCACACCCAGGACCCGCACGGCTCAGTCCGCGTCGAGGGCTGCGAGCACGTCGTCGGTCAGGTCGACGTTCGTGTAGACGTTCTGGACGTCGTCCAGGTCCTCGAGCGCGTCGATGAGTCCGAAGAGCTTGCGCGCGGCGTCGACGTCGACCGGCACCTCGACGGTCGGGACGAAGGCGGCCTCCGCGGACTCGTAGTCGAGCCCCGCGTCCACGACCGCGGTGCGGACGTCGACGAGGTCGGTCGCCTCGGAGATGACCTCCCACTGCTCGCCCGCGTCCTTGATCTCCTCCGCACCGGCCTCGAGCGTCGCCTCGAGGATCGTGTCCTCGTCCGCCGCGTCCTTCTTGACGGCGACGACGCCCTTGCGGTTGAAGTTGTAGGCGACGGAACCCGGATCCCCCATCGACCCGTTGTTGCGCGTCACGGCGACGCGCACATCGGAGGCCGCGCGGTTGCGGTTGTCGGTCAGGCACTCGATGAGCACCGCGACGCCGCCGGCGCCGTAGCCCTCGTACATGATCGTCTCGTAGTCGACCCCGCCGCCGTCCAGGCCGCCGCCGCGCTTGACGGCGCGGTCGATGTTGTCACTGGGGACCGACGACTTCTTGGCCCTCTGCACCGCGTCGTACAGGGTGGGGTTGCCGTCCAGATCCGGTCCGCCGTTGCGCGCCGCGACCTCGATGTTCTTGATGAGCTTCGCGAACAGCTTGCCGCGCTTCGCATCGATCGCGGCCTTCTTGTGCTTGGTCGTCGCCCACTTGGAGTGGCCTGCCACGTGCATTCCTCCGTATCAGTCGAGAGCCGGGTGACACGTCATTCTACAGTCGGGCCGCCCGCCAGCTGGGCGCGCACCGCCGCCATCCGCTGGCCGACGGTGATGATGCAGAGGACGCTCAGGGCGCCCAGGGCGATCGTGAGGGCCACGACGGGGACGCCCAGACCCACGACGCCCGTGACGACGAGGGTGACGAGCAGCCGGTCCGCCCGCTCCGCGATCCCACCGGCGGCTGTGACGCCCAGTGCCTCGCCGCGGGCCCGCACGTAGGACACGAGCGAACCGGTCACGAGGCAGATGAGGGCGAGCAGCGCCGTGAGCGGGTCGTCGGCGCCCAGGAAGAACCAGAGCGCGAGCCCTACGAAGACGGCGGAGTCCGCGATGCGGTCGAGGGTCGAGTCGAGGAAGGCGCCCCACTTCGAGCTCTCCCCCGACAGCCTGGCCATGATGCCGTCGAGCATGTCCGCGAGGACGAACACCGTGATGACGACGGTCCCCCAGAACAGGTGTCCCAGCGGGTACGCGACGAGCGCTCCCAAGCAGACGCCGATCGTCCCGATCACGGTGACCGCGTCCGCGGTGAGGCCCAGTCGCAGCAGCAGCTTCGCCGGCGGGGTGAACAGGCGGGTGAACGCCGCCCGCGCGAGCGAGTTGAGCATCAGGCGTCCCGCTCCGCGACCCCGAGGCTCCCCAGGTGGCGCGCCCACCACTCGACGATCGCCCGCGACCGCGCGACGCGGTGGCGGGGCCGTCCGCTGCGGGACAGTTCGTGGTCCTCGCCGGGGAAGACGAGCATCTCCGCCTCGACCCCGTGGCGCAGCAACCCCGCGTAGTACTGCTGGGCCTGCTCCAGCGGGCAGCGCAGATCCTGCTCCGAGTGGAGGACGAGCGTGGGGGTGCGGACGTCGCCCACGCGGGCGACCGCGGACTGACGCGCGACCACGGCCGGATCCGTGCCCACGTACGCGTGGCCGAAGTGCATGCCGATGTCGCTCGTGCCGGCGAAGGCGACCGGGTCGAGGAACCCGCGCTCGACGATCGCGGCGGCGAACCGGTGGTGGGTGGAGGTGATCATCGCGGTGAGGTAGCCACCGTAGGAGCCGCCGGCCACGCCCTGCCGGGTGCGGTCGAGGGCGGGGTGCGCCTCCAGCGCGGCGTCGAGGACGGCCAGCACGTCCTGGGCCGCGGGCTGCGCGAAGTCGCCCCGGACCGCCAGGCCCCACGCGCGACCGCGTCCGGCGGAGCCGCGCGGGTTGGACCACACGACGCCGATCCCCGCGTCCAGCAGCACCTGCACCTCGTCGAGGACGGCGGCCGTGTACTGCGCGAACGGGCCGCCGTGGATGAGGAGGACGACGGGATGCGGGCCGGGACCGTCCGGCACGGCGCACCAGCCGTGGACCTCTCCCCCGTCCGTCCGCGAGGTGATCGCGTGCTTCCGGGACCAGACCGGGCCCGGCAATGCGGTGAGGGCCACCGGCTCCTCCCCCGGGTCCAGCCGGAACACCTCGCCCGCGCTGACGGGCGTCGCCGCCGTCACGACGAGCCGGCCGTCCGCATCCGCGTCCCAGCCGGTCACGACCCAGTCGTCCGGGGTGAGCGCCTCGACGTGGGCCTGAGCGCCGACCTCGCCCGGGAGGGTGATCCGGACGAGGCGCTCGGCCCCGTCGTGCGTCTCGAGGCACAGCGCACGGCCGTCCACGACCCGCAGGTCGCCGCCCAGCTGGCATTCGTCCTCCGGGGTCAGGCGCACGGTCGAGCCGTCGCGGGTGTCGTGGAGGTGCAGTCCCGCGACCCGGGCGACGAAGTCCGCGTGGCCCGGCCCCAGGTCCGCCGCCAGCAGCAGCACGCGGTCGTGGTCCAGCCACGCGTGCGACCCGACGCTCAGCGTGCCGGTGTCGAGGCGGTGCGCGCCGTCCGGATCGACGACCCAGACCGCGGTGCGCAGATCCGCGACCGTGCTGGGCTCCACCGCCGGTCCCAGTGCGGAGACCCGGCCGTGCTGCGCCCGCGGCTCGTGCACATCGCCTGGCAGGCGGAGGATCTCGGTCGCCGTCGGCAGCGGGATGTCGCCTGCGGGCGCTGCGGCCGTCTCGTCCTCGAGCGGCACCCGCAGCAGCCGCGCGGGGCGGTCGAGGGTGTAGCCCAGCCCGTTCGACTGGTACTGGGCCGTCGTGATCCGGCGCGGGGCCTCGGCCTCGGGACCCACGTCCGGATCCGTGCCGTACCGGCCGGGTTCCGGGTCGCGGGCGATGACGAGCGCGTCGTGACCGTCGAGGACGGCGTCCAGGACTCCCAGCGGCTCGTCCGTCACCGCGCGGGGCAGACCGCCGCCGAGGCCCGCCCACAGCTGCGCGGGCCCGTCACCGGTCGCACGCAGGAGCGCCCGGACCCCTTCCGCCTGCACGAGGCCGCGGTCCGAGGTGCCCGACGAGAACCGGCGCACGGGCCCGGCACCCGACAGCGGCACCGTGTGGAGGCGGGTCGTGTAGGCGTCCGCCGCCAGGTCGGGTCGGGTGATCTCGACGACGACTGCGTCCTCGAGCAGCAGCGGGCGCCCCACCGTGTGGAGCGCGGCGATGAGGTCCCGGGGATCAGCCACCAGTACCCCACTCCGCGGCCACGAGGGCGCGCACCTGGTCGTGGACCTGCGGCAGCGCCTTCGTCTGCGCGACGATCGGCAGGAAGTTCGCGTCCCCGGAGAAGCGCGGGACGACGTGCTGGTGCAGGTGCGCGGCGATGCCCGCGCCCCCGGCCGCCCCCTGGTTCATCCCCAGGTTGAAGCCGGGCGGCGAGGACACGCGGCGGATCGCGCGCATCGCCTCCTGCGTGAACTCCGCGAGCTCGCGGGTCTCGTCCGCCGTCAGGTCCGTGTAGTCGGCCACGTGCCGGTACGGGCACACGAGCAGGTGGCCCGGGTTGTACGGGTACAGGTTGAGCACCGCGTAGACGTGCTCACCGCGTGCCACGATGAGTCCGTCCTCGTCCGTGCGGCCGGGTGCGGCGCAGAACGGGCAGTCGACGGCGCCGCCGTCCGTGGGCTTCTGGTCGCCGGCCACGTAGACCATGCGGTGCGGCGTCCACAGCCGGTCGAACCCGTCCGTCTGCCGCGGGAACCCCTCGGGCGACTCCGCCTCCCCCGTCATACCTGCGCCTTCGAACGGATCGCCGCGAGGATCTCCTCGACCGCCTCGTCGACGGGGACGCCGTTGCGCTGCGACCCGTCGCGGAAGCGGAACGACACGGCCCCGGCCTCCTGGTCCTCGCCGCCGGCGATGAGGATGAAAGGCACCTTCTGCTTCGTCGCGGTGCGGATCTTCTTGGGCATCCGGTCCGCGGAGTCGTCGATCTCGACCCGCACGCCGTGCGCGCGCAGACGCTCGGCGATCTCCTGGAGGTACGGCGCGAACGCGTCTGCGACGGGGACTCCCACGACCTGCACCGGGGCCAGCCACACGGGGAACGCACCGGCGTAGTGCTCCGTCAGCACGCCCATGAACCGCTCGATCGAACCGAACTTCGCGGAGTGGATCATGACGGGGCGCTGGCGGCTGCCGTCGGAGGCCTGGTACTCGAGGTCGAACCGCTCCGGCTGGTTGAAGTCGTACTGGACGGTCGACATCTGCCACGTGCGCCCGATCGCGTCGCGCGCCTGCACGGAGATCTTGGGCCCGTAGTAGGCCGCACCGCCCGGATCCGGCACGAGCTCCAGGCCGGTCTCGCGGGCGACGGACTCGAGGACCTCCGTCGCGGTGCGCCACTGCTCGTCGGAGCCGATGAACTTGTGCTTCTTCCGACCGTCCTCGTCGCGGGTGGAGAGCTCGAGGTAGAAGTCGTCGAGGCCGAAGTCCCGCAGCAGGGAGAGGATGAAGTCGAGGAGGTGACGGATCTCGTCCGCCGCACCCTCCTGCGTCACGTACGAGTGGGAGTCGTCCTGGGCGAAGCCGCGCACGCGCGTGAGGCCGTGGATGACGCCGGAGGGCTCGTCGCGGTAGACGGAGCCGAACTCGAAGAGTCGCAGCGGCAGCTCGCGGTAGGAGCGGCCGCGGGCGCGGTAGATGAGGTTGTGCATGGGGCAGTTCATCGCCTTGAGGCGATAGGGGTGCCCGGGCTTGACCACGCGGCCGTCCGCATCGCGCACCTCGTCGACCGCGAGGGCGGGGAACATCCCCTCCTCGTAGTACGGCAGGTGGCCGGAGGTGTGGAACAGCTCCTCCTTCGAGATGTGGGGTGTGCCCACGTACTCGAAGCCCGAGGCGATGTGGCGGGCGCGGACGTAGTCCTCCATCTCGCGCTTGATGACACCGCCCTTGGGGTGGAAGACCGGCAGACCGGAGCCCAGCTCGTCGGGGAAGGAGAAGAGGTCCAGCTCGATGCCCAGGCGACGGTGGTCGCGACGCTCCGCCTCCGCGAGGCGCTCCTGGTGCGCGCGGAGGTCCTCCTTGCTGGCCCACGCTGTGCCGTAGACGCGCTGCAGGGAGTCCCGCGACTGGTCACCGCGCCAGTAGGCGGCGGACGACCGGGTGACGGCGAAGCCCTGGCCGATGTGCTTCGTGGTGGGCAGGTGCGGACCGCGGCACAGATCCTGCCAGACGACCTCGCCCTTCCGGTTGCGGTTCTCGTACACCGTCAGGTCGCCCGCGGCGACCTCGACGGACGCCTCGTCGTCGGCGGCCGGGTTGAAGCGGGTCGTGATGAGCTCCGTCTTGAAGGGCTCGTCCGCCATGCGCGCCAGCGCGTCCTCCTCCGACACCTCGACGCGGTGGAAGGCCTGCCCCTCCTTGATGATCTGCTTGGAGCGCTTCTCGATCTCCTTGAGGTCCTCCGGGGTGAACGGATCGACGCCTCCGAAGTCGAAGTAGAACCCGTCCGTGATGAAGGGGCCGATGCCCAGCGTGGCGCCGGGGAACAGCTCCTGGACCGCCTGCGCCACGACGTGTCCGGCGGAGTGACGGAGGATGTCGAGGCCGTCCTGATCCGCCAGTGTGATGGGCTCGACTGCATCACCCGGGCTCAGCGTCCTGCTGAGGTCCGCAGGGGCGCCGTTGAGACGGAGGGCGACGACGTCGCGGCGGTCCGCGAACAGCTGCGTGCCCGTCATCCCCTCCTCGATCTCCTGGGGCCGTCCGTCGAGGGTGATGCTGTGAGCCACGTGGCGCTCCTTCATGGGTGGGCGATGACGGGGACAGACCGGGTCCCGCGCCACGAGCGAGTCTAACGCGTGACCCGCGCCGCCCGGCGGGAGGCGTTGAATGCGGGGAGCCCCCCGGTCTCCCGGGGGGCTCCTCCTTGCTGTGCGCGATACTGGGATCGAACCAGTGACCTCTTCCGTGTCAGGGAAGCGCGCTACCGCTGCGCCAATCGCGCCTGTGCACAGGCTATTCTGCTGTGGTGGTCACCGCGTGAGCGGTGCCGGCGGATGTCTCCGCCGTGCGCGATACTGGGATCGAACCAGTGACCTCTTCCGTGTGAAGGAAGCGCGCTACCCCTGCGCCAATCGCGCTCTGCCCCGAAGGGGCCTAGCGAGGTGGAGAGGGGATTCGAACCCCCGTATACGGCTTTGCAGGCCGCTGCCTCGCCTCTCGGCCACTCCACCGTGGGACGGTTGACCTGTCATTGACCTGTCTCCGAGCGGATGACGGGACTCGAACCCGCGACCCTCACCTTGGCAAGGTGATGCTCTACCAACTGAGCCACATCCGCGTGGAAGCTTTCGCTCCCGGTGTTCCGGTTTGTTCCCCGCAACGAGAGATAAATCTACACGGACCCCCGGGCCAAGTCCAATCGTCTCGCAGTGGCCCTCGTCACATGCTGAGAAGCGGCCCAGGATGCCTGCTTAGACTCCGGGATGTGAACGACAGGAAGTCGGAACGGCCGGAGGGATGGCTGTCGCGCAGCCACAAGCAGGGCAGGCCGTGGTTCCGCCGCACGCGGTTGGGATACCTGCGCTGGCGCACCCGCCTGGACACCCGTCCCCGCACGGCCCGGCTCTACCGCGTGACGGTGGGGGCACTGGGTGCCCTCATCATCATCGTGGGGCTCATCCTCGTCCCGATGCCGGGGCCGGGCTGGCTCATCGTGCTGACGGGGGTCGCGATCGTCGCCTCGGAGTTCTCCTTCGCCCGGAGGCTCCTGCGGTTCACGCAGGCGAAGCTGCGGGCGTGGACGCGCTGGGTCGCCGCCAGCCACTGGAGCGTGGGGGCCGGGCTGGGGCTCCTCACGTGCGCCTGCGTCGTGGGCGCCGTCTGGCTGGTGCTGCTCCTCATCGGCCTGCCCGCCTGGGTGCCGCGGGAGTGGGTGCCCGCCTGGACCGGCCTGCGCTGAGCCCGGTCCGGTCCGGGACCGTCCGGACGTCGTGCGTGCGCGTCAGTCGCGTGCGATCGTCGCCGCGGACTCGTCGAGTGCGCGCAGCGCCTCCGCGCGGTCGAAGTCCGCAGGCGGGAACTCGAGCCCCATCGCCTCGAGGTGGTGCAGCACGATCCGTCCGACCGCCCATCGCGCGTACCACTTGCGGTCGCCCGGCACGACGTACCACGGGGCGGTGTCGCGGTCGGTCCGGTGGAGCACGTCCTCGAACGCACTCGTGTACTCGTGCCAGCGCAGGCGGTCGGCCAGATCCGAGGCGGAGTGCTTCCACGCCTTCTCCGGCCTCTCGATGCGCTCGCGCAGCCGTGCGGCCTGCTCGTCCTGCGAGACGGTCAGCATGATCTTGACGACATCGATGCCGCTGAGCGTCAGCCCGTCCTCGAACTCCGTGATCGTCTCGTAGCGGGGTTCCCACACGGAGCGCGGCGCCAGATCGTGCATCCGCACGGCCAGGATGTCCTCGTAGTGCGACCGGTCGAAGACGGCGATCCGCCCCCAGGCCGGCACCCGGCGCTGCACGCGCCACAGGAAGTGGTGCGCGGCCTCCTCGTCCGTGGGCACGCCGAATGCGGTCGTCTGCAGTCCGTGGGGACCCACCGCACCGGACAGGTGGCGGACGATGCCGCCCTTGCCGGCCGCGTCGCGGCCCTGCAGGACGACCAGGAGTGCGCGTCTGCTCCCCTGCGCGGACAGCGCGTTCGCGTAGAGGCGCTCCTGTGCGCTGCGGATGCGCGGGGCGTCGTCCTCCTGCGCGGACTGCCCGTCCTTCTTGCCGCCGGAGAATCCCGGTGTCGCGGCGGGGTCGACCCCGTCCAGCCCCTGGTGCGGGTCGAAGCGCAGTGCGGCTGCGACGCCGGCCGGGTCGGTGAGTGGTCCGGTCGCATCCGCCATGGGGTCCTCCGTCAGTCGTCCGCCTTGTGCGCGAGTGCCGTCAGGCGCGACAGGCAGCGCAGGTACTTCTTCCGGTAGCCGCCCGCCACCATCTCGTCGGTGAAGACGCGGTCCAGCCGCTCGCCGCTGGACAGGACGGTGATGTCGCGATCGTACATCCGGTCGACGAGCGCGACGAAGCGCAGGGCGACGCCCTCGTTCTCGATCGTCGTCACGTCGTCCCAGATCACCGCGTCCACCCCGTCGAGCAGGCGCCCGTAGCGCGAGGGGTGGACGGTGGAGAGGTGGGCGACCGCGTCCGCGAAGGGATCCCGGGCGACTGTGCCGTCGAGGTCGCCCAGCGCCTCCTCGAGCTGCTCCGGCGTGCGGGGCTCCGGCGGCTGCGGCAGACCGCGGGCGCGGTAGTCGTCGCCGTCGATCGAGATGATCGTGAACTGGTCTGCGAGCGCCTGGATCTCGCGCAGGAAGTCCTGCGCGGCGAAGCGGCCCTGCCCCAGTGCGCCCGGGAGCGTGTTCGAGGTCGCGACGATCCGCACGCCGGCGTCGGTGAGCTCGCGCATGAGGCGGGACATCATGACGGTGTCGCCGGGATCGTCCAGCTCGAACTCGTCGATGCAGACGAGCCGCATCTGCGAGAGCTCGTCGCGTGCGCGCACGAAGCCCAGCGCACCGATGAGGTTCGTGTACTCGACGAACGTGCCGAATGTCGCGGGCTTCTCACTGGCATGCCACGCGGACGCGAGGAGGTGGGTCTTGCCCACACCGTAGCCGCCGTCCAGGTAGACGCCGCGGGACCGGTTCTTCCTCCCGCCCCCGAAGAGGCGTCCCAGCAGACCCCCGGATCCGCCCTGCGCGGCCACGAACTCCTGGAGCGTGTCCCGGGCCTGCGACTGCGAGGGCTGGGTCGGATCGGGCCGATAGCTGTCGAAGGACACGTCCTCGAACTGCGGCGGCGGGACGAGCCCGTCGATCAGCTCATCCGGCGAGATGCGCGGATCGGACTCTGAGAGGTGGATGATCTGGGCGGTGCTCACGAGCGTCAAGCATACAGATTCCCAGCATCCTGACAGGACGCGCGGATGGAACGCGGCACGGATGGGGGTCAGGCGAAGTCGAAGCCCAGCCGTCCCAGCGCCTTGGGATCGCGCTGCCAGTCCTTGAGGACCTTGACGTGCAGATCGAGGTAGACGGGGGTGCCCAGCAGCGCCTCGATTCCCCGGCGCGCCTGCGAGCCGATCTGCTTGAGCCGCGAGCCGCCCCGCCCGATGATGATCGCCTTCTGGCTGGGGCGCTCGACGTAGACGTTCACGTGCACGTCCCACAGCGGCTTGTCGTCCGGCCGGCCTTCACGCGGATTCATCTCCTCGACCTGCACGGCCAGGGAGTGGGGCAGCTCCTCGCGCACGCCCTCGAGCGCGGCCTCCCGGACCAGCTCCGCGACCATGACGGCCTCGGGCTCGTCCGTGAGGTCACCGTCCGGGTAGAGCGGCGGCGACAGCGGCAGGTGGGCGGAGAGGACGGCGTCGACCGTGTCGACCTGGAAGTCCTCGACGGCGGACACGGGGACGACGTCCGCGAAGTCTCCTAGCTGCGCGGTGCGCAGGAGTGCTGCGCCCACCTCGTCCTTCGAGACCCGGTCCGTCTTCGTCACGAGCGCGACGACGGGCGTGCGACCGGCGAACTGGGCCAGCTGCTGGGCGATGTAGCGGTCGCCGGGTCCGGGCTGTTCGTCCGCGGGGACGCAGAAGCCGATGACGTCGACCTCCGCGAGCGTGCCCGCGACGAGGTCGTTGAGGCGCTCCCCCAGCAGGGTCCGAGGCCGGTGGAGGCCGGGGGTGTCCACGAGGATGAGCTGGTGGTCGTCGCGGTGCACGATGCCGCGGACGGTGTGCCGCGTGGTCTGCGGCTTGTCCGAGGTGATCGCGACCTTCTCCCCCACGAGCGCGTTCGTGAGCGTCGACTTGCCCGTGTTGGGCCGGCCCACGAGGCATGCGAAGCCCGCGCGGTACGTGTCCGGGTAGTCCGTGCGGAACCCGCCCGAGGTCCCCAGCGCCTGCGCGATCCGGTCGTCGAGCGACGGCGCCCCGTCCTGCCCGGCGCCGTCCTGCCCGGTCGCGTCCTGTTCCGTCTGGTCCGCCATCGTCATGCCTCCTGGGTGGTCCTGTCGCGGGCGCCGTCCACGCGCACCCGGGTGATCCTGTGTCGCCGTCCCTCGCCGGGCAGCGCCTCGAGGCGCAGTCCTGAGATCCGCGCGTGCGCCCCGGCGATCGGGACGCGCCCCACGAGCTTCTGCAGGAGGCCGCCCACGCTCGAGACGTCCTCGTCCTCGATCTTCACGTCGAAGAGCTCGGCCAGGTCGTCGATATCCATGCGCGCGCTCACGATCGCGGAGCCGTCCTCCTGCCAGACGGCCTCGTCGCTCACATCGTATTCGTCGTCGATCTCGCCCACGATCTCCTCGACGATGTCCTCGATCGTCACGATGCCGGCGGTGCCGCCGTACTCGTCGACGACGACCGCCGCGTGGGTGTTGCGCGCCTGCATCTCCTGCAGCAGGTCGTCGACCTGCTTCGTGTCCGGCACGAACCGCGCCTCGCGGGCGAACCCGTCCACGACCTCGGTGCTGAGCTCCGGCCGCATGTGCAGCTGGCGGGCGATGTCCTTGAGGTAGAGGAAGCCGCGCACGTCGTCGACGTCCTCGCCGGTCACGGGCACCCGGGAGAACCCGGAGCGCAGGAACAGGACCATCGCGTCGTCGAGCGTCGTGCCCGTGCTCACGGTCACGAGGTCCGTCCGCGGGACCATGATCTTCCATGCGCGCGTGTCGCCCAGCGAGATGACGTTCGCGATCATGGTCCGCTCCTCGTCCTCGATGACGTCCGAGGCCTGTGCCCGGTCCACGTAGTCCAGCAGCTGGGACTCGGACAGGGGCGCGCCGCCGCCGCTCACGCGGGCCGGGGTCAGCATGTTGCCCAACCAGACGAGGACGAGGGCGACGGGACCCAGCGCGGTGCGCAGGCCGGAGACCAGACCGCCCAGCAGCAGGGCGGTCTGGAGCGGGTAGTGCCGGGCGACGTTGCGCGGGGAGACCCCCGCGACGACGAACACCGCGACCGAGGCCGTCACGACGGTGCAGACGACGGCCTCCCAGCCCACATCGAACACCTGCAGGTACGCGTAGGCGATGAAGACGGTCGCGAGGGCCTCCGTGAACTGGCGGAGGAACGTGAGGACGTACGTGTGGACGAGAGGGTCGGCCACGACCCGCTGGAGCCGGACGGCACCGCGGCGGCCCTCCTCGTGCGCGTCGTCGATGTCGCTGCGGGAGACGGTCGCGAAGGCGGATTCCGCCGCCGCGAAGACGGCGGCGACGCTCAGGCAGACGAGGGCGGCCAGGAAGCCCAGTGCGATCGCCACGCCTCAGGCCTCCGTGGGCCGGGGCGCGTCGGTGCGACCGGGCTGGGTCGCGGCGAGGAAGGTGAGCAGCAGGCGCCGCTGCAGGCCGAACATCTCCGCCTTCTCGTCCTCCTCCGCGTGGTCGTACCCCAGCAGGTGGAGCAGCCCGTGCGTCACGAGGAGCAGGACCTCGTCCAGCAGGCTGTGCCCTGCTGCGGCTGCCTGCTCCGCCGCCACCTCCGAGCACACGACGATGTCGCCCAGCACGCCCGGTTCCGCGTCGTCGCCGGGGCGCAGCTCGTCCATGGGGAAGGACATGACGTCCGTGGGCCCGTCCAGGTCCATCCACTGCACGTGGAGGTCCGTCATGGGCCCGGGCTCCACGAACCGGACGTAGACGTCCGCGTCCGGGTGGATGCGCATCTGGGCGCAGACGTGCGCCGTGAGCGCGCGGACCGTCTCGAGGTCGATCCCCGCCCCGGACTCGTCGGTGATCTCGATGGTCATGCGCGGCCTCCCGAGGTGCCCGTCCACAGGTCGTACGCGTCGACGATCGCGGACACGAGTGCGTGCCGGACGACGTCCTTGCTGGTGAGTGAGCAGAACGCGATGTCGTCGATGCTCTGGAGGATGTCCTGGACGATCCGCAGGCCGCTCGTGGTGCCGTGCGGCAGGTCGACCTGGCTCGTGTCGCCGGTCACGACCATGCGCGAGCCGAAGCCCAGTCGTGTGAGGAACATCTTCATCTGCTCGGGCGTCGTGTTCTGCGCCTCGTCGAGGATGACGAACGCATCGTTGAGGGTGCGTCCGCGCATGTAGGCGAGCGGGGCGACCTCGATCGTCCCGGACTCCAGCAGCCGCGGGATCCGCTCCGGCTCGAGCATGTCGTGCAGCGCGTCGTAGAGGGGCCGCACGTACGGGTCGATCTTCTCGTTGAGGGTGCCCGGCAGGAAGCCCAGCCGTTCGCCGGCCTCGACCGCGGGCCGGGTCAGCACGATGCGGGAGACCTCGCGGGCCTGCAGGGCGCCCACCGCCATCGCCATCGCGAGGTACGTCTTGCCGGTGCCGGCCGGCCCCAGGCCGAACGTGATCGTGTGCTGCCGGATCGCCCGGACGTACTCGTGCTGGCCGAAGGTCTTGGGCCGCACGGTGCGGCCGCGGGAGGACAGGATGCCGGTGCCCAGCATCTCCGAGGCCGCCCCCGCGGACGGGTCGATCTGCCCCACCCGCGCCACCGTGTCCGGGTCGATGAGCGCACCGGCGGCGACGAGCCGCTTGAGCTCCCCGATCGTGCGGACCAGGACAGACACGGACTCCTCCGGTCCCGTGAGTGCGACGTCGCGACCGCGCACGTGCACGTCGACGTCCGGAGCCAGTTTCTCGAGGGCGACGAGGTTGGCCTCCGCGGGTCCGAAGAGGGCGACGAGGTCAAGCGTTTCCGGCAGAGCCAGGCGGACCGTCGTGGGGCCCGGTGTCTGCGCGGCGGGTGCGGCGTGGTCGGTGTCCAGGGGGTGTCCTTCCGGGATGGGTGCCTGTGTCCGGCAGTCTACCGGCGATCAGGGGCGCGGAGCCCGCCAGCGGCCCAGCGCCGCCTGCACGAGCGCGATGCCCGCCGGGCCCGCGCTCGAGGCGCGCAGGACGGTCCGGCCCAGCAGGACGGGCGCGGCCCCCGCGTCCGTGAGCGCCTCGATCTCCTGCGGTGCGATGCCGCCTTCGGGACCCACGATCAGCACGATCCTCTCCGGCAGTGCGGCCGACCCACCGGCGAGCTCGTCGAGTGCGTCCGCCAGGTGCAGGTCCGCCTCCTCGTGGAGGACGAGCACCCGATCGCCGTCGTGCAGGCGCTCCCGCACCGCGCCGCCGCGGGCCAGTGGCTCGAGCTCCGGTGCCAGGGCGCGCCGGGACTGCTGCGCGGCGGTGTCCAGCAGAGACCGCCACTTCGCGTGCTGACGCTCCTCCTTGGCGGCCGGCCACGCGGCGATCGACCGCGCGGCGGCCCAGGGGACGACGCGGTCGACGCCCATCTCCGTCGCCGATTCGATCGCCTGCTCGTCGCGTCCGGACTTCGCGAGTGCCTGCACGAGCACGAGCTCCGGACGGCCCGGCTCGTCCCGCGTCACCTCCCGCACCCGCGCCGTGAGCGGTGCGTCGTCCGCGCCCCGTCGTCTGCCGCGTCGTCGTCCGTCCTCCGGACCGTCCGCGGAAGCATCCGCCGCCAGCACGCAGCGCAGCCGTTGCCCCGCCCCGTCGACCAGGTCGAACTCCTCGTCCGCGCCGATCCGGGTGACCCGGATGTGGTGCGCGACGGGACCCGCGACGCGGACCTCGTCGTCTACCGCCGCCTGCGGCAGGGACCGGTCGAGGAAGACGGAGCAGCTCATCGGCCGGCCAGTCGCTCCCGCAGCCGGGAGAAGGGTCCGTGCTTGCTCTCCCCCGCACTGCCGGTGGGCGCGGTCTCGTCGCGCGCCTCCGCCAGCTGCCTCAGCAGGTCGCGCTGGTGGGAGTCGAGGGCCGTGGGCGTCTCGACCGCCAGCGTGACGAACAGGTCACCGCGGCCCTCGCGGCGCAGCTGCTGCGCGCCCAGGCCGCGGACGCGGATCGTGTCGCCGGTCTGCGCCCCCGCCTTCACCTCGATGCCCTGCTCCCCGTCGAAGGTCTCGAGTGGGATCGTGGCGCCCAGTGCGGCCGCCGTCATGGGGATCGTGAGGGTGCAGCGCAGATCGGAGCCGTCGCGGGTGAAGACCGGGTGCTCCTCGACGATGACCTCGAGGAAGAGATCGCCGCGCGGACCGCCGCCGGGACCCACCTCACCGCGACCGGCGAGCTGGATCCGGTTGCCGTCGCGGACGCCGGCGGGGACCTTGACCGTGATCGTCTCGTTCGCCCGCACCCGGCCGTCGCCGTGGCAGTTCTGGCAGGGATCGTCGATGACGGTGCCGTAGCCGCCGCACTTGGGGCACGTCTGATTCGTCACCATCTGGCCCAGGAGGGTCCGGGTCATCTGCTGGACGGAGCCGTGGCCGTCGCACACCGTGCACGTCGAGACGCCGGTGCCGGCGCGGGTGCCCTCGCCCTCGCACGTACCGCACAAGTCCGCCGTCACGATCTCGACGTCCGCCGTGCCTCCGAACGCCGCGGTCTGCAGGTCGATGTGCAGCGCGACGAGCGCGTCCTGGCCGCGCCGCACGCGCGACGCCGGCTGCGGGCGCCCGCCGCCGCCCCCGCCGCCGAAGAAGGTCTCGAAGAGGTCGGAGAAGCCGCCGAAGCCGGCACCGCCGGCCGCCTGGCCGTTCTCGCCGCCGCCCAGGTCGTAGTTGCGCCGCTTCTGCGGATCGGACAGGACGTCGTACGCCCGCGACACGGCCTTGAACTCCTCCTCATGACCCGGGTTCACATCCGGGTGGAGCGTGCGCGCCAGCTTGCGGTACGCCTTCTTGATGTCGGCATCGCTGGCGTCGCGGGAGACGCCCAGGGTCTCGTAGTGGTCACTCACCGGTGTCGGTTCTCCTAGTGCGCGGTCGGCGCGATCGGTTCGTTCTTCGTGGGCACGCGGGGTGCCGGATCAGTCGTTGAGGATCGTCGAGATGTACTTCGCGACGGCGCGCAGCGCCGCGATCGTCGTGGGGTAGTCCATGCGTGTGGGCCCCACGACGGCCATCCGCGCCTCGACGCCCTCCGCAACGTAGTTCGTGGCGACCACGGATGTCGAGGCGAAGGTGTCGAGCGGGTTCTCCGCGCCGATGCTGACGGCGACGTCCGGACCCGGTGCCGCCATGGTCGACAGGAGTCGCAGGAGGACGACCTGCTCCTCGAACGCCTCGAGGATGGGCCCCATGTGCTCGCCCAGTTCGCGGCCGGCCCGGGCGAGGTTGGCGGTGCCCGCCATGACGAGCCGCTCCGTGTGGAATCCGCGGGACAGGTCCGCCAGCACGGACCCCAGTGCGGTCGCCGGCCCCCGCAGCTCCGGGCGCGCCTCGACCGTCCCCACGAGGACCGGGACATCGCCCACCGCCGCGTCGACGAGGTGCGCGAGGAACAGCGCGCGCAGGGCCGCGACCTCGTCCGCGCTGACCGCGCGCCCGGTGTCGACGAGCCGCTGCTCGACCTGCCCGCCGTCCGTGATGAGGACGACCAGCAGGCGGGACGGGGCGAGGTCGACGAGCTCGATGTGCCGCACGCGAGCGCGCGAGAGGCGGGGGTACTGGACCATCGCGACCTGGTGGGTCAGCTGCGACAGCAGCCGGACGGTGCGGTCCAGCACGTCGTCGACGTCGACCGGATGCTCGAGGACCCGGGCGACCGCGCGCTTCTCCGCCGCCGAGAGCGGCTTGATCTCGTCGATCCGGTCGACGAAGGCGCGGTATCCCTTGTCCGTGGGGATCCGACCGGCGGACGTGTGCGGCTGGGCGATGAGCCCCTCCTGCTCCAGTGCCGCCATGTCGTTGCGGATCGTGGCCGATGACACACCCAGCCGGTGGCGCTCGACGAGCGCCTTCGACCCCACGGGTTCGTTCGTCGACACGTAGTCCTCGACGATGGCGCGGAGAACACGCGCGCGACGATCGTCGTTCACCTCTCCACCTCCACTGCGTCTCCTCGCCTCCGCCGCAGCTGGGACGGGGACGGTTCTGGCACTCGCTGCGTCTGAGTGCCAATGATACTCCCCGGCCCGGACGTCCTCCACTCCGGCGCGCCTGCCCGGCCCGGCCGCACCGCGTCGCTACCCTGACCGGATGTCCTTCCACGATCGCTACGGCTCCGATGTGCTCTCCGGGGGGCGGACGCACGCACGCCCCTCCCTCCCTCAGGTCCCCGCGCGGCCCGGCCTCGTCGTCGAGGTGGTGGAGACCGGCTATGTGGGCGCGATCGTCCGCGTCGAGAAGGCCGCCGGCGGGTTCTCGATGGTCCTCGAGGACCGCCGGGGGAAGCGCGTGTCGTTCCCCCTGGGGCCTGGCTACCTCATCGACGGGCGAGCCTGCGAACTGACCCGGCCGGGGCCTCGGGCGCAGTCCCCCACCGCCGGCGGCGGTACCGGAGCGGCGCCCGGCCGCACGGCCAGCGGGTCGCGCCGGGTGGCGGACGCACGGGCCCGGGTGGCACGCGGATCCCGCATCTGGGTCGAGGGCAAGCACGACGCGGAGCTGGTCGAGCGGATCTGGGGCGACGACCTGCGGATCGAGGGCGTCGTCGTGGAACCGCTGGGCGGGCTCGACGACCTGCCGGACCGGATCGCGGAGTTCGGTCCGGACGCGCAGCACCGCGTGGGCGTGCTGGCCGACCACATGGTGACCGGGACGAAGGAGTCGAAGCTGGCCCGCCGCGTCATGGACGACCCCGCGTGGAGGGGGAACGTCCGCGTGATCGGGCACCCGTACGTCGACGTGTGGCAGGCCGTGCGGCCCGCCGTCGTGGGCATCGAGGCCTGGCCGACGGTCCCGCGCGGCGAGGACTGGAAGACGGGTGTCCTGCAGCGGATCGGCTGGGACCACGCCGACCACCGGGACGTCGCCCGCGCATGGGTGCGGATCCTGCGCTCCGTCACGACGATCGCGGACGTGGAGCCGCAGTTGTCCGGCCGCGTCGAGGAGCTCATCGACTTCGTGACCGTCAACCGGCACTGAGGGGGGACCGGCACTGAAGGGGGGGCCGGCACTGAGTGGACCGGCACTGCCGCCTGCCGCCGAGGTCTGAGAGACTGGTCACGCACCCGCACCTCCCCACCCCGCAGGAGCCGTCGTGAGCATTCCCCCTCCCCACTCCGGACCCCACCCGCACGGACCCCACCCGCATGGGACCGGTCAGCAGCCGTACGGCCAGCAGTCGGGCCCGCAGTCGTACGGCCACCAGCCGGGTCCGTCGTTCGGCGGGCCCGCCGGCCCGCCGCTGCGCGGACCGCACCCGGACGCCGCCTACGGAGCGGGCTCCGCCGGGTACTGGCGAGCGACGCAGGACGACACGTCACTGGCGGTCCTCACGCACATCGGTGCGCTCCTCATCAGCGCGATCGTCCCGCTCATCATGTTCCTCATCAAGAAGGACGACTCCGCGTACGTCCGCGAGCACGCGCGACAGTCGCTCAACCTGCAGATCATGATCCTCATCGCAGGCTTCGCGTCCGGTCTGCTCATGTTCGTCGGCATCGGCTTCATCCTGCTGCCGCTCGTCGTCATCGCCGCCTGGGTGCTCCAGATCATCGCGGCGGTCAAGGCGTACAACGGCGAGTGCTACCGGATGCCTTTCACCTTCGCGTTCGTCCGCTGAGGCGACCGGACGTCTCAGTCCGTCCGGAGGTGGTCGGACAGGGTCCGCACGATGCCGTCCGCCAGCAGCCGGCCGGTGCGGGTGAGGTGGATCCTGCGCGTCCGGACGGTCTCCGGGGCCAGCAGCCCGTCCGCCAGCATCCGTGCGATGTGCGGCCGCGCCCCGTCCGTGAGCCCGTCCAACGGATACGCACCGTCGATGCGCACCGCCAGCATGAGGTCCTCGAGGGCGCGCGTATGCGCGTCCAGCACCTCGCGCCCCACGGATGGGGAGTCGCCGCCGTTCAGCCGGTCGGCCCAGGCCCGCGGGTGCTTCGCGTTCCACCAGCGGACACCGCCCACGTGCGAGTGCGCGCCCGGCCCGTACCCCCACCAGTCCGCGTTGCGCCAGTAGGCGAGGTTGTGCCGGCAGCGCGTGTCCTCCGCGGTGGAGAAGTTGCTCACCTCGTACCACGTGAGCCCGGCCTGCCGCAGCAGGTCGTCCGCCAGCTCGTACTTCTCCGCGAGGTCGTCCTCGTCCGGCATGGGCAGCAGGCCGCGTCGCACCTGAGCGCCCATGCGGGTGCCCGGTTCGACGATGAGCGAGTAGGCGGACACGTGGTCCGGCTCCAGGTCGAGCACCGCCTCCAGGCTGGTCCGCCAGTCCTCGAGCGACTCTCCCGGCGTGCCGTAGATGAGGTCGAGGCTCACGCCCAGGCCCACCTCGCGCGCAGCGGCGACGGCCGTCCCCACCCCGGCGGGATCGTGGGTGCGGTCGAGCGTCCGCAGCACGTGCGGCACCGCGGACTGCATGCCGAAGGAGACGCGGGTGAAGCCGGCATCCGCGAGGACGGCCAGCGAGTCCCGGGTGACGCTGTCCGGGTTCGCCTCCGTCGTGACCTCGGCACCGGGGGCCAGGCCGAACCCGTCCGTCAGGTCCGTGAGCACCCCGGCCAGGACCGGGGCGGGCAGCAGCGTGGGGGTGCCGCCGCCGAAGAAGACGGTGTCGAACGGGCGCTCCGCCAGCGGTGAGTCCGCGAGCACCCGCCGCGAGACCGCGATCTCGCGGGCCAGCTGCTCGCGGTAGTCCTCGCGGTTCGCACCGGGGCCCAGCTCGTCCGCCGTGTAGGTGTTGAAATCGCAGTAGCCGCAGCGCACTCGGCAGTAGGGCACGTGCACGTACGCGCTGAAGGTGTCCGCGCCGGCGCGCCGCAGCGCGTCGGTCGGCAGCGCGCCGTCGAGCGGCGGGGTGTCCCCGTCCGGCTGGGCGGGCACCGCTACTTCTTGTCCGACGAGGGCGCCTCGTCGGAGGAGAGCGCGGCGATGAAGGCCTCCTGCGGCACCTCGACGTTGCCCACCATCTTCATCCGCTTCTTGCCGGCCTTCTGCTTCTCCAGCAGCTTGCGCTTGCGGCTGATGTCGCCGCCGTAGCACTTGGAGAGCACGTCCTTGCGGATCGCGCGGATGGTCTCGCGCGCGATGATGCGGGAGCCGATCGCGGCCTGGATGGGGACCTCGAACTGCTGGCGCGGGATGAGTCCGCGCAGCTTCCCGGCCATCTGCACGCCGTAGCCGTACGCCTTGTCCTTGTGGACGATCGCGGAGAACGCGTCCACCTGGTCGCCGTGCAGCAGGATGTCGACCTTGACGAGGTCCGACACCGCCTCGCCGTCGTCCTGGTAGTCGAGGGACGCGTACCCCTTGGTCCGGGATTTGAGGGCGTCGAAGAAGTCGAAGACGATCTCCGCCAGCGGCAGGCGGTAGCGCAGCTCGACGCGGTCCTCCGACAGGTAGTCCATACCCAGGAGGGATCCCCGCTTCGACTGGCACAGCTCCATGACCGCACCCACGTACTCGCTGGGAGTGAGGATGGTCCCGCGCACCATCGGCTCGTGGACCTCCTTGATCTTCCCCTCCGGGTACTCGGACGGGTTCGTGACGGTGTGCTCCGTCCCGTCCTCGACGATGACCCGGTAGACGACGGAGGGGGCGGTGGAGATGAGCGAGAGGTCGAACTCGCGCTCCAGCCGCTCGCGCACGATCTCGAGGTGCAGGAGTCCCAGGAAGCCGCAGCGGAAGCCGAAGCCCAGCGCCGTCGAGGTCTCCGGCTCGTAGGCCAGCGCCGCGTCATTGAGCTTGAGCTTGTCGAGCGCGTCGCGCAGCACCGGGTAGTCGGAGCCGTCGATGGGGAACAGTCCGGAGAACACCATGGGCTTGGGCTCCGAGTAGCCGGCGACCGGTGCGTCCGCGGGCTTCTGGGAGTTCGTGACGGTGTCGCCCACCTTCGACTGGCGCACGTCCTTGACGCCGGTGATGAGGTAGCCCACCTCGCCCACGCCCAGACCCTTCGCGGCGACGGGCTCCGGGGAGGACACCCCGATCTCCTGCAGCTCGTAGGACGTGCCGGTCGACATCATCGTGACCTTCTCGCGGTGCGTCAGCCGCCCGTCGACGACGCGGACGTAGGTGACGACGCCGCGGTAGGTGTCGTAGACGGAGTCGAAGATCATGGCGCGCGAGGGTGCGTCCGCGTCGCCCACGGGGTGGTCGATCTCCTGGACGATGCGGTCGAGGACGCCCTCGACCCCCTCACCGGTCTTGCCGGACACCCGCAGCACGTCGTCCGGGTCCGTGCCGATGAGGTTGGCGAGCTCCTCCGCGTACTTCTCCGGCTGTGCCGCCGGCAGGTCGATCTTGTTGAGGACCGGGATGATCGTGAGGTCGTTCTCCATCGCCAGGTAGAGGTTGGCGAGCGTCTGCGCCTCGATGCCCTGGGCGGCGTCGACCAGCAGCAGGGCACCCTCGCATGCGGCGAGCGACCGCGACACCTCGTACGTGAAGTCGACGTGGCCGGGAGTGTCGATCATGTTGAGCGCGTACGGGGTCCCGTCGACCTCCCACGGCATGCGCACGGCCTGCGACTTGATCGTGATGCCGCGCTCGCGCTCGATGTCCATCCGGTCCAGGTACTGCGCGCGCATGTCGCGCGGCTGGACGGCGCCGGTGATCTGGAGCATCCGGTCGGCGAGCGTCGACTTGCCGTGGTC
>DYUK01000071.1 GCA_020743695.1 Brevibacterium senegalense | reverse complement strand
CGTACGAGGCCGGCGGCCGGATCCGCGACGCGGAGCTCGTCCAGTTCCACCCGTCCGGCATCCTCGAGCCGGAGGCGGACGCGGGCACGCTCGTCTCCGAGGCCGCCCGCGGCGAGGGCGGCATCCTCCGCAACTCCCTGGGCGAGCGCTTCATGTCGACGTACGACCCGGAGCGCATGGAGCTGTCGACCCGCGACCGCGTCGCCCTCGCTTCCTACACAGAGATCAAGGAGGGTCGCGGCACCGCGAACGGCGGCGTGTGGCTGGACGTGTCGCACCTGCCGCGGGAGCAGATCATGGAGCGCCTGCCCCGCGTCTACCAGACGCTCATGGAGCTGCAGATGCTCGACATCACGCGCGAACCCATCGAGATCGCCCCCACCGCCCACTACTCGATGGGCGGGGTGTGGGTCCGGCCGGAGGACCACAGCACGGACGTGCCGGGGCTGTTCGCGATCGGCGAGGCCGCCTCCGGCCTGCACGGCGCCAACCGGCTGGGCGGCAACTCGCTCATCGAGCTGCTGGTCTTCGGTCGGATCACCGGTGAGGCCGCAGCCGCGCATTGCCGCGGGCAGCTCGTGCAGACGCGGTCGCCCGAGGCCGTGGCCACCGCCCGCACGGAGGTCGCCGACCTGCTGGCCGCCGACGGCACGGAGAACATCCGCGCCCTCCAGCGCGCCGTCCGCGACACGATGACGGAGCACTGCGGCGTCGTCCGCGACGAGGAGGGGCTGCGCGCCGGCCTCGCGCAGCTCGACGCGCTCGAGGAGCGCTCCGCGGACATCGGGGTGCACCCGGATCAGGCCGGCTACCAGGATCTGGCGCACGCGTTCGACCTGAAGTCGTCGCTGCTGGCCGCCCGCGCCACCCTCGAGTGCGCGCTCGAGCGCCGCGAGACCCGCGGCTGCCACAACCGCGCGGACCACCCGGAGCAGGACCCGCAGATGCGCGTGAACCTCGTGTGGTCGGGACCCGGTCAGGTGACCCGCGAACCCATCCCCGAGGTCCCGGCTGAGATCGCAGCCCTCATGCGGGACGTCTCCCAGGACGGCAAGCTCGTGGAGTGAGCGTCACCCCTACGGGTCAGAGCCATCCCCGTACGTGAGGGGTGCCGTCACCCCAGCATGACGACGCTCGGGGTGTCAGTCACCCCAGCATGTCGGTGAGCAGGCGGGCGGTGGCGGCCGGGGCCTCGGCGGGGACGAGGTGGGCTGCGTCGTCGACGACGACCAGCCGCCCGTCGGGCACGCCCGAGGCGATCTCCTCGAGGCTCGCCGCGGGCGTCGGCACATCGTGCTCACCCGCGACTGCGAGGACGGGCACGCGCACCCGCTCCAGCTGATCGCGGACGTCGAAGGCGGCGAGCGCGCGGCAGACGGCGGCGTAGGAATGGCGCTCGGTCGCGGCGAGCGAGCCCAGCAGCTCACCGGCGATGACCGGATAGGCGTCCGCGAAGCCGGGGGCGAACCAGCGCTGGCGGGACCCGTCGACCATCGACTCCGCCCCCGCGGCCTCGACATGGGCGGCCCGGTCGTTCCACGCCTCCGCCTGGCCGATCTTCGCTCCCGTGCAGAACGCCGCCACCGCCTCGATCGCATCCGGGTGGTCGAGCGCCAGCTGCAGGGCGATCGCACCGCCCACGGAATCACCCGCGACGGCGAACGTGCTCGCCTGCGGCAGCGCCTGGCGCACGGCGGCCAGCACCGCCTCCGCCAGCTCCGCGATCGTCGTCGAGGCGACGGGGTCACCTGCCGCGGGGCCGTCCCCGTCCGCGATCGCAGCCGAGCGCCCGTGCCCGGGCAGATCCACCCCCACGACCGTCCAGTCGGCCGGGAGCTCCTCCACTGCCGCCCGCCACAGGGGCTCGACGGCGGTGCCCAGGGACGGCAGGACGACGAGCACGCGGTCGCCGTCCCCCTCGCGCAACGAGGTCGCAGTCAGTGCCGGCATCGCGGTCGAATCGGTGACGCGGGCCTGGGCAGTCGTGTCGGCGTGGGTAGTCGGGTCAGTCATTCCATGTCCTCTCGCGGGAACCGCCGCGCCCGCGGAACGGGAGCGGTCTGGTCGGTGGGGCAGTCGGGGAGCAAGTCGGGTCACAGGTGCGCAGCCGGTCAGACCCCGCCGCGGTCGTTCTCCTGCACCGCGTCGAGAACCAGGTCCCGGCAGATCTCCATGTGGCCCAGGTGCTGGGCGCACTCGTGGAGGATGTGCTGGAGGATCCACGCGGCGGACACGTCCGCGGCATCCGTGCGGCTGGTGCCCGGCGCGTGCGGATCCCGCACCCCGCCCGAGGCCGCTGCCCGGACCCAGCCCGGCAGTCGGGTGCGCAGGTCGGCCAGCAGGGCCACGGCCTCGGCGACGGTGCCCGTCGCACGGAACTCCGCGGCCCGGTCGCGGGGGTTCCGCTCACCGGCGATGACCGAGCCGCCCCAGTAGCAGGCCATCCCGTGCACGTGGGTGACCAGCGCGAACACGGTGTTGACGGTGCCGGGGACCGGGGTCCGGTTGATCGACGCGTCGTCCAGCGAGGCGAGGACGGACGCGATGCCGTCGAAGACCTCGGCGGCGACGTCCAGATAGGCGCGGGCATCGATCTCGGCGGGGGTCGCGGCGTCTGTCATGGGTTCAGAGTCGCACAGCGCCGGAGCGAACGGGGGCGTCAGCCGAAGAAGTCGTCCGTCGTCGCGTTGGGGTGCTTCGCCAGCGGCGTCACGCGGATCTGCATGTACGGGAACATGGGGAAGCCCGCGAAGACGTCGTGGAGCTGGTCGTTCGACTCGACGTCGTAGATCGAGTGGTTCGCGTACTCGCCCACGATCCGCCAGATCCCCTTCATGATGCCGCGGCGCTGCAGGTCGCCGGAGTACTCCTTCTCGCGGGCCTGGAAGTCCGCGCGGGTCTGAGCATCCATGTCGTCGGGGAACGTCACGTCCATGCGTGCGAGGAACAGCATCCTTCTTCTCCTTCACTGTCGACTCCGCCCCACTGTCGCAACCGGCGGGGCGGGTCTTGGTCGAACCTATTGTGCCCGGGTCACGTGCCCGGGGCACCGTGCGCACCGTGCGCGCCGAGGGCGCTGTGCGCGCTCAGATCGAGACGCCGAAGACCATCGGCACCAGCGTATAGAGCACGACCATGATGAGGACGAGTGACACGATATTGAGCCACACGCCCGCACGCACCATCTGCTTGATCGTCACCTCGCCGGATCCGAACGCCACGGCGTTCGACGGCGTCGCGACCGGCAGCATGAATGCCGAGCACACGGCCAACGTCACAGTGATCGTCATGAGCAGCGGATCCAGCCCGATGCCCACGGCCACCGCACCGAAGATCGGCAGGAACGCCGCGGCGGTCGCCGTGTTCGACGTCAGCTCCGTGAGCACGACGCTCACGACCGCGACGGCGAGGAGGACGACCCACCCGGGCACGGAGGTCAGTCCGCCCACCTGCTGGCCCACCCACTCGCTGAAGCCCGTCGCAGTGAACATCGCGGACAGGGACATGCCGCCGCCGAACAGCAGGAGCAGGCCCCACGGGATCTCCTTCGCCGCGGACCAGGACAGCAGCGGCGTGCCCGCCGGATCCGCCGCCCGCGTGTCGCGCGGGACGATGAAGCACGCGACACCCGCGGCGATCGCGACCTGCGTGTCGTCGATCGTGCCCAGGAACGGCAGATTCGCGGCGACCCACGGGATCTGTGCCAGGAAGGGGACCACGGTCCAGAAGAGGATCGCGATCGCGAAGATGACGGCGACGCGCTTCTCCGACGTCGACATGCGCCCCAGCTTCTCGTACTCGCTGCGGATGAGCTCTGCGCCGCCGGGCAGCTGGTCCGCCTCGGGACGGAACACGAGGAACGTGAGCACCAGCCACGCGAGGCCCACCATGACGACCGCCCATGGCACGCCCACGAGCATCCACTGGCCGAAGCCCAGCTGGATGCCCTGCGACTCCGCGAGGTACCCGCGCATGAGCGCCATGGGCGGCTGGCCGATGAGGGTGGCGGTCGAGCCGATCGTCACGCCGTAGGCCACGCCCAGCAGCAGGGCGGCGCCGAACTTGGGGCCGCCGGCCTTCTCGTCGATCGAACGGACCAGGTTGAGGATCGACACGGCGATCGGGACCATGATGACCGCAGTCGCGGTGTTCGACACCCACGCGGAGATGAACGCGGAGGCGGTCATGAGGCCCAGGACCACCTGCGAGGGCTTCGTACCCACGAGTCGGATCGTCAGGAGCGCGACCCGCAGGTGGAGGTTCGACCTCTCCGTCGCGAGGCCCAGGATGACTCCGCCCATGACGAGGAAGACGACGGAACTCGCGTAGGGAGCGGCGACCTCCCCCACCTCGCCGGCGCCCACGAGGGGGAAGAGGACGAGCGGCAGGAGCGACGTGACGGGGATCGGCACGGCCTCCGTCATCCACCAGATCGCCATCCACAGCGCGACGCCCGCGACGGCGCGCCCCTCGAACGCGAGAGAGTCCGGCAGCAGCCACGTCAGCAGCACGCCCGCGACGGGGCCCAGCAGGAAGACCCACCAGTTCCGGCGAGCGGCGGGGGCCGGTTCCACCCGGGTCCGCCCCGGCTGGGTGCCCGTGGTCGCCTTCGCCGGTGCGTCCGTGGTCGCCTCGGAATGCGCGTCGTCGAACATCCGACCTCCTGAGTCTTCGCGTCTTCGCTGCGTCGTGCGCTGTGTTGCCCCGTTCACACTAGGCAGGGCCATCAAGATGTTGAAGTATGCGTTTCCACGATATTGATATTCTGTAAGTCTCATTCGACTCGAAACGCGTCCTTCACTTCCGCGTCAGCGCCTTCCTAGTCTGAAGTGGACGGCGACGCGTCAGAAGGACGAGGAGGACCATGGAACTGCGACACCTGCGGTACTTCCTCGCCGTCGCCCAGGAGCGCCACTTCGGCCGCGCCGCGCAGCGACTCCACATGGCCCAACCGCCTCTCTCCCAGCAGATCCGGCAGCTGGAGGCGGAGCTGGGCACCCGGCTCTTCGAGCGCACCACCCGCCGCGTCGACCTGACCGACGCCGGGCGCCTGCTGGTCGAGCGCGCCACCCAGATCCTCGCGGACGTCGAGTCCGCCGCAAACGATGTCGCCGAGGTGGGCCGCGGCGCCGCCGGCGTCCTGCGCGTGGGCTTCTCCGGCACCGCCACCTACCGGTACATGCCGGAGGTCGTCCGCCGCGCTGCCCAGGAGCTCCCCCACGTCCGCCTCCAGGTCGTGGGCGAGATGCTCACGCCCCAGATGGAGGAGGCGCTCCTGGAGAACCGCCTGGACGTCGCGGTCCTGCGCCCGCCCGTCAGCTCCGACGACATCGCCGTCGACGAGATCGCCCAGACCCCCCTGACCGTCGCGCTGCCGATCGACCACCGGCTGGCACAGGAGGACGGGCCCCTGCCCGCCTCTGCACTGGCCGGCGAGGACCTCGTCAGCTACCCGCGCACCTCGTCCGTCGCCACCATCACCGCCGAGGCCATCCGGCGCGCCGGCATCCGCCCCCGCATCGTGCAGGAGGCGACGGAGACGTCCACGCTCATCGCCCTCGTCGCCGCCGGGCTGGGCATCAGCATCATCCCCGCCGCCCACGCCCTCCCCTTCCACTCGACCATCCGCGTCCGCCCGCTGGACCCGCCCGTCACGGTCGGCCTGGGCATCGC
>DYUK01000070.1 GCA_020743695.1 Brevibacterium senegalense | reverse complement strand
CGGGATTGGGCTGGTGAAGGTGTTGCTGGGGCCGGTCCCGAGGCCGGGGCTGGGTCCGCTGGAGAGGCCAGTTCTGGTGGGGCTGCGACCGGTGCGGGGCCGGCTGGCGCCGGTCCCGAGGCCGGGGTCGCCCAGCGTGCTGAGCTCCTGGCCGTCCGTGAGGACGTAGGCCGGCACAATGCGGTCGACAAGGTGATCGGGTGGGCGCTGCAGCAGGGGCTGCTGCCGCTCACCGACACGGTGCTGCAGGTATCAGGGCGGGCCAGCTTCGAGCTGGTGCAGAAGGCGTCGATGGCCGGGATCCCGGTGCTGTCGGCCGTGAGCGCACCGTCAGGTCTAGCGGTGGACCTGGGCCGCGAGCAGGGCATCACGGTCGTGGGCTTCAACCGAGGCGCCCGCTTCAACGCCTACAGCCACCACGAGCGCATCGTGTAGGACGATGCGCTCGTGGTGGCTGCAGGCGGGTGCCGTATCTGTACTAGTCAGGGCACGCCGGGCACACGGCTGAGCAGGGTACACGGGCCCGCGGAAGCGGGCAGTCAGGAACGAACGGGAGCAGAGAGGGAGTCTCCATGGATCTGGGAATCGCAAGGAAACGGGCCGTAGTCTGCGCGTCCAGCGCCGGCCTCGGCCGGGCCTGCGCGCACTCGCTGGCACAGGCGGGCGCCAGCATTGTCCTCAACGGGCGCACCGAGTCCGTACTGGAAACCACAGCGCAGGACATCCGCGACCGCACGGGCGCCCAGGTCCGCACCGTCGTCGGAAGCGTCGCGGATGTGGGTGTCCAGCGCGAGCTCATCGCCGCCGCGGACGACCAGGTCGACATCCTCGTGAACAACAACGGCGGCCCGCCCTTCCGCGACTTCACCGCCGTCGACGACGATGCGATCCGCGACGGGGTGGAGAACAACATGGTCACCCCCATCGCGATGGTCCGCCGTGTGCTGGACGGGATGGTCGAGCGGCGGTTCGGGCGAATCGTCAACATCACCTCGGCCTCGGTGAAGACGCCCCTGGCCGGGCTGGACGTGTCCTCCGGCGCCCGGGCCGGGCTCACCGGATTCCTCGCCGGCATCGCCCGCGAGGTCGCCCACGCGAACGTCACCATCAACTTCCTGCTGCCCGGCTCGTTCGACACGGACCGTCTGCGGTCGGGGCAGAAGATCGCCGCCGAGGCCTCGGGCACTCCCGTCGACCAGGTCCGGTCCGCGGCCGCGGACGGCATCCCCGCCCGCCGGTTCGGCCAGCCCGCCGAGTTCGGCGACGCCTGCGCCTTCCTCGCCTCCGCGCAGGCCGGCTACATCACCGGCCAGAGCCTCCTCATCGACGGAGGCGCCTACCGCGGGATCCTCTGAGGGGTCGGGCCGGCAGGGCGGCGGCCGGCTGGGACTGGCGGCGACCTCGGCGGCGGTGTTCCTGTGGTCCGGGGCCGGTACGCTCTCGCATTCCTAGTGAACGAACGTTAAGTTTGGAACATGTCCGACGGTGGCCAGCCGCGGACGCTGCAGCTGACTTTCGACGAGGAGAGTGGACATGACGGCAGACGCAGGGGCGCCGGCGCGCGACTTCCAGACGGTGGACTACGAGGTCTCCGAGCGGATCGCGACGATCACGATCGACAATCCGCCCAGCCGCAACGGGTTCAACGGGACGATGCGAGACGATCTCATCGCCGCGGCCCGGCGGGCGGACGAGGACGACGCCGTGCGCGCCGTCATCCTGACCGGACGCGGGAAGTTCTTCTGCCCGGGTGCGGATCTGAGCGGCGGCGGATCGACCTTCGACTTCAAGTCCTCGACGCATGCGGAGGCGGACGGTGACGGCGAGGCCGGCGGTGCCGGTGACACGAGCGGCGGGCGACCCACGGTCGACGGATTCCGCAGGGACGGCGGCGGCCAGGTGGCCCTCGCGTTCGCATCGCTGCGCAAGCCCATCATCAGCGCGATCAACGGCGCGGCCGTGGGAATCGGGGCGACGATGACGCTGCCCACGGACATGCGGATCGCGTCGACGGACGCGCGGTTCGGCTTCGTCTTCGCGCACCGGGGCCTGGTCCCGGAGGCCGCCTCCAGCTGGTTCCTGCCCCGCATCGTCGGCATCACGCAGGCGCTGGACTGGGTGTACACGGGGCGCGTGTTCGACGCGGAGGAGGCGAAGGCGGGCGGACTCGTGTCGCGGGTCGTGGCGCCGGAGGAGCTGCAGGAGACGGCGCGGGAGATGGCGCTGGCGATCGTGGATCGAGCCTCGGCCGTGTCGTTGGGCGCCAGTCGCCAGCTGCTGTGGAGCATGCTGACGGCGTCGTCGCCATGGGAGGCGCACCGGCAGGACTCGCGGCTCATCTTTGAGCTGGGCCAGCAGGCAGACGCGCGCGAGGGCGTCGAGTCGTTCCTGGAGAAGCGCCCGCCGCAGTTCCCCGCGACCGTGCCTGCGGACTACCCGCACTTCCTGCCCCGGTTCCCGGACAAGGACCGCATCGAGTGAAGTGAGGCGGAGTTTTCCCGCAGCAGGGCTCCCGATCCAGGGCGGATCGGGAGCCCTGTGCTGTGTTCGACGGCCTCGCGACGCAGGTGAGAAGGGAGGGCTTCGTTCGAACTCAATGTTCTATAAAAAGGGGGTTGAGTATCGAACGGCAGTGGGAGTAGAATTATTGTCATATCGAACAGGGTTGTTCTATATGACAATATGGGTGTTGATCACCCGATGGGGGTGTTTCGTGGCAGGCTCGGCTCACGAACAAGGTGCGCAGGACGCAGGGTCGCGTCCTGCGCGGCGGATCCGGACGGTGGACGACGTCCGGTGGGCGATCCGCATGGTCGAACGGGGGCTCTTCGGTGTGGTGGAGCCGGAGGCGACGTCCGGTGCGGTTGCGGTGCCGGCGTCCGATCGTGGTTCGCAGGATCCTGCAGCGTCGATCGGTGCGACTGGCCCGGCGGTTGCCACTCAGGCGGTCCTCCAGCCGGATCCCGCGCTGGGGGCGGGCCCGCAGGTGGCGGGTCGGGGTGGCGAGTCGATCGTCCCCGACGGTCAGCAGGCGGAGTTCTGCACTGCGGACATGTGGCAGCGGTGGAGGTCGTCCAGGGAGGACCTGGGCAGGTGGCAGGCCGTCGAGGCTGCACAGCTGGCGGCCTTCGCGCTGGCCCGGTTGTTGAACCGCGACGACGGTGCCGAGAGGTTGGAGCTCTTCCTGGCGTCGCCGACCGTGCAGGATGGGTCGGGTGCTGCCGCTGATGTCGACATGGCGCGCCTCCTCGAGGAGGACCCGCGCCTCACCTACCGCGCGGGCGAGCTGCTGGACGCGGATGTCCTCATGGTGCTGTCCACCGGTATGAGCAAGGCGAAGCGCGCGACGGTCAGGCGGGAGGCGGCGGTCGCGATCGTCTGGTTCCTGGGCTTCTACAACCTCCTCGACTCGATCGCGCGGGGGCGGCTGCCGTTCCAGCGGATCGAGCGGTTGGGGTTCCGGGTGGACGATGCGCTGCTTCCGCTTGACCAGGTGCAAGCGCTGGACCGCTACCTCGACGCGTTGAGCCCGGACCTCTCGATGGGCCAGTTCGAGAAGCTGATGCGTCATCGGATCCGCACTCTTGATCCGCTCCCGCCGGACCCGGAGGCCCCGCGGAGGAACCGGAAGGTCCAGCTGGAGCGCTGCGACGACGACTCCGGGATTCTCACCCTGACGGGTCCCATAGACGTCCTCGACGCGCTGTACCAGCGGACGCGGGCGACCGCGCGGGCGATCCGTCGCGGTGAGCTGTCGGCTCTTGGTCTCGAGGTGGACGGTGAGCCGGTGGCGGCCGCGGCGTTCGAGGGGCGTCGGCTCGACGAGCGGACCATCTCCCACCTCATGTTCGACCTGTTGGCCGGGTCGCGTCCGCAGACTCAGGTGCGGACGCGGGGAGCCATGGACGGAGTCGATGCGACCCTGTTCGACGGTGCGCTCGCCGGCGGCGGAGAACTCATCGACGTTCTCTGCCCCACCGATGGCACGTGGCTGCGGAAGCAGGCCGCGGTCCACGTGACAGTGCCGGCCTCGACGCTCCTGGGTCTCGACGGCAGCCCGGGTCGGGTCGCGGGTGATGCGACGCTCTCCGCGCAGAAGTGCCGGGAGATCGCCGCGCATGCCACGTCGTGGGTCCGGATCCTCACGGATCCCGCGACCGGCGTCGTCACGGACGACAGTGCGCTCACGTACGAGCCCACTGCCGCGATGCGGCGGACCGTCCGCCAGAAGTGGCGGACCTGCACCGCCCCCGGGTGCAGCCACCCCGCGGAGTCCTGCGAGATCGACCATGTCCGCAGCTTCTGCCACCTCGACCCGGCGGCGGGAGGCCCCACGACTGTCGAGAACCTCCACCCGCTGTGCAAGCACCACCACCAGCTCAAGACGGCAGGGGTGATCCGGGTGCGCAAGGCGGGCCGGGATGAGTTGGAGTGGGTCCTGCCCATGGGTGTCACCGCCACTGCGGTGCCGGCGCCCATCGGGGAGCCCCAGGACGCAGTGCGGCCCCGGGAACTTCTGGCCCGCGCCCACGCG
>DYUK01000069.1 GCA_020743695.1 Brevibacterium senegalense | reverse complement strand
GACCTGCGCGCCGCCGCGGGCACGGTGTCGATCGTCCTGCTCGCCACCGTCCTGGACCCCTCCGACATTGTCGACCTCACGGAGGCCGAGTCCGACGACATCCCCCACGCCTTGGGCCGCGTCGTCCGCCGCGTCCTGGACCACACCGGCGACACGGGCGAAGCCGTCCCCGTGGGCGGCCTCTACACGACGGGCGGTGACGTGACCGCGGAGGTCCTCGACGGCCTCGGCGGCGTAGGCATCGAGATCCACGGTGAGGTAGTCCCGCTCGCCACGTCCGGCACCGTCGTGGGCGGGCCCGCGGCAGGTCTGCCCATCGTCACGAAGGGCGGTCTCGTGGGCGACACGGACACCGCGATCGTCTGCCTCGACGCGCTGGCCCAGTTGGCCCGCGCCGGCGCCCCTCAGCACCGCGACACACCCCGCACCACCTCTGGGAAGGAATCCTCATGACCGCACCCGTCCTCGCCCTCACCCCCGGCGACCCCGTGGGCATCGGGCCGGAGATCACCGCCGCCGTCCTCCACGAGTACGCCGGAGACGACTCCGTCCACGGCATCGCGGTGGCGGACGCGTCCGTCATGCGTCGCGCGGTCGAGGTGCTGGGCCTCGACGCCGAGGTCCGGGTCGTGTCCTCGTGGGACGCCCCCTCCGCCGGTGCCGGTGTCATCGACGTGTTCGACATCGACGTGCTGGGCGAGGAGCAGCTGGAGTGGGGCGTCGTCGACGCCCGCGCGGGCCGGGCGGCCGTCCGCGCGATCGAGGTCGCGACGACGGCGGCGATGGAGCAGAAGGTCGCGGGCATCGTGACCGGCCCCATCAACAAGGAGGCGATCTGGCAGGCGGGCTCCGAGCACCTGGGGCACACGGAGATGCTGGGGGCGCTGACCGGCGTCACGAAGCAGGACACGATGTTCGTCGTCGAGCGCTCGCATGTCCCCGGCCACCACATGCACGTGTTCTTCGCGACCCGCCACATGTCGCTGCGGAAGGCGCTCGACGCGATCACGGTCGACACGCAGGCGGATTCGATCCGGCGGGCCCATCGGGCGCTCGAGGTGTACGGGATCGAGAACCCGCGCCTGGCGACCGCCGCGATCAACCCGCACGGCGGCGAGAACGGCGCGTTCGGCGACGAGGAGATCGAGGTGCTGACCCCCGCGCTCGAGCGGGTGCGGGCCGAGGGCCTCGACGTCGCCGGCCCCGTCCCGGCGGACTCCGTCTTCCACCAGGGGCTCACCGGCCGGTACGACGGGATCCTGTCGCAGTACCACGACCAGGGCCACATCGCGGCGAAGACCTTCGACTTCGACGGCACGATCTCCGTGACCGTGGGGCTGCCGATCCTGCGCACCAGCGTCGACCACGGCACCGCCTTCGACATCGCCGGCCAGGGCAAGGCCGACCCCGGCACCATGCGCTCCGCGTTCCGCGCGGCGATCGGCTACGCGCCGTTCGTCGACGGGATCCGCGCGGAGTACCTGCCCCGGTCATGAGGGTCCGCCCGTGACCCCCGCAGCGGCCGCACGCCCCCACCGCGCGACCCGGGACCGTCGCGACGCCCTCATGGGGCTCGTCCGGTCCGGGACCGTGCGGGTCGAGGACCTGGCTGAGCGCTTGGATGTCTCTCCCTCGACGGTGCGCCGCGATCTGGCCGCGCTCGAGTCCGACGGCCACGTCTCGCGCACCTACGGCGGCGCGATCACGGGTGCGCCCTACCGCGACCGCGCGCTGGGCGAGCGGCTGGCGGCCAACTCCACCGGGAAGGCCCGGATCGGGCGGGCCGCGCTGGATCTGGTCCACGACGGGGCGACCGTCTTCGTCGACGCGGGCTCCACGACGATCGCGTTCGTCGAGGCGCTGCGCGACACGGCCGTGAGGGACCTCACCGTCGTGACGCGCGGCGTGGAGAACGCGGTGCTGCTGGTGGGGCGCGAGGGGATCGACGTGCACGTGGCCGGTGGCCGGCTCACGCCCGCCTCCCACGGCACGACGGGCCCGCTCACCCTCGAGGCTCTGGGGCGGTTCTCCTTCGACGTGGCGGTGCTGGGGTGCGATGCCGTCTCCCCCGTCAGCGGGGTGGGCGAGCCGACGCTCGAGGAGGCGTACGTCAAGGAGTTCGCGGCCTCCCGCAGCGCCCGCACCGCCGTGCTGGCGGACGCCTCGAAGTTCCACGTGTCCGGGATCAGCGCGTGGGCGCACCTGCCGGCCGGGTGGACGCTCGTGACCGACCACCGCGATGAGGAGGCACTCGCGCAGTTCGCTGCCGCCGGTGTCCGAGTGGTGTCCACGGCGGGGGACGCATCATGAGAAGTGCCTCATGAGCGCCTCATCCTCGGTTCATCCGGCATCAGTACAGTCAGGGACATGACGAACACACGCGCATTCCGCACCCTGTCCCTCTCCGTCGTCGCAGCCGCAGCCCTCACCCTGTCCGCATGCGGTGGCGGCGAGGCCGCACCGGAGGAGTCCGAGGCCGCACCGGCCCAGTCGGCCGACTCCGGCGAGGCCGTCCCCACCGCCGAGTCCACCGAGTCCGCGGACAGCGCGGACTCCTCCGCCGACTCCGCGCAGAGCCGCGGCGGCGACCTGGACGATGCGCGGACTGCGGTCCAGACCGCGGAGGACGAGAACGGCGGAACCGCCCACAGCCTCGACTTCGATGACAACGACCTCTGGGAGGTCACCGTCCTGGCGGACGGCACCGAGTGGGAGTACGACATCAGCACGGACGGTTCCACGATCGAGCGGACCGACGAGGACACCGAGGACGACGCGGACGATCAGCGCGAGCTGGATCAGGCCGAGGTCACGCTCATCGAGGCGCTCGAGACCGCGCTCGAGGACACGCCCGGCACGATCGACGACATCGACCTGGACGAGGACGACGGCACCCTGCGCTGGGACGTCTCGATCCACCCCGAGGGAGACAGCGGGGAGCAGGAGATCGAGGTCGACGCGGCCTCGGGCGACATCGTGTCCTCCCGGCACGATGGTGACGACGACGGGGACGATGACGACGACTGACTCCGTCCATGACGGAACATGACGGTCCATGACCCCCATCGGCTCGGTCCGAGTTGGATGGGGGT
>DYUK01000068.1 GCA_020743695.1 Brevibacterium senegalense | reverse complement strand
CGCTGATGGTACTGCACTCGAGAGGGTGTGGGAGAGTAAGTCACCGCCGCAATACTTGTGAAAGAAGAGGTCCGAAGGCTTGAGCGTTGCTCGCCTTCGGACCTCTTCGCCATTCACCAGGTCCCCTGCCGGAAGGTGTTCTGCCGGCACTCCTGCACACCGCGAATTCCACCATCGCCTGGTGAATGGGTGTGTTGCCGACAGCCGTCGTGCCGCATTTCCCCTGCGCTGTCTTCTCGGCATTCAGAACCGTGTGCCCGCAGTGTGTTACGCATATATAGTTCGACCTATGAGTCTTCATCCATCGTTGCGCCCCATGTACGACACGGTCCTGCACCGGAACCCGGGGGAGTCCGAGTTCCATCAGGCCGTGCTGGAGGTGTTCTACAGCTTGGGCGCCGTGGCCGACCGGCACCCGGACTTGGTGGGTTCGGGTGTCATCGAGCGCCTGTGCGAGCCGGAGCGGCAGATCATCTTCCGGGTGCCGTGGACGGACGACCACGGCAAGGTGCAGATCAATCGCGGCTTCCGCGTCGAGTACAACTCTGCGCTGGGCCCCTACAAGGGTGGCCTGCGGTTCCACCCGACGGTCTATCTGGGTATCGTCAAGTTCCTGGGCTTCGAGCAGATCTTCAAGAATGCTCTCACCGGCATGCCCATCGGCGGTGGCAAGGGCGGGTCGGACTTCGATCCGAAGGGGAAGAGCGATCTGGAGATCATGCGCTTCTGCCAGTCGTTCATGACGGAGCTCTACCGTCACCTGGGGGAGCATACGGACGTGCCGGCCGGCGACAGCGGCGTGGGCAGCCGTGAGATCGGATTCCTCTTCGGGCAGTACAAGCGGATCACCAATCGGTTCGAGGCCGGGGTGCTGACCGGCAAGGGCCTGGACTACGGCGGCTCGATGGTGCGCATGGAGGCGACGGGTTTCGGGCTGGTCTACTTCGTCCGTGAGATGCTCGCCGCTGCCGGACGCACCTTCGACGGCAAGCGCGTGATCGTCTCCGGTTCCGGCAACGTCGCCATCCACGCCGCGCAGAAGGCCCAGGAACTGGGTGCGACGGTCATCGCGGCATCGGACTCCGGCGGGTACATCCACGACCCGGAGGGGCTGGATGTGCGTCTCCTCAAGGACGTGAAGCTGGACCGCGGTGCGCGCATCAAGGAGTACGCGGACGCCCGGTCGTCTGCGACCTTCCACGCCGACGGCAGCGTCTGGTCGCTCGAGGCCGACATCGCACTCCCGTGCGCGACGCAGAACGAGCTGGATGAGGACGCCGCCGCGGAGCTCGTGAGGAACGGGATCATGCTCGTCGCCGAAGGGGCGAACATGCCGTGCACCCCCGACGCGATCAAGACGCTGGGGGAGAACGACGTGCTGTTCGGTCCCGGCAAGGCCGCGAACGCCGGCGGCGTCGCGACCTCGGCCCTGGAGATGCAGCAGAACGCGTCGCGCGACTCGTGGTCGTTCGCGCAGACCGATGCGCGCCTCGACGAGATCATGTCGGGCATCCACACGTCGTGCGCGGAGGCGGCTGAGGCCTACGGGGCTCCGGGCGACTACGTCGCTGGTGCGAACATCGCAGGCTTTCTGCGGGTCGCTCGCGCGATGAGTGCGCAGGGCAACGTCTGAGCCCCGCTCACCTCGGCGCAGGCCGGTGGTAGGCGTCCGCCCAGTGGATGAGCGGCTCGGAGCCATGACGTGACCCCACCGCCGTCACGGTCGCGGCGAGGAGCGTGTGGGTCGCGATCTCGACCCGCTGCGCGACCCTGAGATCGAACCAGGCCACGGCACCGGAGATGACCGGGGAACCGGAAGGGGCCTCGGCGGTGTCCAACGGGTCCAGCAGCCCGCGCACGGGCTGTCCGGGTTCGCCCAACCACTGGGCGATGCCCTTCTGCCGGGAGGCGAGGATGCTGAGTGCGCACGTGTCGACGGACTCGAGCTGCTCGGCCATCCTCGAACCGCTGTAGACGCTCAGCGCCATCGTCGGTGGGTCGTACGACACATCCAGGAACGAATCGACCGTGATCGCGTAGCGCGCCGATCCCAGTGAGCACGCGAGAACACCGACGGGGCGGGGGATGTCCTGTGCCGCGCTGCGATAGGCGTCGATGAAGGACGGGTCGGACATGTCCGTGAGCGGTCCTAGAATGGGGTCCATGTCTGAAACATATCCCGCAGGTGGAGGCTCGGCCACGCTGGACCGCCAGGCGCAGCAGCAGCTGGTCGAACCCGGTGACCACGAGCGCTATTCGCACTACGCCCCCAAGGCGAAGATCATGGAGGCGATGATCAACGGGACCCCCGTCGTCGCCCTGTGCGGCAAGGTGTGGATCCCCTCGCGCGATCCGGAGCGCTTCCCCGTGTGCCCGCAGTGCAAGGCGATCTTCGAGACCATGCCGGAAGGACCGCAGGAGTAGGTGTCGGCGCGCGTTCCCGGCACTCACGCCGCCGAACAGCTGCCGCCCGCCTTCCCCGAACGCGCTGCGTGGGGAACCGCCGGCAAGCTGCGCGCCTGGCAGGCGGAGGCGCTGGAAGAGTACTTCAGGACCGAACCGCGTGACTTCCTGGCCGTCGCGACCCCGGGTGCGGGGAAGACGACCTTCGCGCTGCGGCTGGCCGCCGAGCTGCTGGCCCGTCGCGTCGTCGAGCGCGTCACCGTCGTGGCACCCACGGAGCACCTCAAGGTGCAGTGGGCGGATGCCGCAGCGCGGGTGGGGATCCGCCTGGACCCTCATTTCAAGAACTCGCAGGGACGGCACGCCCCCGGTTTCCACGGCGTCGCGCTCACGTACGCGCAGGTCGCCGCGAAGCCGGTGCTGCACCACAACCGCACCGCGGCCGCCCGCACACTCGTGATCCTCGACGAGGTCCACCACGCGGGCGACAGCCTGTCGTGGGGCGACGCGATCCGCGAGGCGTTCGAGCCCGCACGCCGCAGGCTCTCGCTGACCGGCACGCCCTTCCGCTCCGACACGAGCCCCATCCCGTTCGTGGAGTACGAGCCGGACGATGAGGGGATCCGGACCTCGAAGGCGGATTACACGTACGGGTACGCGCAGGCTCTGCGCGACGGCGTCGTCCGACCCGTCCTCTTCCTCGCGTACGCCGGCGAGATGCGGTGGCGGACGAAGGCCGGCGACGAGATGTCCGCCGTGCTGGGTGCGGAGGCCACGAAGGACATCCATTCCCAGGCCTGGCGCACCGCGCTGGATCCCAAGGGCGAGTGGATCCCCGCCGTGCTGCGGGCCGCGGACCGCCGCCTGTCGGAGATCCGCCGGTCCGTCCCGGACGCGGGCGGGCTCGTCATCGCGACAGATCAGACGGTCGCGCGTGCGTACGCGAAGCAGCTGCGCGAGATCTGCGGCGAGCCGGTCACCGTCGTCCTCTCGGACGAGGCCGGGGCGTCCGAGCGCATCGAGGAGTTCCAGGAGTCCGACAGCCGCTGGATGGTGGCGGTCCGGATGGTGTCCGAGGGCGTCGACGTGCCGCGGTTGGCGGTGGGTGTGTATGCGACCTCGTCTGCGACCCCGCTGTTCTTCGCCCAGGCGATCGGCCGCTTCGTGCGCGCCCGGAAACGGGGCGAGACGGCATCGATCTTCCTGCCCAGCGTGCCCATCCTCATGGCACTCGCGAACTCCCTGGAGGCACAGCGAGACCACGCCCTGGACCGGAAGCCGGATCCGGACGACGACGGACTCGTCACGTTCGACGACGACGCGCTGGCAGAGGCGAACCGGGCGGAAGGGGCCAGCGACGACCTGCTGGGCGCCTTCGAGGCGCTCGACGCGCAGGCGAGCTTCGACAAGGTCCTCTTCGACGGCGGCGAGTTCGGCGCAGGGGGAGCGATCGGGTCCGAGGACGAATCGGACTTCATCGGGATCCCGGGACTGCTGGAGCCCGAACAGGTGACGGAGCTGCTGCGCAAGCACCAGGCCGAGCAGCAGACGCGTCGTCAGCGCGTGGCGGTGGCGGAGCCGGAGGCGACCCGCGACGAGTTCGAGCATCGTGCCCTCAAGGAGGACCGGAACCGTCTGCAGACTCTCGTGGGCGCGTGGTCCCGGCGGACCGGGAAGCCGCACGCGACCATCCACGTGGAGCTGCGGAAGGTCTGCGGCGGTCCCGCCGTGGCCGAGGCCACCCGCGAGCAGATCCAGAACCGGATCTCCCGGCTGGAGGGCTGGTTCGTGGGGCGGCGCTGAGCGTCGACACTCTCTGACCGCGGGGCTCGGCTCAGCCGCGCTCAGTCCTCGTAGTAGTCAGTCCTCGTAGTAGACCGTGGGGATCGCGGGCTCGCCGTCCTGGAGGCGCCGCGCGGTCCGGGGGAGCTCGGCGACCGACTGCGTGTGGCGCTCACGGGCGCGACGGACGCCCTCGCGCCCGGTGAACGAGTCGTCGATGGCGCCGTCGACGACCAGATCGACGAGGAGCTCGCGACCGTCTGCGAGGTCCTCGGGGATCCGCGGGATGCCGATCGCCTCCTCCGTGGCGATCGGTCCGTCGAAGACCCGCACCGCCTGCTTGCGGCCGCCGCGACTGCTCTTGCCGTTCGACTTCTTCGCGACCGCGGTCCAGTCGCCGGTCCCGTCTGCGTCATCCGTGTGGGCGACGAGCTTGTACACGAGGTTCGCGGTGGGGAAACCTGAACCTGTCACGACGCGCGTGCCCACGCCGTAGGAGTCCACGGGCGCCGCGGCCAGCGCCGCGATCGCGTACTCGTCGAGGTCGCTCGTCACGGTGATCGAGGTGCCGGTCGCACCCAGATTGTCGAGCTTCGCCCGCACCTCCATCGCCTGGATGGCCAGATCGCCCGAATCCAGGCGGACCCCGCCCAGGGAGGGACCCGCGATGTCGACCGCCGTCTGCAGCGCGGCGTCGACGTCGTACGTGTCCAGCAGCACCGTCGTGTCCGCTCCCAGGGAGGCGATCTGCGCCTCGAACGCCTGGCGCTCCGAATCATGGATGAGGGTGAACGAGTGCGCGGACGTGCCCAGGGTCGGGATCCCGTAGACCTGCCCTGCCTCCAGGTTCGAGGTGGCGGAGAACCCTCCGACCGCCGTCGCGCGCGCGGCGGCGACCGCGGAGATCTCGTGCGTGCGTCGGGACCCCATCTCCGCGAGCGGCCGGCCGCCCGCGGCGTTCGTCATCCGCGAGGCGGCGGACGCGACGGCGGAGTCGTGGTTGAGCACGGACAGGATGAGCGTCTCCAGCACCACCGCGTCGCCGAACGAGCCCTCGACGGTGAGGACGGGGGAGCCGGGGAAGTACACCTCGCCCTCCGCGTAGCCGCGGACGGTGCCGGTGAACTCGTAGTCACGCAGGTAGTCCAGCGTCGCGGCATCGACGATCGACTGCTCCTCGAGCCACAGCAGCTGGGCGTCGGTGAAGCGGAAGTCCGCCAGCAGCGAGAGGATCCGGCCGGTGCCCGCCACGACACCGTAGCGCCGCCCGGAGGGGAGCCGGCGGCCGAAGACCTCGAACAGGCTGCGCCGGTGGGCCGCTCCGGAGTGCAGTCCCGCCTGCAACATCGTGAGCTCGTACATGTCCGTGAGGAGGGCGCTCGAGGAGCGTCCTGCCGCGTGTGCACTCATGTCTGGATCCTAGAACACGGGCTCAGCGGAGCGCGACGCGAGAGTGAGGCGCCGCACGGCGGTGAGCGCCCCGCGGCGGTTAAGGTAGGGGACGTGACAGAGCAGGAGGGGGCGACCGCAGTCGCGGAGCCGGACGTGCGAGGCGTCACCGCGCCGGTGCGGGACGTGCCGTGGGTGACCGTCGTGCTGAACGACCCGGTCAACCTCATGAGCTATGTCGAGTTCGTGTTCCGCGAGTACTTCGGATACACCCGGGAGAAGGCGCGGCGTCTCATGCTCGAGGTGCATGAGCGGGGTCGCAGCCGTGTGTCGACCGGCACGCGGGAGCAGATGGAGGCGGACGTCCAGGCGATGCACGGCTACGGGCTCTGGGCCGAGTGCCGACCGGCGGACGATCGGGGGGACGCATGAGGATCATCCCCGACCCGAACGGGGGACGGATCGCCCTCCAGATGGAGGACCCGGAGCAGACGATCATCACAACACTCCTGGCGGACGTGTCCCAGCTCCTCTCCGCGGACCTCCCCGAACCGGACGACGACCCGTTCCTGCGCCTCGTGGGCCATCTGGACCCCGACCAGGAGGTGACGCGGCCCCGAGACCCGGCGCTGCTGCGGCTCCTGCCGGATGCGGACTCCTCCGATCCTCAGCGCTCCGCGGAGTACCGGCGGCTGACGGAGCGGGATCTGCGGGAGTCGAAGCTCCACAGCATCCGCATCGCCCTGCACAGTCTGGGGCAGCACCCCGGTCCCATCTCCCTCGACCGCGACGCCGCACACGCGTGGATGCGGGCGCTCACGGACGTGCGGCTGGTCCTGGCCTCCCGCGTGGGCATCGCGAGCGACGAGGACGCGGAGCGCCTGCTGGGTGACGACCCGCATGCGGACGGTGCGGAGGTGAGCGAGACGGAGGAGGCGATCCTCAGTCTCTACGAGCTCACGACCTGGCTCCAGGAGCACATCACCCAGTTCATGCTCGACGGACTGCCCGACGATAACGGTGAGGACAGCGACGCTGAGGACAGCGACGGCGGCGACGACGACCTCGGCGAGTCGCGTGACGAGAACGTGGCCGGCGACGGCCTCGGCGACGACGACCTCGGCGATGGGGACGACGACCCCCAGGGGCCCGACGACTCCCCGGAGCCTGACGGCCCGCGCGGTGATCGCGGATGAGGCTCACGGCGGTCGGAACGTCCGGATCGTTCCCCGGGCCGGGCAACTCGGCCAGCTGCTACCTGTTGACGTGGCAGGCGGAGGGCCGGGACTGGCGGGTGGTGCTGGACCTGGGCTCCGGCGCACTGGGTGCGCTGCAGGCGCACGTGGACCCGGCGGACCTGGACGCGGTCGTGCTCTCGCACCTGCATCCGGACCACTGCCTCGACATGACCGGGCTGTACGTCCACCGGATCTACGACCCGCGGACGTTCTGCGACGCGGGCGACGGCGGTGAGGCCCCGGCCGCGCCCGTCGCGGAGGCCCGTGCCGACGCAGGGACCCAGCCGCTCGCGGCCGTGCCCCCGCCGCGCACCCCGCTGCCCGTGTGGGGTCCGGGCGGCACGGAGCAGCGCATCGCCTGGGCCCACCACACGGAGCCCGGGCTCAGCCCCGACGCGGACACCGCGCACCCGACGGACCTGGGGGCCGCGTTCGACTTCCGCACCCTGACCGACCGTGCACCGTTCGAGCTGGGTAGTGCGCACTTCGAGCCGTTCCTGGTCCGCCACCCCGTCGAGTGCTACGCGCTGCGGGTGACGACGCCGGACGGGGGAGTGGTCGTGTACTCGGGCGACACGGACGAGTGCGACGGCCTCGACGCCGCGTCCGCGGGCGCGGACGTGCTGCTGTGCGAGGCGGCGTTCGAGGAGGACCGCGACACCGTCCGCGGCGTCCACCTGACCGGACTGCGCGCGGGCCGCACGGCGCAGCGCGCCGGGGCCGCCCGCCTCGTCCTCACCCACATCCCGCCGTGGACGCGCGAGCACATCGTGCGTGCGGAGGCGGAATCCGCATACTCAGGCCCCCTCGACGTCGCCGCCCCCGGCGCGTCGTGGGACATCCCCAACGGAAGGAACCCCCTGTGACGTCTCCCGCCCGCTTCGACGGCCGTGCCCCCGATCAGCTGCGCGACGTGCGCATCACCCGCGACTGGCTGGACCACGCGGAGGGGAGCGTGCTCGTCGAGTTCGGCCGCACGCGCGTCCTCTGCGCCGCCTCCCTGTCGGAGGGCGTGCCGCGCTGGATGAAGGGCGAGGGGCGCGGCTGGGTCACCGGCGAGTACGCGATGCTCCCGCGCGCCACCCACACCCGCAGCTCCCGCGAGTCCGTCAAGGGCCGTGTGGGCGGACGCACGCACGAGATCTCGCGCCTCATCGGCCGGTCGCTGCGCGCCGCCGTCGACATGGACAAGCTGGGGGAGAACACGCTGCAGATCGACTGCGACGTCCTCCAGGCGGACGGCGGCACCCGCACCGCCGCCATCACCGGCGCCTACGTCGCACTGGCGGACGCGATCGACACCGGACGTCGCCGCGGTTGGATCCCGGCCGCCGTCGACCCGCTCCTCGACTCGATCGCCGCCGTGAGCGTGGGCATCGTCGACGGCACGCCGGTCCTTGACCTGCCGTACGAGGAGGACGTGAAGGCGGGCACGGACATGAACGTCGTCATGACCGGCTCGGGCGCCTTCGTCGAGGTCCAGGGCACCGCGGAGGGCGTCCCCTTCGACCGCGACGAGCTGGGCCGTCTGCTGGACCTCGCCCAGACCGGGTGCGCACAGCTCGCCGAGGCGCAGCGGGCCGCGCTCGCCGCCCCGCGCGGCGCCGCCTCCTGAGCGGACGGGACCTACCGTGAGCACTCCCGCCTTCGCCGAGGCCGTCCTCGCCACCCTCAACGCCGGCAAGATCCGCGAGCTCGAGTCCCTGCTCGCCGAGTCGCTGGGGCCCGTCCGCGTCCTGTCCGCGGACGAGGCCGCCCTGCCCGAGGTCGTCGAGGACGGCGTGACGTTCGAGGCGAACGCGCTCAAGAAGGCGCGCTCGGCGGCCTTGTCCTCTGGTCTGCCCGCCTTCGCGGACGACTCGGGCCTGGCCGTCGACGTGCTGGGCGGTGCGCCGGGCATCTTCTCCGCCCGCTGGGCGGGGACTCACGGCGACGACGCCGCGAACAATGCGCTGCTCCTCGCCCAGCTGTCGGACGTCCCGGACGCGCACCGCGGCGCCGCCTTCGTGTGCGCCGCCGCGTTCGTCACCCCGGACGGGACCGAGGTCGTCCGCGAGGGCCGCTTCACCGGTACCCTTCTGCGGGCCCCGCGCGGGGACGACGGGTTCGGCTACGACCCCCTGTTCCTGCCCGACGGGTCCGCTCTCACCGCCGCGGAGCTGGGCCAGGAGCGGAAGAACGCGATCTCGCACCGCGCGCTCGCCTTCCGTGCGCTCCTCGCGGCGATCCGCGCAGACTGAGGCGGGCGCTCCGACTGCGCTGAGCGGGGAGCCCCGACTGCGCTGAGCGCGGTGGTCCGGGCTCTGGGGCTCGGTTCGCCGTGCGCGTCGAACGGCAAGTCATCGTGCCGTGCTTGCACGCGTGCGGGGGTGGTCTGAGCCTGGTCCACATCGTGGGACGATGATTCCGTAGTGCGATGTGGCGGGGGATACACTGTGGCGCATGCCTCAGTGGCGTTCGCGCTCGGACTCGAATCCGGGTCCGCGCCGGATCCGCGGGGCATCACACGAATCACCCCGCGCGGCGGAGTCTGCCGCCCGCCCGGTCGACAGGAGCACGATGTCCCGCTTTCTCGCAGCCGCAGCCGGTGCTGCAGCCCTCACTCTCACGATCACTGGCTGCAGCGCGGGAGCGGGCAGCAGCGCCGGCGGCGAGGGCGGTGAGGCGCGGACGGACATCGTCGTCGCGCACACCGCGGAGCCGGTGAATCTCGACTTCACCACGACGGACGGTGCGGCGATCCCGCAGGCGCTCATGGAGAACGTCTACGAGTCCCTCGTCCGCATCGACCAGGAGGGCCAGATCCAGCCGGCGCTCGCCACGGCGTGGGAGATCAGCGACGACCGCCTCACCTACACCTTCACCCTCGACCCGGAGGCCACGTTCTCCAACGGCGACCCGGTCACGGCGGAGGACGTGAAGTTCTCCTACGAGCGCGTGCAGTCCGACGACTGGACGAACGCGCTGGGCGCGAAGATGGACGTCGTCGACTCGATCGAGGCGCCCGACGAGGGCACGGTGGAGATCACCCTGTCGCAGCCGTCGAACACGTGGCTCTTCAACCTCGCCTCCCTCGTGGGCGCCGTCTTCCACCCGGACGAGGTCGACGACCTCGCGAACACCGCGGTGGGCTCCGGCCCCTACACGGTCGAGGAGTTCACCCGCGGCCAGCAGATCGTCTTCGCGAAGCGCGACGATTACGCGGGCGCCACCCCGGGCACGCTCGACACCGTGACCTTCCGGTACTTCGACGACGCCGTCGCCGCCTCGAACGCGCTCAAGTCCGGGCAGATCGACGTGGTCGGCAACCTCCAGACGCCGGAGCTCACGCCGGAGTTCGAGGCGGACGACACGAAGCAGGTCCAGGAGGGCACGACGAACGGCGAGGT
>DYUK01000067.1 GCA_020743695.1 Brevibacterium senegalense | reverse complement strand
ATGGCGGGCATGCCCGAGGCCGTCGAGGCCGCTCGCGGTCGCACCCCGGTGGTCTCCGCCCGGGTGTGAGCGGAACGGGTGTTCGCCCCGCTGCGGGCGGGCCGTTCCTCTCCTGAACCGCGACACGCCGTGTGGGTGTTCGAGGAGACTACGCGGACCCGTGTGAGTCGGACACTCGGGCGGGGTGTCGCGCATGGGCCGTCGACGCGTTCCGCCGGGAGTCTTGTCCCGTCCGCTGAGTCCGGCTAGCGTGCCAGGTACCAATCGCTGATCAGGTGATCAGTCGCGCGTGTCCGACTCTGTGTCCGGGCCGGACGGTCGGACGCGCTGGTTCTCAACGACGAGACCCCGGCAGAGGAGCCGCTTCCATGACACGTCCGACGTACACGTTCGCACCGCTCCACGAGATCCCGGACTACCTCACCGCTTTCCTCTCCGACCTCGATGCGTTCATCGAGGCGGAGATCCGACCGCTCGAGCAGCAGGATGACAACATCCGCTTCTTCGACCACCGTCGGGAGGACGCGCGGACGGACTGGGACCGCGGCGGACTGCCCAGCAGGGAGTGGGAGGAGCTGCTGGCTGAGGCGCGGCGTCGCGCGGATGCCGCCGGCTTCTTCCGCTATCAGCTGCCGGAGCAGTATGGGGGGCGGGACGGGTCGATCTACGACATGGCCGTCATCCGCGAGCACCTGGCGGTTCAAGGACTGGGTCTCCACAACGATCTGCAGAACGAGCATTCCGTCGTGGGGAACAATGTGGGTCTCCTCCTCATGGTCGAGTACGGGTCACCGGAGCAGAAGGCGGAGTGGATCGAGCCGCTGGCATCAGGGGAGAGGTCCTTCGCGTTCGGGATCACGGAACCGGCGCACGGGTCGGACGCGACCCACATGGAGACGACTGCGCGGCAGGACGGCGACGACTGGATCATCAACGGGGAGAAGACCTGGAACACGGGCATCCACACCGCGACCCACGACCTCGTCTTCGCCCGGACCTCCGGTGAGGCCGGTGACGGGGAGGGCATCACCTGCTTCCTCGTCCCCACGGATTCTCCGGGCTTCGAGATCAAGGAGTTCCTCTGGACGTTCAACATGCCCACCGACCACGCGCACGTGGGGTTTACTGACGTGCGCGTGCCGGGCTCGGCCGTGTTCGGTGAGGTGGGGCGGGGACTGCAGGTCGTCCAGCACTTCTTCAATGAGAACCGGATCCGCCAGGCCGCCGCCAGCCTGGGGGCTGCGCAGTACTGCATCGACCGGGCCGTCGCCTATGCGGGTGAGCGTCGTCCGTTCGGCAAGCCGCTGGCCGCGAACCAGGGCATCCAGTTCCCGCTCGTCGAGCTGCAGACGGAGGCCGCGATGCTGCGGGCGCTCATCCGGCAGACGACCTGGGACATGGACACGAAGGGAGCGTTCTCCGCCTCGCAGCTGGTCTCGATGTGCAACTACCGGGCGAACCGCCTGTGCTGCGATGCGGCGGATCAGGCGATGCAGGTGTTCGGCGGTCTGGGATACTCGCGGCACGAGCCCTTCGAGCACATCTACCGTCACCACCGTCGCTACCGGATCACCGAAGGGGCGGACGAGATCCAGATGCGGCGCGTGGCCGGATACATGTTCGGCTTCATGCGGCAGCGCTCGCCGAAGGGCGTGGCTGAGACCGGGGGCGCAGCAGGGGCGCGGGCATGACCGAGGCCGCCGCGCGCGAGGACGCTGTGGGCGAGAGCGGCGGGGCGCCGGGCACACCGCAGCTGCGCAGACTCCTCACAGGCGTCCTGGGTGAGGGGGAGATCAGCGCGATCCGCCCGGTGACCGCTGGTGCGAGCAAGCAGATCGACCTCATCGACTACCTGCCTGCGGGCGGAGACGGAACGCCGTCGACGGTCGTGCTGCGGGCGGAGCCCACGGTCGGGTCAGATCCCGACGGCATGCTCCGGGAAGCCGCGCTGCTGACCGGCGCTGCGGAGCGTGGAGTCCCCGTACCCCGCGTGCTGGCCGCCGGACGCGGGGGAGACGACTACCCCGTCCCCTACGTGCTGACGACCTTCGTCGCGGGGGAGTCCCTGGCGCCACGCCTGCTGCGTCGGTTCGCGCAGGAGGGCGGGGGCGAGGACTTCGTCCGCGAGCTGGGCGGTTATCTTGCCCGGATCCATGCGATGGAGGTGCCGGACCTCATCGACCCGGCAGGTACGGACGAGCATGCAGACTGGCATGAGCGCTATCGCGCACTGGGAGTGGACTCCGCCGCCTTCGAATGGGCGTTCCGGTGGCTGGAGGAGAACAGGCCGTCGGAGATCAACCGCACCCTGGTGCACGGTGACTTCCGGCTGGGGAATCTCATGGTGGACTCCGACCGCGTGACGGGTGTCCTCGACTGGGAGCTGTCCCACGTGGGCGACCCCCGCGAGGACCTGGGGTGGCTCGGCGCACCGCCGTGGCGCTTCCGCAGTCTGCATCCCGTCGCCGGTGTCGGTTCGAGGGAGGCGCTGCTGCAGGGATACCGGGACGCCGGTGGACTCGAGATCGCCCCGGAGGACCTGCACTGGTGGGAGGTGTTGGGGACGGTCAAGTGGGGCATCATGTGCCTGGGCCGAGGACGTGAGGCGGCAGACCCGGGCGACCGCGGGCTGGAGTTCGCGCTCATCGGCAGGCGATTCGCGGAATGCGAGTACGACGTGCTGCGGCAGCTGGGTTGGGATTCGATCGAAGCGGGATACGCGACCGCGCGGCGGACTGTCGCGGATGCTGAGGCTCTGGCGACGGCCCCGGCGGCGGCGACCGATGCGACGCTGCCCTCTGCCGGCGAGATCGAGCAGTCCCTCACCACGTCGTTCGGCACGGACTACGGCAGTCGACTCCAGGGCGCCGCGCTGCAGATGGTGCTCCGCGAGGCGCGCGCGGGTGCGCGGCTGCGGGCACATGACCAGGAGGCGCTGACGCGGGCGGGATACGTGTCGGAAGGCGATCTGGCGG
>DYUK01000066.1 GCA_020743695.1 Brevibacterium senegalense | reverse complement strand
CTGGGTTTCAGCGGTCTCTACTGGGAACCGGTGCAGCGCCTGCTGTCTCCGCACGTCCGCGTGGTCGCATACGACCGCAGCGGCTTCGGCGGCAGCGCACCCGATCCTCAGCCGCGCACGCTCGACCGGCTGGCCGCCGACCTCGTCGACGTCGTGCGCGCGTACCCGCATCGCCGGCTCATCCTGGTCGGCCACAGCTGGGGCGGTCCGATCGTCCGCACGGCCGCACAGTCGCTGCGCGTGGACGGACTGGTGCTCGTGGATCCGACCGACGAGCACGCGGACCTGTACTACGAGGAGGGCTCCGAGACCCTCCAGAGACTGAGTGCGGGCCTCATCCCCGTCCTCGCGCGGCTGGGGCTGCTGGGGATTGCGCTGCGCGCGATGGGAGTGGACCTCCCGGGTGCGGTGCGCGCAGCGCTGGCCAGGTCGATCGGGACGGCGGACGCCGCCGCGGCCACGGTGAGCGAGCTCAGCGACCTGCAGACGGATCTGCGTGCACTGCTGGAATCCGGCTGGGGGCTGGAGGGTGTCCCCGCCCGGCTGCTGTCGGGAGTGTTGACCGGACCGGGTGAAGGGGAGTCGCGGCAGGTCCTCATCGCCGCGCACCGCCAAACGGCGCGGACGAATCCGTCAGTGACGTTCGTCGAGGCGACTGGATCCTCACACCTCGTGCCGGTCACGGAGCCGCAGCTGGTCGCCCAGCAGGTGAGGGAGCTGCTGGGCGACTGACGGGCATTGCGCTCCACTGCCGCCTCGCACCACGCGGAGGCTGCGCGCACCACCTCGGTTCCGCGCCACGCTCGAGCGTCGCTTCTCAGCGCATCGCGAGGTTGATGCCGGCGGCGGCGAGTGCGCCGAAGGTGATGCCCCAGAGGAGGATCCCCACGGTCTGCCACACGAGGACGCTGCCGCGCGAGGCGCCGAAGCCCACGAGCGTGGGGGCGGTCACGTGGCTGGGCAGCGCCCACTGGCCCAGGATGCTGACCCCGGGCACGCCGTAGCGCTCGAAGATCCGGCGGATGCGATCCTTGCCCCGGCCGGATCCGGAGGACCCGTCATCACCGGAGCCTTCGGCGGTGCCATCGGCCTTCGCCGCAGCGCGGGCGGTGGCCTTCTCGCGGATCGACGAGGCGATCACGACGGCCAGCGACATCGCGATGACGTTCCCGACGACGGCGGCCAGGATCGCGATGGGGACGGGGATGCCGACCACGACGCCCAGGACGGCGCCCCCGTAGCTCTCGACGAAGGGGATCGCTCCCACGAGCATGATCGCGAACCACTGGAGTGCGGCGGGAAAGGAGTCGGCGAAGGTCTGCAGGGATTCCATGAGAGGTCCTCGTTCCTGTTGTGCGGGTCGTGGTCCACGGTGTCGCCTGCTGGAGAGTCCGGTGGCGCCGTGTGGTCCGGTCCGCCTGCATCCCGGAGGAGTCGACGGTGTCAAGTGTGCTTGACAAGACAAGCGTGCTTTACATGTCTGCGGCTTGTCAAGTACGCTTGACACATGGACAGTCGGATCCGTGAACTGCGGATGGAGGGCGGCCTGTCGCAGCAGGCGCTCGCCGTCGAGGTGGGGGTCTCCCGGCAGACGATCAACGCCCTGGAGAAGGGCCGCTACGATCCGTCGCTCAAGCTGGCCGTGCATCTGGCCCGCTTCTTCGGCACGACGGTGGAGGAGGTCTTCGATGTCGACTCGTGATCCCCAGCCCTCCGGCGACGCGGCGGGCCGGCGCAGCACCGGACTGAGTGCGCTGCGCGTCTCACCGTTCAACGCCGTCTTCACCCTGATGTTCTTGGCGGGGAGCGTGCTGTTCTGGATCTACGACACGTGGCTGACCGGGCTCGTGTTCCTCGTGGCCGCTGCCGTGCAGTACGGGATGGCGCTCGTGGCGCGGCGGGGTCGGGGCGTGTCGGACATCTGGCGGGCCAGCGCGTTCGAGCCCCGTGACGAGCGGGATCGCGCGATCCTCCTGCGGTCTTCCGCGCTGGTGGGCTACGCCGCCGGAATCGGCAGCATGGTCCTGTTCCTCGCCTGCCTGCTCCTGTTCCGCGACCAGGAGATCCTGCTGTCCGTCCTGGCGGCCCAGGCGATCGTCGTCAACGTCCTCTGGGGCGTCTCGATCCTCGTCATGACGCTCCGCGGCTGAGGTCTCACGCTCAGCCCCGAGGCTGCGCTCGATTCCCGTCAGAGTCGGAAGAACGCCCGCAGGTCCGCGGTGATCGCGGCCAGACGGGCACCGGCGGCATCCCACGCGGGACCCACGAGAGTCTGCGGGTCCGCGTCACCGGTCGCCGTGCGCGCCTCGCCGGCGACGGCCTCGGACTCACTTGCAGCCACCGACTCTCCTGAGGCCCCGGACTGATCGGCAGCACCGGACTCATCCGCAGGCCCGGACCCGTCCACCGTTTCGACGGCTTCGAGATAGCACTTGAGCTTGGGCTCGGTGCCGGAGGGGCGCACGATGACGCGGTCGCCCGCCTCCGTCAGGAGGACGATCCCGTCGGTGGGCGCCAGTCCCCCGTAGCCCTCCGCCATGTCCGCGACGCGGGTGACCGGCGAACCGCCCAGCTCCTGCGGCGGGTGCGCTCGCAGTGTGGCCATCGCGCGGGCGATGAGGGAGGTGTCCTCCAGCCGGAACGTGAGCGGCTGCGTGCGGAACACGCCGTCGACCGCACGGATGCGCGCCAGCTCGTCCGGCAGAGTGCGGCCGGCCGCCCGCAGGCGCGACGCGAACGACGCGAACAGCACCGCGGCGCTGATCCCGTCCTTGTCGCGGACGCTCGCCGGTGCGACGCAGTAGCCCAGCGCCTCCTCGTAGCCGTAGACGATGCCCGGCACGCGCGAGATCCACTTGAAGCCCGTGAGCGTGGGCGTGTGCGCGACCCCGTGCCGCGCGGCCAGCGCACCCAGCGCCCGGGACGACACGATCGAGCTGGCGAACACCGGACCCGCCGAGGCCGCGGAGGGGCCTGCGGTCGAGTCTCCCACCTGCGACGAGGCATCGGCCTTGGAACCGGCCCCGGCCTCGGAACCAGCCGCGGCCGCATCCCCGGCCACGGCCTCGGCGGCGGTTCCGCCCGTGGCAAGCGCCTGGGCGACGGCCTCGCCCAGCAGCAGCCCCACCTCGTCGCCGGACAGTTGGTACCAGCCGGAGCCGTCCGGGGCGGGGACCGCGGCGGACATGCGGTCGGCGTCCGGGTCGTTCGCGAGGATGAGGTCGGCCTGCACGTCGTCGGCGAGTGCGATGGCCTCGTCCAGCGCGCCGGACTCCTCCGGGTTGGGGAACGCGACGGTGGGGAAGTCCGGGTCCGGGTCGCGCTGGGACTCGACGGGACGGACGTCCGCGAAGCCGGCGGTCTCCAGCGCGCGGGCCAGCGTCGCCGCACCCACCCCGTGCAGAGCGGTCGTGACGATGCGCAGGGCACCGCGCGGGTCGGCCAGCGCACCCATCCGGGCGACCGAGTCCAGATAGGCGGCGACGACCTCGGACCCCAGCGACTCCCAGCCGGATTCCGCGCGGGTAACGGCGGCGACGGACTCGACGTCCGCGATCCGCTCTGCGATGAGCGCGTCCGCCGGCGGCACGATCTGGGCACCGGCGCCGTGGGCGGCCGTGTCCGCGTCCAGGGCGGTGAGCGGGCGCAGACCCAGGTAGACCTTGTAGCCGTTGTCGCGCGGTGGGTTGTGGGAGGCGGTGACCATGACCCCGGCGTCCGCCTGCAGGTGCTGGACGGCGAAGGCCAGCACCGGGGTGGGCAGCTTGGCCGGCAGCAGCAGAGCGCGCCCGCCCGCGGCGGTGATGACGGCGGCGGTGTCGCGGGCGAAGTCCGCGGACCCGTACCGGGCGTCGCAGCCGATGACGACGGTGAATGGTTCGCCGTCCGGGGTGTGCTCCGCGAGGAACGCGGACAGCCCGGCCGCCGCACGGATGACGACGGCGCGGTTCATGCGGTGGGGGCCGGCGGCGATCTCGCCGCGCAGACCGGCGGTGCCGAACTCCAGGAGTCCCTGGAACCGGTCGGTGAGCTCCCCGAGCGCCTCCGATGCCGCATCGCCGGACTCCGCGAGCGCCGTCTCCAGCAGCTCACTCAACTCCGCGCGGGTGGTGGGGTCCGGGTCGTCCTGGATCCACGCGCGGACGATGTCCGCGTCGAATCCGGAGGTGAAGGCGCTCGCGACGCGGGTCATGTCAGTCCTCTGCGATCCGGGTGACGATCTGGGCCAGGAGCCGGGAGATGTGCGGGCCCGCCGCCTGGCCGGCCTCGATGACCTCCTCGTGGCTGAGCGGCGTCTCCTGGATGCCGGCGGCCAGGTTCGTCACGAGGGACAGGCCCATGAGCTCCAGACCGGCCGCGCGGGCGGCGATCGCC
>DYUK01000065.1 GCA_020743695.1 Brevibacterium senegalense | reverse complement strand
TGCCGTCGCGGGGACGGGCGGACCTGCTGCTGCGCAAGGCCTCCGACCACTCCGTCGCACGGATCCAGCTGCGCAAGCTCTGATTCCCTGATTCCGCGCGTCTGAGCGGGTCCTCCGCCTCTGCCCACCTGCGAGTACGCTTCGAACGAACGTGCGTGGGAATGCGCGAGGCCGTCCGCGGGTTGGGATGTCGTGGTCGACGCGCGCGCGACGCGGTGCTCCCACCCCTCTCACATTCCTCGTCGCCTCACCCGCGGGAGTCCCATGAGCACGATCAGTCCCCACATGATGATGCGCCGTCAGGTGCGCAGCCACCGCGACGGCGGCTCGACGAACGACGTGACCGTCGACCGCCCCACCCTGCGCCGCATCCTGGGCTTCGCCGCACGGCAGAAGCACCTGCTCATCGGCTTCATCCTCCTGTCGATCCTCACGAGCGTCGCCGGTGTCATCACCCCCGTCCTGTCCGGCAGCGTCGTCAACGCGATCACCGCCGGCGGTCCCGTCTCCACGATCATGTGGCTGGCCGCCGCGATCGCCGGGCTGGCCATCGCCGAGGCCGTCATCTCGATCGCCAGCCGCTGGCTGTCCTCCCGCGTGGGTGAGGGCCTCATCTTCGACCTGCGCACCGCCGTGTACGACCACGTCCAGACGATGCCCATCGCATTCTTCAACCGCACACGCACCGGCGCGCTGGTGTCCCGTCTCAACACGGACGTGATCGGGGCGCAGCGCGCCTTCTCGAACACCCTCTCCGGCGTCGTGGCGAACGCGGTGTCGCTCGCACTGACCGTGGGCGTCATGGTGACGATCTCGTGGCAGGTCACGCTCCTGTCGATCCTGCTGCTGCCGATCTTCCTCATCCCCGCCCGGCTGCTGGGCGGGAAGCTCGCAGCCCTCCAGTTCGAGGCGGCGGACCACAACGCGGCGATGTCGACGCGGATGACGGAGCGGTTCTCCGCCGGCGGCGCGACCCTCATCCGCCTGTTCGGGAACCCCGCGCACGAGTCGGAGGAGTTCTCCGTGCGCGCCGGCCGCGTCCGCGACATCGGCGTGCGTGTCGCCATGCTCCAGGCCACCTTCGTCACCGCGCTCACTCTCGTGAGCGCGCTGGCCCTGGCACTCGTCTACGGCCTGGGCGGCTGGCAGGCGGTCGTGGGCACCCTGGACGCCGGTCAGGTCGTCACCCTCGCAATGCTGCTCACGCGCCTCTACGGGCCGCTCACCATGCTGGCGAACGCCCGCATGGACGTCATGAGCGCGGTCGTGAGCTTCATGCGCGTCTTCGAGGTCCTCGACCTCAAGCCCGCGATCCGCGAGTCCGACTCGCCGGTCCCACTGCCGGACGGTCCGCTGTCCGTGCGCCTGCACGACGTCTCCTTCACGTACCCCACCGCGTCCGAGGTCTCACTCGCCTCCCTCGAGGAGGTCACCACCCTGGACGCCCGGGAGGGCGGCGAGGTCCTCCACGACATCGACCTCGAGGTCCCGGCCGGCCGGACCGTCGCCCTCGTGGGGTCGTCCGGTGCCGGCAAGTCGACGATCGCCTCCCTGGTGCCGCGCCTCTACGACGTGACCCAGGGCGCCGTGGAGCTGGGCGGCGTCGACGTGCGCGACCTGTCGTTCCCGGATCTGCAGCGGGCGGTGGGCATGGTGACGCAGGACGGCCACCTGTTCCACGACTCGATCCGCGACAACCTCCTCATCGCGAAGCCGGATGCCACGGACGACGAGCTGCACGAGGCGATCCGCCGGGCGCGCCTGTCCGATGTGCTCGACCGACTGCCGGAAGGGCTGGACACGGTCATCGGCGAGCGCGGCTACCGGCTGTCCGGCGGTGAGCGCCAGCGCCTCACGATCGCCCGGCTCCTGCTGGCGGCTCCGCCCATCGTCATCCTCGACGAGGCGACGAGCGCTCTGGACTCGACGAACGAGGCGGCGATCCAGCAGGCACTGGACGAGGCGATGGAGGGCCGCACCGCACTCGTCATCGCCCACCGTCTGTCCACGATCGAGGCGGCGGACGAGATCCTGGTCGTGGAGCGCGGCCGGATCGTAGAACGCGGGGATCACGCGAGCCTGCTGGCCCGCGACGGCCGGTACGCGCAGTTCCACCGCACGCAGTTCCGGCACGACGACTGACACGGCAGGGCACCACATGCCCTGGCCCTCGCCGTCGCTGATGTGCGACTGTACGCCCCGATCTGTGCCGATCTCAGGCGTGTACTCACACATCAGCGCCCCGACCCCGCGTGCGGGTGTCGGGGCGCTGCGCTGACGGCGCGCTCAGAGTGCCAGGCGCCCCTGCACGGAGTCGGCCAGACGCTGGGCCTGCGCCTGCGCCTCTTCCTCTGTGGCCGCCTCGACCATGACGCGGATGACCGGCTCGGTGCCGGAGGCCCGCAGCAGGACCCGGCCCGTCTCGCCCAGCTCCGCCTCGACAGCGGCGATGTCCTGCTGGAGACCCTCGTCGCTGCCCACGCGCGCCTTGTCGACGCCCTTCACGTTGATGAGCACCTGCGGCAGCTTGGGCACCTCCGCGGCGAGGTCCGCCAGGGTCCGGCCGGTCCGCGCCATCCGGTGCATGAGGTGCAGCGCCGTCTGGACCCCGTCGCCCGTCGTCCCGTGCTCCAGGAGGAGGACGTGGCCGGACTGCTCGCCACCCAGCGAGTACGACCCCTCGAGCATGCGCTCCAGGACGTAGCGGTCGCCCACCGCGGTCTCCTCGATGCGGATGCCCTGCTTCTCCATCGCCAGGCGCAGTCCCAGGTTCGACATGACGGTGACGACGAGGGTGTCGTCCGCCAGCGTCCCCGCCTCCTTCATGCCCAGCGCCAGGACGCCCATGACCTGGTCGCCGTCGACCTCACGGCCCAGGGAGTCCACGGCCAGGCAGCGGTCCGCGTCGCCGTCGAAGGCCACGCCCAGATCCGCCTGGTGCTGGACGACGGCCTCGCGCAGGTTGTCGATGTGGGTGGAGCCCACCCCGTCGTTGATGTTGTAGCCGTCCGGCTCCGCAGCGATGACGACGACCTCTGCACCGGCCTGCCGCAGTGCTGCGGGGCCCACGACCGAGGCCGCTCCGTGCGCGCAGTCGACGACGACCGTCAGCCCGGAGAGGGGACGAGCCGCGCCGGGCTCGCCCAGTCCGCGCACCAGGTGCTCCGTGAACTCATCCGCTGCGGCGGGGTACCGGCTGATCCGGCCCACGTCCGCACCCGTGGGACGCTCCCACTCCTCGTCCAGCAGCGCGAGGATCTCATCCTCCTGCGCATCCGTGAGCTTCGTGCCGCCCGGACCGAAGAACTTGATGCCGTTGTCCGGCATCGGATTGTGCGAGGCGGAGATGACGACGCCGAACGCCGCGCCCGTCGCCTTCACCGCGTACGCGATCCCCGGGGTGGGCAGGACGCCCACGTCGTCGACGTCGACACCGGTCGAGGCGATGCCCGCGGCCATCGACGCCGCCAAGAACTCGCCGCTCACCCGCGTGTCGCGTCCCACGATCGCAACCGGGCGCTTCCCCGCGGCGGCGTCCTCCGGGCGCGCCAGCACCCGGCTGCCGGCGACGGCCAGCTGCAGGGCCAGCCGCGCGGTGACGTCGCGGTTCGCCAGTCCTCTGACGCCGTCGGTGCCGAAGAGTCGTGACATGTGTGAGGGATCCTTCCGGGATGTCGTGGACCGTGGTCCACGGTGGGTTGCAGGGGTGCGGGCGATGCCCCGCGTCCGCGGTGCAGGACGCGCGACGCGGCACGCACCGGCGGTTGCGGCCGGTCCGCGCCGCGGGAGGGTCACCCTGCCGTGGGCGGGGCTCCGGTCAGCTCAGGATAGTGGACAGGGCCGGAACCGGGCCCGTCCGGTAACACTCCAGCACGTGCCGCACACGGCCGGAGGGCCCCCGACCGCATGGGTCGAGGGCCCTCCGGGGATCTCCAGCACCTGCGAACCCGCAGGTGGGATGATCAGCGCTTGGAGAACTGCGGCGCCTTGCGCGCCTTCTTCAGTCCAGCCTTCTTCCGCTCCGGGACGCGAGCGTCACGGGTCAGGTAGCCGGCCTTCTTGAGCTCCGCGCGGTTGTTGTCGCGGTCGATCTCGTTGAGCGCGCGGGCGATGCCCAGGCGCACAGCGCCGGCCTGGCCGGACGGTCCGCCGCCCTTGATGCGGATGATCACATCGAAGCGACCCTCCAGATCGAGCAGGCGGAACGGCTCGTTCACGCTCTGCTGGTGCAGCTTGTTGGGGAAGTAGGTCTCCAGGTCGCGGCCGTTGATGGTCCACTCGCCGGAGCCCGGCACCAGGCGGACGCGCGCGATGGCCTGCTTGCGGCGGCCCACGGCGGCTCCGGGTGCGGTGATCGACTGGCCGCGGCCACCGGCCACGGCCTCGCCCAGGCCTGCATCAGCCGGGGTCTCGGTGCTGTACTCGGTCAGTTCGACCTCGTCCACGGTGTTCTCTGTCACGATTCTCCTCGGTGAAAGCTGTTCGACCCGCGCGCTTACTGCGCGACCTGGGTGATCTCGTACGGCTGGGGGTTCTGGGCGGAGTGCGGGTGCTCGGAGCCTGCGTAGACCTTGAGCTTGCGCATCTGCGCCCGACCGAGGCGGTTCTTGGGGATCATGCCCGCGATGGCCTTCTCCACCGCGCGCTCGGGGCGCGTGGCGAGGAGTTCCGCGTAGTTGACGCTCTTGAGGCCACCCGGGTGGTTCGAGTGACGGTAGGCGCGCTTCTGCTCCAGCTTGGCGCCGGTCAGCGCGACCTTGTCCGCGTTGACGATGATGACGAAGTCACCGGTGTCGACGTGGGGAGCGAAAGTCGTCTTGTGCTTGCCGCGGAGCAGACGAGCCGTCTGCGACGCGAGGCGGCCCAGAACGACATCAGTGGCGTCGATGACGTGCCACTGGCGCTGGACGTCGCCGGGCTTCGGGGTGTACGTACGCAATGCTGCCTTCTTACATTCGTCAGTGATCGGTGGACCCGTGCACACCCGCAGCCCCCGGGTCGTGAGTCCAGGTTCGCGGACGGGTCTGTCCTGTGCGCGCTACGCTTCCGACACGGGAACCCACCTGAAACCTGCAACGCGACTAGAGGTCTGAGCGAGGAACGTGTGCTGACGTACGCAACGACGTTCAAATCTACCGCATGGCGCGCGTTCGCCGCAAACACGGTTCAGCGCTCCCCCACACTCCGCCGGTAGGCTGGCATGATGCTCGCCCTGCGCCTCCTCGCCGCGATCGCCTGCACCCTGGGACTCCTGGTCCCCGGTGCGGCAGCCCGGGCGACCCCGCTGACGGCCACCGCCGGGCAGACGGCGCAGCAGGCCTCTCAGCAGGCCGAACAGCGGCAGGCCGCCCAGGCCGTGGACCCCCGGGACTCGCCGGCGGACGGCGTCGTCGTCATCGGCGCCGCGGGTCTCACCCTGTCCGACCTGTCCCCCGACCGCACGCCCCACCTGTGGAACGCGTTCACCCGGGGCGCGGCCGCGAACATGAGCGTGCGGACCCTCACACCCGCCACGTGCGCGGCCGCAGGCTGGCTGAGCCTGGGCGCCGGCGCTCGCATGCACAGCGTCGACCTCACCCCGGACTGGTTCAGTCCGCTCCTGGCGGACACCTCGTGTCCCCGCATGGTCGATCCGGTCCCGGCTGCGGCCGTGGACGACGCGGACGACGCCGAGGCCGTGGTCGGCTCCGCGGACGCGCCCGGCACCGCGGGCACCCCGTTGGAATCCGGTCCGGCCGTGCTGCCGGACTTCGAGCGCGTGGGCCTCGTGAACGAGGGCGCGGGCTACAGCGCGGTGCCCGGCGCCTTCACCCGACCGGCCCCGTCGGGCGAGACGGGCGAGGACACGGAGTCGAACGAGGCGGAAAAGGGACAGGACTCCGCGGCCGATGCGGGCACCGGCGGCGAGTGGTGCACCGCCGCCTACGGCCGCGGCGCGGCCTACGCGGCCGCGGATGCGGAGGGGCGCATCGCGAACTGGGCACCGGCGACCGCGCTGACGGATGCGGGCGACGATGCGCACAGCGCGACGATCGGCACGTGCGACCTCACCCTCATCGACGCGGGCACCGCGGCGGACCAGACGTGGGAGCCCAACGCGTGGCACGCGTGGAACGACGAGGCGCTGGGTCGCACCCGGACCGGCCAGATCGCAGCCCTGGACGACCGGGTGGGCCGCATCCTCGAGCAGGTCCCGCAGTCCAGCGACGTCATCATCGCGGGCGTGGGCGATGCGGATTACCCCTCGCGCCTGCGCGCGCTCATCGCGGTGGGTCCGTCCTATGAGCCCGGCGACCTGCGGGGCTCGTCGACCCGACAGCCCGGCCTCGTGCAGCTGACGGACGTGCTGCCGGCCGCGCTGGGCGCGGTGGGGCTGCAGACGGAGGGCACCTCGCCTGCCGCGTTCGAGGTCGATCCCGCGGACCCGGAGGACGCCGCGGATGCGGAGGAGGCCGCACAGGAGCGCATGGACCGGCTGGTCGCGGACTCCCGCAAGGCCGGCACCGTGCACACGCACGCGCAGACCTTCAGCGTCTTCCTGGACGTCGTCCACTACGTGCTCACGATCGTCCTCGCGATCATCCTGCTGGTGCCCGTCGTCCGCACGCTGCGGTCGCGGTCGCCGCGCGCGGCGACCCGACTGCGGCGCGTCGGTGCGTGGGTCGCCTTCACGATCGGACTCATCCCCATGGGCGGCTTCCTGGCCGGACTGCTGCCGTGGGGCCGGATGCCGAATCCCGAATGGGGTCTGTTGGGAGCCGTCATCGCAGGCACGGCCATGCTCCTGGGTATCAGCCTCGTGGGACCGTGGCGCCGGACATGGCCCGGACGCGTGGCCGCCGTGTCCCTCGTGACAGCGATCGTCCTGGTCGTCGACGTCGCCATCGGATCCCGCCTGCAGTTCAACGCGCTCATGGGGTACAACCCGATCGTCGCCGGCCGCTTCTACGGCCTGGGCAACCAGGGTGCTGCCCTGTTCCTCGTGGCCGCCCTGCTGGGACTGGGTATCGTCGCGGCCCGTCTGCAGGACGCCGGCCGCGCTGTGAGTGCACGCGTCCTCGTGGGCCTCTTCGGCCTCGGGTCCGTGTTCGTGCTGGGCAACCCCGCCTGGGGCGCGAAGTTCGGCGGGACGGTCGCCGCGCTCGTGGGCTTCACCGTCCTCCTGCTGGCGCTCTTCCGGATCCGCGTGAGCCTCGTGCGACTCGTCCTCATCGGCGGGTGCGCGCTGGCCGTCATCGTGGGTGTGTCCGGGCTGGACTACCTGCGGCCGCCGGCGCAGCGATCGCACTTCGGCAACTTCTTCGCACAGGCGCTGGACGGACAGCTCATCGACGTGATCGCCCGCAAGCTCGAGGCGAACCTGCGGATCATGGTCATCAATCCGGCGCTGGCGATCGTCGTCCCGCTGTCCGCCTTCACGATCCTCTTCAGTCTGGCCTACCTGCGGCGGTACGCCGCGACCGCCCGACTGGTCCGCCCGTGGGCCGGCACCCTGCCGCAGGCGCTGGCGCACCCCACCGTGCACGCGGGCTTCCTCTCCGCCGTCATCGCGCTGGGCGTGGGCCTCGTCATCACGGACTCGGGCATCGCGGTGCCGGCCAGTGGCGCGATGATGCTCGTGCCGATGCTGCTGGCCCTGTGCGCGGACGTGCCCCCGGACGATCGCGAGGCCACCCCGGAATCCGACGAGGTCGCCCGCTCATGACCCGCGCCTTCACCCGGCTGTGCACCGCGCTCCTGGCCGCCCTCATGCTCGTGTCGTCCGTCGCCGGGATCGCCGGACCCGCCGCGGCCGGCACCGCGCAGCCCAGCCCCTCCTCCCCCGCACCGCTCCAGGACGAGGCGGCGGCGCAGCCCGTCGTCTTCCTGGGCTTCGCGGGCCTCACCTTCGAGGACATCAATCCGGACCGCACGCCCCACCTGTGGCGGCTGGTCGACTCCGGTGCGGTCGGGTCACTGACACCTCGATCGGTCCGGTCCACCAGCTGTGCGGCCGACGGCTGGTTGGCGCTGAGTTCCGGCCGGCGCGCGGCGGACGAGCCGCGGCCCACGTGCAGGGTCCTCCACGAGCCCGTGGGCGGCTGGGTGCCGGACTGGGACGTGTACCTGAGCCAGGCCGGCGAGGACAACTACACGCCCGCAGTCGGGGCGCTGCGTGAGACCGCGGACCAGGCGGGCGCCCGGGTCACCGGGATCGGCCCCGGCGCCGCCATCGGAGCGGCGACGCCCGAGGGCCGCGCCGACGACTGGCTGCCGTTGGCGACCGGCGGCGAGCTGGGCGAGCAGGTGGCGGCGGTCTCGAGCGCCGCGGACATCGTGCTGGTCGACCTGGGCAGCGTCTACGCGCCCGGGCGGTCCGTCGCAGACATCGACGAGGCCGTGGGCCAGATCCTCACCGCCCTCGACGAGCAGCCCGCGGAGGAGGAGTCCCCCACCGTCGTCGCCGCATCGATCGCGGACGCCCGGACGGACGACTCCAGCATGCAGTTCGCCGCCGTCCGCGGACGCGTGAGTGGGACCAGCGCGCAAGGTGCCGCAGGAGGCGAGGGATCCGCACAGCTGCTCACGTCCTCCTCGACCCGCCAACCCGGACTGCTGCAGGTCACGGACCTCGCCCCCACCCTGCTGACGACCGCGGGGGTCACGGGTGCCGGCGGCTTCGCCGGTTCGCCCCTGCGCTTCGAGAGCGGACCCACGGACGCCGCGGGCAAGGTGCAGCTGATGCTCGATCGGCAGACCGCGGTGCAGACGCAGGAGTCCGTCTCCGCGTGGTTCTACGCTGTCTGGGGCATCCTCCTCATCGGACTGCTGGTCGTCTGCACGATCGTCGCGCGCCGGCGCGGGATCCGACGGATCGCGACCGCGATGACAATCGGCGGACTGTTCGCCGCCGCCATCCCCGTCTCCACCTTCCTCGTGAACGTGCTGCAGTGGGAGAGGTCGCCGTCCGCGGACGTCGCGATGCTGGGCGGAGTCGCCGCCTGGGCGCTCCTGCTCACCGCTCTGGCGCTGCGCGGGCCGTGGCGCAGACTGCCGGCCGGAGCGCTGGGATTCATCGCCGTCACGACCGTCGCGGTCTTGGCGATCGACGTGGTGACCGGGTCGTCGCTGCAGATGTCGACACTGCTGGGCGAGCCGCTGCTCATCGCGTCCCGGTTCTACGGGATCGGCAATTCCGCACTGGCGCTCTACTGCACGGCGCTGCTCGTGGGGCTGGGGATCATCGCGTCCTGGATGCGCCGTCCGTGGGCGATCACGACCCTGACGGTCGTGGCGGTCATCGCGTCCTGCGTGCTGCTGGCCACGCCCGGACTGGGGACGAAGTTCGGATCCGTGCCGACCCTCGTCCTGGGCACCGCGGTGTTCGCGCTGGCCGCCAGTGGCATACGACTGTCGTGGCAGCGGCTGTTGCTGTTCGGCGGCGGTGCGGCGGCCCTCATGCTCCTGGTGCTCTTCCTCGACTGGCTGCGGCCGGCGGACCAGCGCACCCACTTCGGCAACTTCTTCGACTCGCTCCTCAGCGGAGAGGCCGGCGCGGTCCTGCTGCGGAAGATCGGAATGAACATCGACATCCTCACCCAGAGCTGGATGACCCTGCTGCTGCCGTTCGCGGTCGCGCTGGTCCTCTGGGCGGCGATCTCGCCCGCCCGCTTCCGCATCCCCCTGCTGGCGGACTGGTACGCGGACATGCCGCTGCTGCGGACCGCGATCATCTCGCTGACCGTGCTCCTGGCCGTGGGGACGATCATCAACGACTCCGGCATCGTCGTCCCAGCCGTGGGCATCCTCTTCCTGGTGCCCGCGCTCGCACACCTCGTAGGCGAACGAGCGCGCACCCGGCCCGCGGACTGCGGGGCGGACACCGCCCGGTGACAACGCGAGGGGCTCGGACGGATCCGTGATCCGTCCGAGCCCCTCTTCCGCTCAGGCGTCAGTGCTCACACTCTGTTCCCCGAGCGCGTCGCCGGGACCTCAGAGGCCCTTGCCACGGCGGCGCGTCGCGGCCAGCGCCGCTCCGCCCGCTGCGACGAGTGCCGCTGCGAGGCCCAGGATGCCGCCCATCTCCGCACCCGTGCGCGGCAGGTCGCCGCCGTTGTCGCCATCGTCCGCGTTGCCGTCGTCACGACCGTCGTCGTCGCCACCGCGGCCGTCATCATCGCCCCCGTTGCCACCGTCGTCATCGCCGCTGCCGTCATCGTCACGACCGTCGTCGTCGCCGTTGCCGTCATCGTCGCCGTTGCCGTCATCGTCCTGACCGGCGGTCACGGTGACGTCCAGCTCGAGCGAGTTCTCGAGCGGCATCGGGTTGTCGTCCCACCACTGGGCGTCGGAACCGGCCACGAGAGTCGCCGTCACGGTGTACTCGCCCGGCTCCACATCGTCACCCGCGGTGATCGTGAAGGGCGCCTCGGTGGAACCTTCCGCGATGGACTCGAGGACCGCCGTCTCGGTCGTCGCCGCGGTCGCCGCGAAGGCGTCCTCCACGTCGCCGACCTCAGCGGTGAAGCCCTCGGGCAGCTCCAGGCCGAACTCGATGGGACCGTCGATCTGACGCGTCGCCTCCGCGGTGAACGTGAGGTCCGCGGACGAGCCCTGGCCGACCTCGACCGAGTCACCGCCCTCGTAGCCCAGCTGAGCGGTCAGGTCGCCGGTGCGCAGGACGTCGAGGGCCAGATCCGCCTGGCGCTCCTTCTTGTCCGGGGCGACCGAATCGCGGGACGCGAAGTACTCCTCCCAGATCTCGAAGTCCGTGATGCCGGACTGCTCGAACTCGCCGTTGGCGAAGGACGCGAAGTTGTCGCCGCCGGCGGCCAGGAAGCTGAGCGTCGCGACACGGTACTCCGCGGCAGGATCGATCTCCTCGCCGTCGATCGTCACGGACACGACGCGCTCGCCGCGGGCCGCCTCCGAGTCGTAGACGACGTCCAGCTCATCGGAGATGCCCAGGTGCAAGAATGCGCGGGAGGCGCCCTCCGGCTGCCACTGCTCCTCGAACAGGCCGATGACGTCCGCGCCGGTCATCGTGACGACACCGTGGTCGTTCGCGAAGGGCAGGACCGCATTGAGCTCCGCGACCGTCACCTCGCCGGGCGCCTCGTCCGCGAAGATGTCGTCGACCTTGAGGTCGGTGCGCAGGCCGCCGGGGTTGGTGATGCCGAAGTCAGCCTCCTCCAGCTGCGACATGCCCACGCCCTCCTGGAGAGCGTCCGCGACGAGGTTGCCCAGCGTCGACTCGGCACCTCGGTCCTCCGCGCCCTCCTCATTGAACGCACGGGTGATGTCCTCGTCGATGGTGCCGACGACCTCGGAGCCGATCTCGTTGGCGACGGCCTCCGCGTCCGCGACGATCCCGTCGACCTCCGCCACGACCGGTGAGTCGAAGGACTTGTCGTCGGTGCTGATGAGCTCCTGCGAGTCGACCGTCCAGTCGCCCTCGCCCTCGCTGGTGAACGTCACCTGGCCGACCGTGTCGCCGTAGTTGCCGGACTGGATGACCGGGCGGGTGCGGCCGTCCTCGCCGGGGACCGGAGCCTCGAAGTTGGCCTGCAGGTGCGAGTGGCCGAAGAACATCGCATCGATGGATGCGTGCGCGCCGGTCACGACGGAGTTGAACTCCTGGTTGGACTGGAGCGCGGAGTCCAGGTCAGAGGTCGTGGCCGGGCCCAGGTGTGCGGAGAGCACGGTCATGTCCGGCTTCTCCGCCTCCGGCAGCGCCTCGATCGCCTCGGCCGCGTCGTTGATCGCGGAGACGGGATCGCCGAACTCGATGTCCGCGATGCCGTCCGGGCTCACGAGCGAGGCGGTGTCCTGGGTGACGGCGCCGATGACCGCGATGCGCACGTCGCCCTGCTCGACGATCGAGTACGGCTCGACGCCGTCCGCGACCTCCGTCGTGCCCTTCTTGTAGACGTTCGCCGCCACGTGGGGGAAGTCCGCCTCACTGCCGACACGATCGCGCAGGTCCTCGTAGCCCCGGTCGAACTCGTGGTTGCCGGTCGCCGCGACGTCGAGTCCCATCGCGTTGAGGACGTCGAGAGTGGGCGTGTCCTGCTGGGAGGACGACACGTAGGTGGAGGCGCCGATGTCGTCGCCGGTGGAGAGGAACGCGGTCTCGCCGTCGAAACCGGCACGCTCCTCCTCGACGACCGAGGCGACCTGGTGGGCGGTCTCGGAGATGCGCCCGTGGAAGTCGGTGATATTGAGCAGCTGCACCTGCGTGCCCGCCGGTGCCTCGCCGAAGGCGGGCAGCGCGGCCAGCGGCAGCACCATCCCGGTGGCCGCCACGCCGGCCAGTGCGCCGCGCAGAACGGTCTTCTTCATGGTTGTCCTCACTGCAGAAAGTGTGCGTTGCATCTGAGATTCTTGAGAATCGACCAGACGACAAAGACGCTACGGCATGAACGCAGCATGAATTCGCTGCGGAGCTGGACTTCTCAGATCGTGGGACGGGCGGAGCCGCCCAGTTCCTCGACGCGGCGGCGGTTCCGCGCGGTCGCCGCCTGCTGCGCCCAGGCGCGCTCCCCCTCCGGGTAGCCCACCTCTTCGAGCACGAGGCCGTGAGCGGGCATGAGGTGCAGCGGCGGCAGCTCCTCGCGGATCGCGCCCTGTCCGGCCCGGGCCAGCAGCACCGCCGGTTCCGTCACGGACCAGGCGCCCGACCCCACGCGGACCAGTCCCCCCACCAGCGCACGGACCATGTGGTGACAGAAGGCGTCCGCGCGCAGGTCGAACCGGATGACGCCGTCGCCTTCGCGCTCCACTTGCAGATCCAGCAGCGTGCGGATCGTCGTGGACTCCGGGCGGGGTTTGCAGAACGGCAGGAAGTCGTGGAGCCCCACGACCTCCTGCGCGGCCCGCTGCATCGCGTCGACGTCGAGCGCGCCCCGCATGGACGCGGTCTGCCGCACGGACAGCGGATCGCGCAGCGACCGCTCATCCGCGATGCGGTACGAGTAGCGCCGCCACACGGCGGCGAATCGCGCATCGAAGGCCTGCGGCACCTGCTGTACAGCGTGGATGACGATGTCGGGGGCATCGCGGTGCCCCAGCACTCCGCGCAGACGGCTGACCAGTCCGTCCGCGGGTTCGCGCGTGCGCGCACCCCGACCGGCCAGGCGCGGCAGCAGGTCCGCCGGCAGATCGCAGTGGACGACCTGCCGGCGTGCATGCACTCCCGCATCCGTCCGACCGGCGACGACCGTGCGCACGGGCGCTCCGCAGATGAGTGCGAGGCCCTCCTCCACGACCCCCTGCACGGTCCGCAGCGCGGGCTGAACCGCCCAGCCGTGGAAGTCCGTCCCGTCGTAGCCCAGATCGATGCGGAAGCGGACGGTGGACGGCGCGGTGGAATCGGCGGCGGGTTCGACGGCCTCGTGCACCACCCGCTCGTCGCTGGGTGCCGCACCGTCGTGGGGCACGACTGAGTCCGCACCGTCGTGAGGCACGCCTGGATCCGTGCGTCCGGCCGCGTCCGTCACAGGTCCTCCGCGACGCGACCGGGCCGGTACTCCTCGGCGTCCGGGGAGAGCGCACCCTCGACCGGGGACGGGACCACGGTCGAGGGCTCGTAGCCGATGAGCGGCAGGGGCCGGAAGGCGCCTCGCAGCGGCAGGGACAGGAGGCCTCGGCGACGACGCAGGTAGGAGCGGACGCTCGCATTGTGGTGGCGGACCGCCGCACTGATGTGGGTCTCGTGGCCCTCGAGCTGGGCGTAGAGGTCCGCGGCCCACGAGCCGCCCCGGCCGGCGGGACCGCGGAGACCGTCCGGCGCCGCCGACCCGTCTGCGGCCGTCACGTCCGCGGTCGCCCCGCCTGCGGCCTCCGGCGCCCCGGACCCGTCCACACCGTGCAGCACACCGGCGACGGCACGGGTCGCGTCCGTGACCGCGTGCTCTGCGGCACCGGCCTCCACGCGACCGCCGGCCTGCGACGCGGTGGCGACGGCGGCCTCGAGCGCGGTGACCGCCGGGTGCGACGTCCCCAGCGTGCGGGCGACCTCGCTGAGGAAGACGGACATGACGCCCCTGCGGGTGGAGCGGGCGGCGTCGAACTGGCGGCGGGCCTCCTCGCACAGCGAACGGCCCAACGAGAGCTGATTGAAGCGGATCACGGCGAACGGCACCGTGCAGCCGATGAGGATGACCACGACCACGGCGACGAGCACGCCCCACATCATGTCGGCTGCACCCTTTCGCGTCGGCTCCGCATGCGGACCGTCCGCCACGGCCCTCCCGGCAGGATACACACGTTCATCAGCGGTTCAGCGTCCGTTCGTCGCGTTGATGCGAATCGTGTGCAGTACCACCTTCGGTTCGTCGCGAGTTCCCCGACCTGTCACCCGCAGGGTCGCATGTGCGTCACCTTCGAGGGGTGTGATGGATCATGTGAGAGTCGCAGTGATCGCGGAGTCATTCCTCCCTCAGATGAACGGTGTCACCCACAGCCTGCTGCGGGTGCTGGACCACCTGGCGGAGCGCGGGGACGAGGCGATCGTCATCGCCCCCGGCTCTCGCCGCGACCGCCCCCGCGACGTGGCGGGCACCCGCATCCTTCGGGTCCCCAGCTTCGCGATGCCCCGCTATCGGAAGGTGCGCGTGGCCCCCGGCGGCGTCGCCCCGATCCGTCGCCTGCTGCGCGACTTCGAGCCGGACGTCGTGCACGTGGCCTCCCCGTTCGTGCTGGGGTGGCGCGGCGTGCTGGCCGCGCAGGATCTGGGCCTGCCGTCCGTCGCGGTCTACCAGACGGAGGTCCCCGCCTACGCCGCCCGCTACGGCATGCGCGGGCTGGAGCACCTGCTGTGGAACCACGTGCGCAACATCCACCAGCGCGCCTCCCTCACCCTGGCCCCCTCCTCCTACACGATCGACCAGCTGACCGGCGTGGGCGTCAAGGACGTGAAGCTGTGGGCGCGGGGCGTCGACTCGACCCGTTTCGATCCCACCCACCGGTCGGCCGCGTTCCGCGCCAAGGTGGGCGTCAGCGATGACGGCCACGGGCCCGAGGTCGTCGTGGGCTTCGTGGGTCGGCTCGCCGTGGAGAAGCAGGTCGAAGACCTGCGGGTGCTGGCGGACATCCCGAACGTCCGTCTCGTCATCGTGGGTGAGGGACCGCAGAAGGAGCGCCTGCGCCGCGTGCTGCCGCACGCGCACTTCACTGGATTCCTGGGCGGCGATGCATTGGCGCAGGCGGTCGCGAGCTTCGACATCATGGCCTCCCCCGGCGAGTTCGAGACGTTCTGCCAGACGATCCAGGAGGCCATGGCCTCGGAGATCCCCGTCGTCGCACCGGCCCGCGGCGGCCCGCTGGACCTCGTCGACTCCTCGCGGACCGGCTGGCTCTACAGGCCCGGCGACCTCGCGGGCATGCGCGCCCACGTCGCAGACCTGGCCGGCGACGCGGCGAAGCGCCGCGCGTTCGGCCGCACCGCACGGCAGACGGTGCTGGGACGGTCGTGGAAGAGCGTGTGCTCGCAGCTGATCGGGCACTACTCGTCCGCGATCGCGCAACCGGCACCGCAGGTGATCGGGCGGTCGTACACGGGCGCGGCCCGGTGGGCGCAGGACCGCGCCTGAGGACCGGCGAGGGTCGGGACCGGCTGTCTCCGCTGTCGACGTCGACTCCCTATGATGGGAGCGGTCAGCTCAGTCGAGCCTCGAGACGTTGAAGGAGACCACATGGTCCAGCGGCAGATGCCCAATCCCGCAGAGATCCTTGAGCTCATGAAGTTCAAGAAGTTCGATCCGAACGGCAAGCGCCGCAGGCTCTCCTCCGCGCTCACGGTCGACGACCTCCGGAAGATCGCGAAGCGCCGGACCCCCGCCGCCGCCTTCGACTACACGGACGGCGCCGCCGAGGGCGAGTTCTCGATGAAGCGCTCCGTCGAGGCCTTCGAGGACATCGAGTTCCACCCCTCGATCCTCACGGATGTGTCCCGCGTCGACACGACGACGCAGATCCTGGGCGGCAGCAGCGCGCTCCCGTTCGGCATCGCCCCCACCGGCTTCACCCGTCTCATGCAGACGGAGGGCGAGACCGCCGGCGCCGGCGCCGCGGGCGCCGCCGGCATCCCCTTCACGCTCTCGACGCTGGGCACCACCTCGATCGAGGACGTCAAGAAGGCGAATCCGCACGGTCGCAACTGGTTCCAGCTCTACGTCATGCGCCAGAAGGAGATCTCTTACGGCCTCGTCGAGCGCGCCGCCCAGGCGGGCTTCGACACCCTCATGTTCACGGTCGACACCCCTGTCGCAGGCGCCCGCCTGCGGGACACGCGCAACGGCTTCTCGATCCCGCCGCAGCTGAGCCCCTCCGTGGTCCTGAATGCGCTCCCCCGCCCGTGGTGGTGGATCGACTTCCTCACGACCCCGCCCCTGGAGTTCGCCTCGCTCAAGGAGACCGGCGGCACAGTGGGCGAGCTGCTGAATGCGGCCATGGACCCGTCGATCGACTACGACGACCTCGCGGAGATCCGCGCGCTGTGGCCCGGCAAGTTCGTCGTCAAGGGCGTGCAGACCGTCGAAGATGCGAAGAAGATGGCGGATCTGGGCGTCGACGGCGTCGTGCTGTCGAACCACGGCGGGCGTCAGCTGGACCGCGCGCCCGTGCCGTTCCACCTCCTGCCCCACGTCGCCCAGGAAGTGGGTCGGGACATGGAGATCATCCTGGACACGGGCATCCGGAACGGCGCGGACATCGTCGCCTCCCTGGCGCTGGGCGCGGACTTCACGCTGGTGGGTCGCGCCTACCTGTACGGCCTCATGGCCGGCGGGCGCGAGGGCGTCGACCGGATGATCGAGATCCTCTCCGACCAGGTCGAGCGCACCATGAAGCTCCTGCAGGTGAGCAACGTGGCGGAGCTGGAGCCCAAGCACGTGACGCAGCTGAGCCGCTACCAGCGCCTGCCGCTGCCCGAGTTCACGACGGCGCGCCCCCACCAGGGCTGACGCGCACGTCCGCGCGCCCCGACAGTCTCAGCAGTCCGGGCGTGCGGACCCTCCGGCACCACGACGGGCCCTGGAGCCCTGCGGCCACTCACCCCAGGCCGCGGGCCTCCAGGGCCCGTCCCGTGTCCTGGGCGTGCTTGACCGCGCCCAGGACGAGGGGGACGGTCCGGGCGGTGAGGGACGTGTCGAGGCCGCGCGCGCGGGCGGAGTCCCCGCTGACCCGGGCCAGGTCCGCGAGCACCGGCAGGCTGCGGATGACGAGGCCGGCGGCCAGTCCCGTCGCCTCCGGTGGCAGCCCCACCCAGCGCAGCGGGTACGCCAGCGTCTCGAACACCGTGATGAGCTCGCCGATCGTCGTCGTGAGCATGAGCAGCGCCGCCGCCAGGACGCAGGCGACGATCGTCGAGGCGATCCGCACCCCCGTGAGCCAGTCCGTCAGCCACAGGTGGATGAGCAGGACGCCCGCCACGATCAGCCAGATCCGCAGCACCGGGGCCGCCAGTTCGCGCGCGGGCAGACGCGCCGTGAGCGCGAGGACGACGAGGAGTCCGATGAGTCCCGCGTTCACGACGGCGTCGCGGGTCAGCAGCACGACGAGGCTCATGACCGCGACGGCTGCGAGCTTCACCCACGCGGGCGTGCGGTGCAGCCACGAGTCTCCCGGGACCCGCCGGCCCAGGAAGCGCTGACGGGCCCTCACGCCCGCCCGCTCCCCCGCTCCGCGTCGCGGGCGACGAGGGAGCGGTAGGCGGCGACGACCTCGGCGGGTTCGCCGTCCGCGTGCAGGCGACCGTCGTGGATGAGGAGGGTGCGCTGGGAGTCCTGCGCGACCTCGAGGTCGTGGGTCGAGACGATCGTTCGGACGCCGCGGCGGGCGACGAGGTCCGCGAGCACCGTCCGCAGGCGCTCGCGGTTGGCGAGGTCCAGCAGCGTCGTGGGCTCGTCGAGGACCAGCACCGCGGGGTCGACGGCCAGCACCGCGGCGAGGGCGACGAGCTGGCGCTGGCCGCCGGAGAGCTCGTACACGCTGCGCTGGGCGAGGTCCGCGACGCCCAACTCGTCGAGGACGTCCAGGGCGCGGGCGCGGCGCTCCCGGCGGTCGCGGACAGTGCGCTTGAGGGACAGCTCGACGTCCTCGAGCGGGGTGGGCATGACGAGCTGCGCGGCCGGGTCCGTGAAGACGAAGCCCACGCGGCGGCGGACCTCCCGGCCGCGAGCCGCGACGTCCAGACCGTCGACCAGGACGCGGCCGGAGTCCGCGGGGACGAGCCCGTTGATGAGCTGCAGCAGCGTCGACTTCCCGGAGCCGTTCGCGCCCACGATGCTGACAGTGGGCTCCGTCAGCGTGCACGTGATGTCCGTGAGGATGGGGCGGCGGACGAGGGCACCGGGCGTCTCCCCCGCCTCATCGACGTGTACGGAGGCGGACTCGAGGACGACGGCCGGAGGCTGCGGGCCCCGCTGCGGATGGTGCTGCGGGTCCTGCGGCGAGTCGTGGGAGGGGGTGGGCTGGGTGCTCATCGGCGGACGAGGACTCCCGGGAACGCGCGGTGGACGACGACGGCCAGGGCCGCGGCCGCCACGTTCTTGAGGATGTCGCCGGGCCAGAACGGCATGTCCGCGACGACCGCCTGCGGGACGGTGAGGCCCAGGTTCACGGCCATGCCGGCGATGCCCAGGGGGTGGACGGTGAGGAAGCTCGTGACGACGCCCGCGACCACCAGCAGCGCCCACAGCTTCCAGCCGCGGAAGCGCTTGACCAGCCACGCGGCGATCATCCCCACGAACAGGGCGTAGAGCGGGAACGCCACGAGGTAGCCCGCGGAGGGTCCGGCCAGCACGCCCAGGCCGCCGCTGTAGTTCGAGAAGATCGGCAGTCCGATGAGGCCCAGCGCCAGGTAGAGGGCGCAGGCGAGGAATCCGCGGGCCGGCCCCAGCACCATGCCGCACAGGGCGATGCCCAGAGTCTGGAGAGTGATCGGGACGCCGGCGCCGCCCACAGGGATCGCGGGCATCGCGGCCATGACCGCGACCAGGGCGGTGAAGACGGCGACGAACGCGAGGTCCCGGGCGCCCCAGCGGGCGCGGAGGGATGAGCGCGCGACGGATGCGTCAGCGGTCGAGGCGTGCGCGGACAGCGGCGCCGATGCGGTGCCGTCGGCGTGGGCGGGAGTGGACATGGGGCTCCTCGGGCAGGGGGTGGGTGAGCACACATCACTGAACGGTGTTCAGGTGCTGTGCGACACAGTACGTGAACACCGTTCAGGACGCGAGTCCGGGGTCCCGGACCGTCACCCCGCGGGTCGTGGGTTCGACCGCGTCGGGCCCCCCGGGCTCACTCCCACTCGATGGTGCCCGGCGGCTTCGAGGTGACGTCGAGGACGACGCGGTTGACCTCGTCGACCTCGTTCGTGATGCGGTTGGAGATCGTCGCGAGCACGTCGAAGGGGACGCGGGTCCAGTCCGCCGTCATCGCGTCCTCGCTGCTGACGGGACGCAGCACGATCGGGTGCCCGTAGGTGCGCCCGTCGCCCTGGACGCCCACGGAGCGGACGTCCGCCAGGAGCACGACGGGGCACTGCCAGATCTCGTCGTCCAGGCCCGCCTTCGTGAGCTCCTCGCGGGCGATCGCGTCCGCGCGACGCAGGATCGCCAGTCGCTCCGCGGACACCGCACCCACGATGCGGATGCCCAGGCCGGGGCCGGGGAAGGGCTGGCGGGCGACGATGACCTCCGGCAGGCCCAGCTGGCGGCCGATCGCCCGGACCTCGTCCTTGAAGAGCTCGCGCAGCGGCTCGACGAGCTGGAACTGCAGGTCGTCGGGCAAGCCGCCCACGTTGTGATGGCTCTTGATGTTCGCGGTGCCGGAGCCGCCGCCGGATTCGACGACGTCCGGGTAGAGGGTGCCCTGGACCAGGAACTCGATCTCCTCGCCAGCGCCCTCGCGGGATTCCGCGACCAGCTGGGCGGCGGTCTGCTCAAAGCTGCGGATGAACTCGCGGCCGATGATCTTCCGCTTCGTCTCCGGGTCCGTCACGCCGTCCAGCTCCCGCAGGAACGTGTCGACCGCGTCGACCGTCACGAGTCGCACGCCGATCGCGTCCACGAAGTCCTGCTCGACCTGTTCGCGCTCACCCTCGCGCAGCAGGCCGTGGTCGACGAACACGCACGTGAGCTGGTCGCCCACCGCGCGGTGGACCAGTGCCGCGGCGACCGCGGAGTCGACGCCGCCGGACAGGCCGCAGATGACCTTCTTGTCCCCCACCTGCGCGCGGATGCGGGCGACCTGGTCGTCGATGATCGACTCGTTCGTCCAGTCCGCCGTGAGACCGGCGACGCGGAAGAGGAAGTTCTCCAGCACCCGCTGGCCGTTGACGGAGTGGAGCACCTCCGGGTGCCACTGCACGCCGGCGATGCGGCGCTGGGCGTCCTCGAACGCGGCGATGGGGGTGGACGCGGTGGCGGCCAGCACGGTGAAGCCGGCCGGGGCCTCGGTCACGGAGTCGCCGTGCGACATCCACACGATCTGCTCGCCGGTGACGCCGTCCAGCAGCAGGCCGGGCTGCGCGACCGTCGCGGCGGTGGACCCGTACTCGCGCCGGCCGGTCCGCGCGACGGTGCCGCCCAGCGCGTGGGCGATCGTCTGGAAGCCGTAGCAGATGCCGAACACGGGTGCGCCCAGGTCCAGGAGGCCCTCCGGCAGCGCGGGGGCACCGGCCTCGTTCACGGACGACGGCCCGCCGGACAGGACGATCGCGCGGGGTTCGCGGGCCGCGATCTCCTGGGCGCTCGCGGTGTGCGGTACGACTTCCGAGTAGACGCCCGCCTCGCGCACGCGGCGCGCGATGAGCTGGGCGTACTGCGCGCCGAAGTCGACGACGAGGACGGGATGGGACTGCGGGTGCGGGACACCGCCGGCGGAGGGGGACTCACTCATGGCGCCATCTTACGGTCCGGCGCCACGGTCCGGTGCGGCGGACCGTGACGGGAGACCGGGACCGGACGCGCGGGCCCGGTCTCAGCCCTCGTCGCTCACGCGGGCGACCTCGTCGCGGACGGCCGCGGCCAGCTGGTCGAGCGGCAGGCCGTCGTCGACGGCGCGGGCGACGACCTCGGTCGCGAATGTCGCGACGGCGGGGTCCAGGCCCGAGGCCGTGGGCAGGTCCGCAGGGTCGATCCCCTCTGCGATGCGGGTGCCGGCGCCGCGGCGGGTCGTGAGGAGACCGTCCGCCTCGAGCTCCTTGTAGGCGCGGGCGACCGTGTTGGCGGCCAGTCCCAGCTCGCCGGCCAGAGCGCGGATCGCCGGCAGCCGGTCGCCCGGCAGCAGCGAACCGGCGGCGATGCGGGCGATGATGCCCCGGCGCACCTGCTCATACGGCGGTGCGGGGTCTGCGGGGTCGAGCTCGATCGTGGGCATGCGGGCCTTCCGGTGCCGGCGGCGGGGATGTTCGGCCAGCGTAGCGGTCAGCCGCCCAGCGTGCCGGAGAGTCGTGCGCGCATCCTGCGGCTGGCCTCGTTGAGGCCGCGGACCTCGACATCGGTGCCGCGGGCGGCGTACTTCTCCGTGACGGAGTCCAGCGCCGCCACCGTCGAGGCGTCCCACACGTGCGAGCGGTGCATGTCGATGACGACGCGGGCGGGGTCCTCCGCGTAGTGGAACTGGGTGAAGAGGTCGTTCGAGGAGGCGAAGAACAGCTCGCCTTCGACGGTGTAGCGCGCGACGGGTCCAGCCACGGCCCCGTCAGCGCCGTCGGCCCGATCGTCGCCGTCGCCGGCTTGGTCACCGTCGACCTCCTCGACCACCTCCCGTGTGACGGTCACGAAGTGCGCGACGCGGCGAGCGAATGCGACCATCGCGACGAGCACGCCCAGCCCCACACCGATCGCCAGGTTGTGCGTCCACACGGTCGCGACGACCGTCACGAGCATGACGATCGTCTCCGACAGGGGCATGCGCGCGAGGGTCGACGGGCGGATCGAATGCCAGTCGAACGTCGCCCACGACACGAACACCATGATCGCGACCAGCACCGCCATGGGCACGACCGCGACGACGTCGCCCAGGAGCACGACGAGGACCAGCAGCAGGACGCCCGCGCAGAAGGTGGAGATCCGCGTCCGGGCGCCGGAGGCCCGCACGTTCATCATGGTCTGGCCCACGACGGCGCAGCCGCCCATCCCACCCAGGAATCCGGACGTGATGTTCGCGGCACCCTGCGCCCACGACTCCCGCGTCTTGTTCGACCGGGTGTCCGTGATGTCATCGACCAGCTTCGCCGTCAGCAGCGACTCCAGCAGTCCCACGACCGCCATCGCCAGGGAGAAGGGCGCGATCGTCGTGAACGTCTCCCACGTGAGCGGCACATCCGGGACGAAGAGGAACGGGATGGACTCCGGCAGCTCGCCCCGATCCCCCACCGTGGGGATGTCCCAACCCAGGAGGACGACGAGCGGGGTGAGGACCAGGATCGCGACGAGCGGGGCGGGCACCGCGGTCGTGAAGCGGGGCAGCACGAAGACGATGAGCAGACCCGCCGCGCACACGACGTAGACGAGCCACGGCACCCCGATGAGCTCCGGCAGCTGGGCCAGGAACACGAGGATCGCCAGCGCGTTGACGAACCCCACCATCACCTGGCGGGGGATGAAGCGCATGAGGCGCGCCGCCCCCACGACAGCGAGGATCACCTGGAAGACGCCGGCCAGGATGACGGCGGCGATGAGGTGGTCGACTCCGTGCGAAGCGGACAGCGGTGCGATGACGAGGGCGACCGCACCGGTCGCCGCGGAGATCATCGCGGGACGCCCGCCCAGGATCGCCGTCGTGACGGCCATCGTGAAGGAGGCGAAGAGTCCCACGCGGGGATCGACGCCCGCGATGATCGAGAAGGCGATCGCCTCCGGGATGAGGGCGAGGGCGACGACCAGGCCGGCGAGGACCTCCGTCCGCAACCAGCCGAAGCGGGTGAGCGTCTTCCGGACGCTCTGCCGCTCGTACGGGTCCGGGGCGGTCACTCCTTGGGGGCGACGACGACGGCCGCCTCGAGCTCGGCCTCCACCTGGCGGTGGATCCGGCGCTCGAGGATGAACGACATGACGGGCACGACGCCGGCCAGCGCGAGGATGAGCAGGCGACCCAGCTTCCACCGCATCGCCTGGTTGAGCCAGAAGCAGGCGATGAGGTAGACGACGTAGCACCAGCCGTGGCTGATCGCGATCGCCGCGGCCAGGTCGAAGCCGCCGAAGTTGAGCGCCTCACTGGGCGATCCGCCCAGCACCAGCGGCACGTAGAGGTACTTGTAGAGCATCTCCACGGTCAGGATCATGAGCATCGTGCCCGTGAGGAGCGCCATCACGCGGTAGAACCGCAGGGCGTTCCGGGCGGAGGTGAACTGCTTGACCGTCCAGACCTCGTCCGGGTCGAACGACGGGGCGGCGTCCGGGTTCTGAGTCATGTGCGCACTCCTCCTGCGTGCAGGTCCGTCTCCCCGGCCTGCTTGACGACGACGTATTCGACGGGAGCGTCCGAATCCAGCTCCTGCTGGCGCGCGTAGGCGTCGCGCAGCAGGGTGAACCAGATGTAGAACGCGAAGCCGGCGAAGAAGATCCATTCGACGGCGTAGACGGCCGACTGCCAGTCGAATCCGCCGTCCTCCTGCTTCTCCAGGTCGACGTGCGCCATCTGGGCGCCCGCCCCGGTCATCTCACCGTCCTCCGGGAAGAGGATCCCGGAGTACGAGTAGACCTCGAAGAAGTTGACCAGTTGCGAGGTGGAGACGCTGCGCACCTGGCCGTCCGGCAGGTCCGACGCCGGCAGAGGGCCCTCGACGGGGCCCAGCCGGGCCGTGAGCTGCACGTCTCCCGTGGGTGCCGGGTCCGCCGCCGCGGAGGCCGCGTCCGGCACCCAGCCCCGCACGACGGGGATCGCGATGGGCTCCGCACCGGCCGTGTCCGCGCCGGCCAGCTGCGCCTCCTCGCCCACCTCTGCGCCGTCGACCTCGAACATCGTGACGACCCAGAAGCCGGACTCCCCCTCATGCAGGCGGTCGGTGACGAGCACCTGCATGTCCGGCAGGTAGCGGCCGGAGAGGCCGACCCGCTGGTCGGAGAGGATGCCCGGCATGGTGACCTGCGCGTCAAGGATGTCGTTGAGGGGTTTCACCTGGTCGACGTCCTGCGCTTCGATCGCGTCGTTCTTGTGCTGGGCGCGGTCGACCTGCCACATGGACAGGCCCACGAAGATCGAGGCGATCACCAGCACGAGCGCCAGGAATCCCAGCCAGCGGGGGGTGAGGGCGAGACGGAGCACTCAGGAGCGCTTCCGCCGGTCCGATTCCGGTGAGACGACCACGTCGACGCGCTGGAACTCCTTGAGGTCCAGGTAGCCGGAGGTCGCCATCGCGCGGCGCAGCGCACCGGCGATGTTGAGTTCGCCGGTGGCGGTGTGGCCGGGGCCCATCAGCACCTGCTCGAGCGGGCCCACAGTGCCCAGTTCGACCTTGTGGCCGCGCGGCATCTGCTGGTGGTGCGCCT
>DYUK01000064.1 GCA_020743695.1 Brevibacterium senegalense | reverse complement strand
CCGCGCGGCTTGGGCGGGGTGGACTCGGTCAGCAACTGGGTGGGTTCGGCCTCGGCGTCCTCACCGCCCGGCTGCTCCTGCCGGGGAGCGAGGAGCTTGGTGGGGTCCGGTGTCTCCCACTTCTCCGGGATGACGAGCGTGGGGCAGTGGGAGTGCGCGGCGAGCGCCGCCGACACACTGCCCAGGAAACGGCCCGCGAACCGATTCCGGCCCCGCTTGCCCACGACCACCAGTCCCGCATCCGCGGTCTCGCGCACCAGGGCGTCGGCGGCGTGCTCGGCGACTGCGGAGGTCGAGACATCGACCCCGTCCGCCTCCGCCACCTCCGCGAGCGCGTCGAGCGGGACACGCGCATGGTCCTCCAGCACCTTCTCGTAGTTCTGCGCGACGACGGGGCCGCTCTCGTACCCCAGGGACGGGATGAGATACCCGCCCACCAGGCGCATGCTCCACCCGCGCCTCTTCGCCACGGCCAGTGCGATGTCGAACGCGCGTGCGCAGTTCTCCGAGCCGTCGACACCCACCAGCACCTGATCTTTGACTGTGGTTCCCGTTGTGTCTTCCATGACCGGATTTTACTCCTCGAACCTTCGAGATTCGAGAGTATTGGCGTCTGTGCACTGTCTCGAGCACCAACGGGAGCCAGTCCGCAACGCTCGTGCGCCAGCCGACCTCAACGAAAGGCGACGGACTCCCGGAAGGCGGCGACGGCCTCGGCGTCGGTGGTCGCGGTCTCTGCGGCCAGCAGGGCGTCGACGGTCGCGACGAAGGCGGCGACCTCCTCCTGGGTCCGGTCCGGCGACCAGCCCAGGACGGGCGCCACCAGCTCAGCCACGCCGGGGGCCGCGGCGACCCCGCGGTCCGGCGTCTCGAACTCGAGACGCAGGCGGCGGTGGAGGACGTCCTCGAGGTGGAGGGCGCCCTCGGCACGGGCGGCGTAGACGGCCTCGGCGGCGATGCAGTGGGGTGCGCCGTCCAGCGGGGCGGCGAGCGCGGGGTCCGCCTCGACGAGGGTGAGCAGGTCCGCGAACCGGCCGCCGTAGCGGCCCAGCAGTCGGTCGAGGCGTGCCTCGTCCCAGCCGTGGCCGCGCAGGGTGCGGTCGGCCAGCAGCAGGGAGCGGCGGGAGCCGGCGAGGTCGGCACCATCCGCGCCCAGCAGGGGCAGGTCCTCCGTCCTCGAGCGCGACTTGGGGAACCGCCCGCGCACGGCGAAGTCGACCGCATCCGCCGCCATGACGCGGTAGGTCGTGAGCTTGCCGCCGGCGATCGCGCTGAGACCGGGGGCCAGTTCCATGACCGCGTGCTCGCGGGACACCTGCGTGCTGTCGTCCGCACCGTCGACCGGTTGGAGCAGCGGCCGCAGCCCGGCATACGCGCCCACGACGTCGCTGCGGGTGAGGGTGGTCGCGAGGACCTCGTTCGCCTGGTCGAGGACGCGGCCGATGTCCGACGAGGTCACGAGCGGTGAGTCCACGTCCTCCGTCCACGGCGTGTCCGTCGTCCCGATGAGCCACAGGTCGCCCCACGGGATGATGAAGAGCACGGACGCCTCCGTCCGCGTGATGACCCCGACCCCCGCCGGCGCATCGATCCGGTCCCGCGGCACCGTCACGTGGATGCCCTTCGAGGCGAGCACCTCGAGGCCCGAGCGGGCGCCCGCCGCCTCCTGCTGCCGCCCGGTCCACACCCCGGTCGCCAGGATCGTCGCGCGGGCGTGGATCACGAACGACTCGCCGGTCTCCTCGTCGCGCACCCGCACGCCGGAGATGCGGGATGAGTCCGGGGCGGGCTGGCCGGGGTGGTCGCCGGAGTCGCCGGGGGCGCCGGGGCGGCCAGCCTGGTCCGGGTGGTCCGGCTGGCCGGGCTGGTTGCCGGGGTGGCCCGGCTGGTCCGCGCCGTCCCGGAGGTAGTCCGTGACCCGCACCCGGGACGCCGCCGAGGCCCCCAGGCCCACCGCTGACCGCACCAGTGTGAGGACCAACCGGGCGTCGTCCACCTGCGCGTCGAAGTACTCGATCCCTCCGTGGGGTGCGTGGAGACCCGGGAAGCGGTCCTTCACCTGTCCGGGCCCCAGGTGGCGGTGGACGGGCACCGCACGCCGCTGCCCCACCCGCGCGGACATGACGTCGTAGAGCGTGACCCCCGATCCCACGTACGCGCGGTCCGCCAACGGACTGGAGAAGGGCAGCACGAACGACACCGGGTGCACGAGGTGCGGGGCCAGGCGGGTGAGGAGGAGGTCGCGTTCGCGCAGTGCCTCGGCGACGAGGGGGAAGTCGAGCATCTCGAGGTACCGCAGACCGCCGTGCACCAGCTTCGACGAGCGGGACGAGGTGCCCTGTGCCCAGTCGCCCGCCTCGACGAGTCCTGTGCCGAGTCCGCGTGCGGCGGCGTCCAGCGCGATGCCCGCACCCGTCACTCCCCCGCCCACGACGAGGACGTCCAGCGGCGTCGCCGCCGAGGAGCGCGCGAGTGCCCGCAGCGACGCGGATCGAGTGGTCGGGTTCAGCGGAGCTGGGCGCACGGTGGACCTCGAATCGACGCGGAGGACTGGTCCCCAGCCTAACCGGGATCCGATGGGGCCTCACGGGGATCCGGTGGGGGCGCACGGGGATCCGATGTGGCCTCAGGGCGTGGACGTGGGCACGGGATCGGCGCCCTCCGCACAACTGCGCAGGGTTATCACGACACGCCGACGAATCCGCGCCCAGACGGGACAGACGGGACACCGGACCGTACTGTGAGCATGCCGCCGCAATCCGGGTCACGCCCTGTGGCACACGCGGTCGGCCGCGCCACGACGGCACACGCACACCCCGCACGACGACCCGGGAGACTCCGATGACACACCCTCCGCAGGACGGCACTCCTCGCGATCCCGGCACTCCGCTCGACCCCACCGCCCGTCACGCCGCCACGCCGGACACCGCCACCTTCCCGCGCACCTCCGCCGACCCCGACGTGCAAATCACCCAGCGGTCCCACCCCACGGAGGTCGGCCTCGCGGGCACCCCGCGCACGGGACACCCCGTCACGGACTACGACGTCCTCGATGATCCGGAGCCCCGCGTCGAACGGCCCGGTCTCGACGGCCGCACCGTCGACCGGTCAGGCAGGCTGCCCGCGGCATCGTGGAAGTTCGTCCTCCGCACCGCGTATGCGGGCTTCTTCCGCGATCACTGCATCGATCTGGCGGCCGGCCTCTCGTTCCGCATGCTGCTGTCGCTGGCACCGGCCCTCGTCTCCCTCGTGTCGATCCTCAGCCTCGCGGGGCAGAGCGGCACGATCGTCAACGACGTCATGGACGAGCTGGAGCGCATCGTTCCGTCCCAGACCTGGTCGACCATCCGGCCGCTCCTCGACTCCGTCCTCGACGCCCCATCGCCCGGGCTGGGCCTGTTCGTGGGTCTCGCGGTCGCCCTGTGGTCCTCGTCCGGCTACGTGAAGTCGTTCGGTCGCGCGATGAACCGGGTCGTGGGCGTCGAGGAGGGCCGAGGTCCCATCGTCTTCAACCTCGTCATGTACCTGCTGACCCTGGGGATGCTGATCCTGGGCGCCCTCGCGCTGCTGGTGTTCGTGCTGTCCGGCCCGCTGGCCTCAGCGATCGGCGGGGTGCTGGGGATGAGCGATGTGACGCTGGCCGTCTGGAACGTTGCCCGCTGGTTCCTGCTGGCCGGGATCGTGGTCCTCTGCGTGGCCGTCCTCTACCACGCGACGCCCAACCTCAAACAGCCCCGCTTCCGCTGGCTCAGCATCGGCGCGCTCATCGCGATCGTCGTCTCGATCCTCGCGACGTTCGGCTTCACCTTCTACGTCTCGCAGTTCGGCGCCTTCAACGCGACGTACGGTGCGCTGACCGGCGTCATCATCTTCCTCGTGTGGGTGTTCATCGTGAACGGCATCCTGCTCTTCGGCGCCGAGCTCGACTGCGAGCTCGAGCGCGCCCGCGAACTCCGCGCCGGCCTCCCCGCCGAGGTCGCCCTCCAGCTCCCCGTCCGCTCCACCAAGCTCACGCAGAAGCAGGCCCGGCAGGCCGAGGAAGAGGTCCGCCGCGCCGCCAACCTGCGCGCCACCGCCGGCACCAGCCAGAAGGACCCGCACGGCACCGCTCGGAAGTACGAGCAGAAGGCCGCGGGCACCCAGCCCAAGCACTGAGGGCGGCACCGCCGTCCCAGGGGAACCCACCTCCCGCTGCGCACGGGCACACCGCCGCCGAGGCCGCGGCCGGGACTCCCCGGACCTCACCCAGCCACGGGGTCGAGATCAGATTCAACGTGTGAGTCTGCGCTCAGTGCGCCGGAGCCCGTCGAGTGACGGTCGTTCACGTTTGTGAGGTTGAACGACTCATATTCGTAAAGTTAACGTCCGCATGTCTGCTAAGTTGGGGTGATGGAACTGAATGGATTCGTTCCCCGCCGTGTCAGTGAGATCGTGGCCGAGCAGGTGCAGATCGAGCCGGTGATGGCGTTGCATGGTCCGCGGTCGGTGGGCAAGTCAACAGTGCTCCGCGGCTTTGCTGAATCGGTTGGCGGTTCGGTGATCGACCTCGACGACGTCGAGGTGCGCGAGGCGATCCAGGGGAATCTGGCGGCTTCGGTCCGTGCCGGGGCCCCGGTCTGCATCGATGAGTATCAGCGCGTCCCGGACATCCTCGATGCACTCAAAGCGCGGCTGAATCGTGAAGGGGATCTCCCGGGGACGGCGATCATCACGGGGTCGACCAGGCAGGATGCCCTACCTGCGACAGCGCAGGCACTGACTGGCCGCCTCCACTCGCTGGTCATCTGGCCACTCTCTCAAGGAGAGCTCGGTGGAGTGCGAGAGAACCTGCTCGAGGCGCTCTCGGCGGATGCCGATGCCGTCGTGAGCACCGACCCGTCGTCGACGACGCGAGCTGAGTATGTCGATCGCGTGTGTTCCGGGGGAATGCCTCTCGCGCTGCGGCGATCGGGTCCGGCCAGGGCCCGCTGGTTCGACGACTTCGTCCGAGCGTCCGTCGAACGCGATGCTGTCGAGCTGAGCAGGATTCGCGAGCGTCAGGCATTGGCAAACCTCTTGGGGTATGTCGCGGCGCAGACCGGTCAGCTGCTGAATGTGACAACCGCTGCTGAGAAGCTGGGCGTCAGCAGGCCCACCGCCGAGAATCATCTTCGGCTCCTTGAGGATCTCTTCCTGGTCGTGCGTCTCCCGGCGTGGGGTAAGAATCTTCGCTCACGCGTGAGCGCGAAGCCGAAGGTCCACGTCGTCGACTCCGGGCTGGCCGCTCGACTGCTCCGACTCACCCCGGAGAAGCTCACCGGCATCGACCCGACGTCTCTCACCGACTTCGGCCACCTGTTGGAGACCTTCGTCGTCGGGGAGCTGCGCAAGCAGGCGTCCTGGCTGGAGGAGCCCGCCACGCTGGGGCACTGGCGCACGAGTGACGGGGCTGAGGTCGATCTCGTGATCGAGTTCGACGACGGGGGAGTCGTCGCGTTCGAGGTCAAGGCCAGCGAACGAGCTCCCGGGAAGGAGTTCCGTGGTCTGGGCCAGCTTCGCGACCTGTTGGGGGAGAGGTTCATCGGGGGAATCATGCTGACGACCGGCGCCCGTTCCTACACCTACGAGGATCGGTTGCACGTCATGCCCATCGACCGGCTCTGGACGCCAGTTTCGACGTGAACGGATGCGCAGATGGTTCTGCGTGCTGGAATCCACGGGGGTTCCGGCTCACCCTCGTCCGGCTCCTGTCGGACCGGTCGAGCGTGGGCGGGTCTCGCTCCCCCGGCGCCCAGCCCAAACACTGAGTCCCCGCCTCACTCCCCCAGGTGCACCGCCACGTTGTCGAGCAGCCGTGGCTCGCCCACGCGGGCCGCGACGAGCAGGCGGCCCTCCCGGCCGGGCTGGGCCTCGCCCAGGTCCGTGCCGGTGACGACCAGGTAGTCGGCGGTGATGCCGCGCGCCTGCAGGACCTCGGCAGCGGCGGCGACCACGGCCTCGGCGCCGGCGGAGCCCGCCTCCGCACCCGCGCGCAGGGCCTCGGAGATGCCGGCGGCCAGCGACCGCTCGTCGTCCGTGAGGTAGGCGTTGCGGGAGCTCATCGCGAGCCCGTCGGCCTCGCGGACCGTGGGCCCGCCCAGGACCTCGACGCCCAGGCACAGCTCCTGGGACATGAGACGGATGAGGGTCAACT
>DYUK01000063.1 GCA_020743695.1 Brevibacterium senegalense | reverse complement strand
CTTCGCCGGGCCCACGGGTGTGGGCAAGACAGAGCTCGCGAAGGCACTCGCGGAGTTCCTCTTCGGCGACGAGGGCTCCCTCATCACCCTCGACATGTCCGAGTACGCGGAGAAGCACACGGTGTCCCGCCTCTTCGGCTCGCCCCCGGGCTACGTGGGCTACGAGGAGGGCGGCCAGCTGACGGAGAAGGTCCGTCGCCGTCCGTTCTCCGTGGTGCTGTTCGACGAGGTGGAGAAGGCCCACCAGGACATCTTCAACTCGCTCCTGCAGATTCTGGAGGACGGTCGCCTGACCGACTCCCAGGGTCGTGAGGTGGACTTCAAGAACACCATCATCATCATGACGACGAACCTCGGCACCCGGGACATCGCGAAGACCCAGCAGATGGGCTTCCAGGTCGAGGGCGATCCGATCAACGACTACAAGCGGATGAAGCAGCGGGTGAACGAGGAGCTCAAGCAGCACTTCCGCCCGGAGTTCCTCAACCGCGTGGACGACACGATCGTGTTCCCGCAGCTGTCCCGCGACGAGATCCTCGAGATCGTCGACCTGTTCCTCGCCCGCCTGGACACGCGTCTGGCGGCGCAGGGCATGTCCGTCGAGCTCACGGATGCGGCCAAGGCGCTGCTGGCGGAGCGCGGCTACGATCCCGTGCTGGGCGCCCGTCCGCTGCGTCGGACGATCCAGAGCGAGATCGAGGACCAGCTGTCCGAGAAGATCCTGTTCGAGGAGATCAGCGCCGGGCAGATGGTGCACGTGGACGTCGAGGGCGAAGGGCTGGACGCCGTCTTCACCTTCCGCGGCGAGGAGGACCCGCGGGTCCTGGCCCGCGTGGGCGCGACGGACGGCGATGCCGAGTCGGACTCGACCGGTGCGATCCCGGAGGCCGGAGTGTCCAACGGTTCGGGTCCCATCACCGGTGACGGCGGCGGACTCGAGGCGGAGGCGCAGGCCAGCCTGGACTCCCCCTCCGGTTCGTAAGGACCGCACGGAGCCCCCACGGGACTCCGCACGCTGAAGCGGCGGATCGGACGATGGTCCGGCCCGCCGCTTCGTCATGTGCCCGGTTCGGTGTTGAATGGTGGGATGACTTCTGCAGCAGAGCGGGCCGCCGACCAGTACCGCGCCTACCCGGTGGGGGACGGGCTGATCCTCCGACGTGCGACCGCGGCGGACGTGCCGCTCATCGTCGAGCTCGTGGCGCCCATGGTCGAGGCACGCATCCTGGTCCCCAAGCAGCAGGTGGACTACTACGAGTCGATCCACGAGTTCTGGCTGGTGTTCGACCAGCACGAGGACGGCACCCAGTCCCTGGTCGGCTGCGCCGCCTGCCACCTCATCTGGTCCGACGTCGCCGAGGCCCGCACGATCGCGACCAGCCCCGCGTACCGCGGCCGCGGGATCGGCCGCCTGCTGGTCGAGCAGGTCATCGAGGACGCGCGGGTCCTGGGTGCCCGGCGCGTCTTCTGCCTCACCTTCGAGACGGACTTCTTCGGCTCCCTGGGCTTCGAGGTCATCGATGGCACCCCGGTGGCGCCGGAGGTGTACGTCGAACTCCTGCACTCGCGCGACGAGGGCACCGCGGAGTTCCTGGACCTGGCGCGGGTCAAACCCAACACACTGGGGAACTCACGGATGCTCCTGACCCTCTGAGCTGCCGGAGGTCCGGACTCCTGACCGTCCGAGCCCCGGATCGCCGCCGTGGGGAGGCGGTCGCAGGAGAGTTCTCCAGAAAGTACTTTCCATGACGGAAAGTATGTGCTTCAATGGACACATCGGGAAGCCCGCAGGGCGGAACGATCGATGAAGCCGAGGCTCGCTCAGCGGGCCGAGGACCGGAACCAGAAGCAGGAGAGATGATCATGGACGACGCAGGCAGCACGCACGACAGCACGCAGCAGGGTGCGGGATCGGACGTCACGGCGGACGAGGCGCGCAGGATGCTCGACCAGGCAGGGCGGATCGAGCGCCGCACGACGGACGCCATGCCTCCGGTCCTCATCACCTACGCGATCCTCTGCGTCCTGGGGACGATGACGACCCTGGGCCTCCACGTGGCCGACCGGATGGCTCCGGATGCGGAGTTCAACGCACGCCTGGCCGTCATCGTCTTCTCCCTGGCCTGGGTCCTCGCGGCGATCATCGTGCCGATGCTCTTCCGCCGCCCGTTCCGCCGGGGTCTGGCCACTCGCTGGTACGTCTACATGGGCATCTGGGCGGTGCTGTGGGCCGCGGCGATGTTCCTGGCCGGCGGGCTCACCGGCTTCTTCCTGGCGCCGCTGTTCGTGGTCCTCTTCGTGTCCGCCGCGGCGACCGAGGCGAAGGCCTACCGTGCGGCGGGCGGTGAGACGCGATGAGCGAGGCACGACACCCCCGCTTCGCCCTCGACACGACCCTCGTCCACCCCGTCCGCTTCTCCCTCGTGGCCGCGCTGGCCGCCGTCGAGAAGCTGTCGTTCAAGGAGCTGCGGGACGAGCTGGAGGTCAGCGACTCCGTCCTGTCGAAGCAGACCGCGGAACTGGAGCAGGCCGGGTTCCTCACGGCGACGAAGGGGTTCGTGGGGAAGCGCCCGCGCACCACGCTCTCCCTCACGTCGGAGGGCCTGAAGCGGTGGCGCGAGCACCTCAGCGCACTGCAGCGGATCGCGGGGACGGACGGCTGATCATCCGGTCCTCAGAGCTCGTGGTCGATGCGGTGGATGATCATCTCGAGGGCGACGAGGTTGTGGCCGCCGTCCGGGATGATGAGGTCGGCCTTCCGCTTGGACGGTTCGACGTGCAGCTCGTGCATGGGCTTGACCGTCTCCAGGTACTGCGCTTCGACGGACTCCAGCGAGCGGCCGCGCTCCACGACGTCGCGGCGGATGCGCCGCAGCAGGCGGACGTCCGCATCCGTGTCGACGAACAGACGGATGTCCAGCAGCTCGGAAATGCGGGGCTCCGCGAAGAGCAGGATGCCTTCGACGATGAGGACCGGGGTGGGTGTGATCGACAGCGTGTCCGTCGACCTGTTGTGGTCCGTGAAGTCGTAGACCGGGCTCTCGATGGGCTCGCCGGACTTGAGCATCTGGATGTGCTCGCGCAGCAGCTCGACGTCGAACGCCTCCGGGGCGTCGAAGTTCTGTGCGGCGCGCTGCGCGAACGTCTTGCCCACGTGTGCCTTGTAGTAGTTGTCCATGAAGAGGACGGTCGACCGGTTCCCGAAGCGCTCCAGCAGTGCGCGCGTCAGTGTCGTCTTCCCGCTGCCGGTCCCACCGGCGACCCCCACCGCGATCGCTCCCACGCCTCAGTCCTCCGTTCGCACTCCTGCTTTTCCAGCACCTCATCCTAGAGGAGGCACCGGGCGGCGCACGGGGTGTGCGGACGCTGCCGCGGGTGCGTCCGCAGGCGCGGCGGCATCGGGGTGCGTCAGGGGAGCCGCAGCCGCGCGCCCTCCAGGACGGCGAGGCCGTCGTCCACGAGGTCCTGCGCCAGCCGGGCTGTCCGCTCGCCGCCCGCATCCAGCTCGCGCACCGCAGTGATCGCGCGCCGCACGGGTTCGTCGACGTCGGCCAGCAGGGCTGACTCGTCCGCCGTCAGCTGCGCGGTGGGTGCGGTCAGCAGCCGCAGCGGGATCGGTGGTGACGGGTGTCCCGCGCGCAGCGCCTTCATGATCGCGCCGCGCAGCTGGCGGTCGGTGCCGGCCCACGCCTGACCCCGCCGCTTAACTGCGGGGTCGACGGGTCTCCCGGCGGCGAGCCACGCGCACGTGTCCTGGAGCGGACACGTGTCGCACGCGGGGGAGGCGGCCGTGCAGACCAGCGCGCCCAGCTCCATCGCAGCGGCGTTCCACTCGACGTGGTGGGCGTCCGGGACGAGGTCCGCCGCCCACCGCCGCTCGCGGGTGGTCAGCGCAGCCGGTCGGTGCTGCACCCCGGCGAACACGCGCCCCAGGACCCTGCGCACGTTCACGTCCAGCACGGCGGTCCGGCGGCCGTGGGCGAAGCTCGTGACGGCCGCGGCCGTGTACGCGCCCACGCCGGGCAGCGCGAGGAGCGCCTCCTCGTCGTCGGGGACCTCCCCGTCGTGCCGCTCGACCAGCGCGGCCGCAGTCTCCTGCAGCCGCAGGGCACGGCGGGGGTAGCCCAGCGAGTCCCAGGCCAGTAGGACCTGGGACGCAGGTGCCTCCGCCAGATCCGCAGGAGTGGGCCAGGTCGCCATCCACGCCCGCCAGCGGGGCAGGACCCGGCTGATGGGGGTCTGCTGGCTCATGACCTCGCAGACGAGGATCGACCAGGCGGTGGCTCCCGGTTCGCGCCACGGCAGCGAACGGGCGTGTGCGCGGAACCAGTCGGTGACCCGGTCCTGGACGATGCTGAGTGTCTGCGGGTCGACGGCAGGCAGCGCGGTCGCCGGAGGAGGAGTGACCTCCCCCGCCTCGCGGTGTGTCATCGGGTCCTCCCTGCGGAATCGACCTAGGCTCGACGGGATGAGCAGCTCCGGTCGAGGTCCCCGTCAGGGTCGTCCCAGCCGCACGCCCGGGAAGTCTACGGGGTCGGCGCGGGCGACCGGCAGTCGCGTGCGCGCAGGAGCCGGCGGCGGCAGGAAGCGACCGGACCCGCGGAAGCAGGTGTACCGCCGCAGACGGATCACGGTGGGCATCCTCGCGATCATCGTCGCGGCGGTCCTGGTCCTGGGCATCGTCCTCATGGTCAAGGCCGTCCAGGGGATCCGGGAGGACATGGCCGCCCCCGCACCGGAGCCCACGACGACGGAGGCGGTCGCGCCGGGACCCGAGGCCAGCGAGGGCTCGGGCGCGTGCCCGCCGGATTCCGTCCGGGTCGCCGCCTCGACGGACGAGGACGAGTACGAGGACGGTGAGGAGCCGGAGCTCACGATCGAGGTGACGAACGGCCACGACGCGGACTGCATCATCGACGTGGGGGAGGCGCACCAGGAGTTCGTCATCGAACGCGACGGGGACACCGTCTGGTCGTCCCGCTACTGCGCCGCGACCGGCGAGGATGACGAGGCCGCCACTAATCCGCTGGTGTTCCCCGCGCAGTCGTCGAAGAAGGCGTCGCTCACGTGGCCGCGGATCCCGGTCGACGACGAGTGCCGGCAGACGGACGACTCGTTCCCCGACGGGGAGTACGCCCTGGTCGTGAAGCTGGGGGAGACGGAGAGCGAACCCGCCCGGTTCTCGCTGGTCGAGGAGGCCGGGCACGCGGAGAGCGAGTCCGCCCAGGACGAGGGGTCCGCCGGTGAGGACACGGCAGACGAGGATTCAGCCGACGAGGACACGGCTGATGCGGACACGGCTGGTGAGGGCGGTGCCGACGGGGACGGTGCCGACGAGGACACAGCGGAGGGGTGATCCCCGGCTCGCGGACGGATCAGTCCGTGGGGCGCGGGAGCTCGATCTTGGGCAGCGCGGTCGCGACCGCCTCCCGCACGCTCTCGCACTGCGCGATGCGCATCCCGTCCGGCACTGTCACGTTCTCCAGTGCGCCGGCCGCCACGACCGCGAGGTTGATGCCCTGCCGGGCGGCCTCCGACAGGCGCTGACCCAGGCCCGGCACCTGCCGGATCTCACCGGACAGGCTGATCTCTCCGATCGCGATGAGCCGCGAGTGCTGTGGGACGCGGTGGACGGCGGAGGCGACGGACAGGGCTACCGCCAGGTCGCTGGCGGGTTCCGACACCCGCATGCCGCCCACCGTCGACGCGAAGAAGTCCGCACTGGCCGTGGGTGCGAAGTTCGCGAGTACCGCGAGGATCATCGCGATCCGGTTCGAGTCCAGTCCGCCGACCGTGCGGCGCGGTGAGCTGTGCGCCTGGGCGACGAGGGATTGGATCTCCACGAGCATGGGCCGCCGTCCCTCGAGGGCGACGGTCAGGCACGATCCGGGCGCCTGCGTGGCCGAGCGGGTGAGGAACAGCCCGGACGGGTCCGGGAGGCTCTGGATGCCCTGCTCCGTCATATCGAAGCACCCCACCTCGTCCGTGGGGCCGTAGCGGTTCTTGATGGCCCGCAGCATGCGCAGCCGGGAGTGGCGATCGCCCTCGAAGGTGCACACGACGTCGACCAGGTGCTCGAGCGTGCGGGGGCCTGCGACGGTGCCGTCCTTCGTCACGTGTCCCACGAGCACGGTGGGGATCGCGTGGTCCTTGGCCGTGCGGATGATCGCCGCCGCGACCTCCCGCACCTGTGCGACGCCGCCGGGTGCGCCGTCCACGTCCGCGGAGGCGAGCGTCTGCACGGAGTCGATGACGAGCAGGTCCGGCTTCACCTGGTCGATCGTGCCCAGGACGACGCCCAGGTCCGTCTCCGCCGTCAGCAGCAGCTGGTCGCACAGTGCGTCGACGCGCTCCGCCCGCAGCCGGACCTGTGCCGCGGACTCCTCGCCCGTCACGTAGAGGACCGTCGTGCCCTGCCGGGCGGTCCACGAGCACACCTCCAGCAGCAGGGTCGATTTGCCCACGCCCGGTTCCCCGGACAGCAGGACGACGGCGCCGGGGACCAGCCCGCCGCCCAGCACGCGGTCGAACTCCGGGATGTGCGTGGAGCGGGCCTCCGCCAGGGTCCGGTCGACCTGGGTGATGGGCTGCGCCCCGCCGCCCTCGCGTGCCGGTCTGGCCTGCGTGCGCACGGTGCGCTGGGCGGGCTGGGACTCCTCGATCGTGCCCCACTCGCGGCACTGGGGGCAGCGCCCCAGCCACTTCGCGGTTCCGTGACCGCACGCGCTGCACAGGTACTGCATCGTCGACGCCATGGTTCCGAGTCTTCCATGTGCCACGGACACCGTCGTACGCTCAAGGGCATGAGCGGTCAGGGACAGGGCCACGACCAGGGACAGGACCAGACGACCACCGCCGGCATCCGTCGCATCGAGGAGGCCAGCGGCCTCGCGTGGGCGGAATTCGTCGCCGCGTTCCAGACCGTCGGGGGACCGGAGGCCGGGCATGCGGACCTGGCGCGCGCGATCCTGCCGGTGCTGGACGGCCGCGTCGACAATCCGGGCTGGTGGGCTCAGGGCGCCACCGTGGAGTACGAGAAGACGATCGGTCGCCGCGTGGAGGGGCAGTCGAGCGCGGGCGACTTCCAGATCGCCGCTTCCCGCACCGTGGCGGGCACCGCGGCGGATCTGCGGGACCGTGCGGGCGCACTGCTCCAGGCGGCCGGCACCGTCGCCGGGATGGCGGTCGGAACCCAGCCGCGGACCTCGGAGACCCCCAAACGGCACTACTGGCGCTCCGCGCTGGGCGAGGCGGCGAAGCTCGAAGCGGCGGTCGAGGCCGCGTCGCAGTCCCCGGACGGGGCGGACCCGCGCGTCAAGGTCACGCTCACGGCCACCGGCCTGGCGGATCAGGAGCAGCGCGACGCGGCGCGCGCGGACCTCAAGGCCGTCCTCGCGGACTTGGGCTGAGACTCGTCAGGGCAGGATGCCCAGGTGCGCGAGTCCCGCGCGCACGATGTGCTGCTGGCCGTGGCGCATCTCGGCGGTGATCTCCGGACTCACGGCCTCCTGCGGCGTGAGCCAGTCGAGGCTCAGCGCGTCCCCGCTGGGACTGCAGTCGCCGATGACCGGGAGGACGTAGCAGAGCGCGACGGCGTGCTGGCGGGGGTCGTGGTACGGGGACACGCCCTCCGTGGGGAAATACTCCGCCACGTGGAACGGGGTGAGCGACAGGGGAGCGGTGGGCAGTGCCAGCGTCCCCAGGTCCTTCTCCGCGTGGCGCAGCAGCGCCGTCCGGATCGACTCGTGGAACTTCACGCGGCCGCCCACGATCTCGCGCCCCAGCGCACCTGTGTCGAGGGTCCGCAGCAGGAGCCCCACCCGCTCCACCTCGCCGTCGTCGCCGCGCTGGACGGGCAGGCCGTGGACGTAGGTGAGGGGCAGGCGTCTGCGCATGTGGGCCAGTTCGTCCGGGTCCAGCCAGTTGTCGTCGTAGTCAAGGGCTGTGCGCGTCATGGTTCCACAGTACTGGTGGGAGCGTGCGAGGGGGAGTTGTGGACCACACGCGGGGTGAAGTATCTTGATGTCGAGATATGTGGTGCGACGGCTCACGCCGGGAGATCCACGGCACGTCGTCACCCCCGCCTCAGAGACCTGCTACCGCACAGATCAGAGCGGCCAGCGCTCACGACGAAGGAGAGCCAGTTGATCAATCACGAAGTCCGGACCTACAAGAGCTCGGAGAACCTGGCCCGCGAGGATCAGCTCGCCTGGAAGATCGCCGAGGTCGCCGCGGACGACGTCGCCGTCGACGCGGATGTCCAGGACATGGTCATCAACCGCATCATCGACAACGCGTCCGTCGCCGCCGCCTCCGTGCGCCGCGGTGCCCCCACCCACGCCCGCGAGCAGGCGCAGGGCCACCCCATGCAGCCGGGCGCTCCCGTCTTCGGCCTGCCGCTGACGGAGACCATCTCGCCGGAGTGGGCCGCCTGGGCCAACGGCGTCGCGGTCCGCGAGCTCGACTTCCACGACACCTTCCTGGCGAAGGAGTACTCGCACCCGGGCGACAACATCCCGGCGATCCTGGCCGTCGCCCAGCACAAGGGCATCGGCGGTAAGGACCTGGTCCGCGGCATCGCGACCGGCTACGAGATCCAGGTCGACCTCGTCAAGGGCATCTGCCTGCACGAGCACAAGATCGACCACGTCGCCCACCTGGGCCCGTCCGCGGCCGCCGGCATCGGCACGCTCCTGCACCTGCCCACGGAGGTCATCTACCAGGCCGTCCAGCAGGCGCTGCACGTCACGACCGCGACCCGCCAGTCCCGCAAGGGCGAGATCTCCACCTGGAAGGCGCACGCCCCCGCGTTCGCCGGCAAGATGGCCGTCGAGGCCGTGGACCGCGCGATGCGCGGCGAGGGCGCGCCGTCGCCCATCTACGAGGGCGAGGACGGCGTCATCGCGTGGATCCTGTCCGGTCCCGAGGCCCGCTACACCGTCCCGCTGCCGGCCGCCGGCGAGTCGAAGCGCGCGATCCTGGACACCTACACCAAGGAGCACTCCGCGGAGTACCAGGCGCAGGCCCTCATCGACCTGGCCCGCCGCATGGGCAAGCAGATCGACGACTTCTCGAAGATCACGCGGGTGACGATCCACACCTCGCACCACACCCACTACGTCATCGGCACGGGCGCCAACGACCCGCAGAAGATGGACCCCACGGCCTCGCGCGAGACGCTGGACCACTCGATCATGTACATGTTCACGGTGGCCCTGCAGGACCAGGCGTGGCACCACGAGAAGTCCTACGCGCCGGAGCGCGCGGGCCGTCCGGACACCGTGGAGCTGTGGCACAAGGTCGAGACCCGCGAGGATCCGGAGTGGACGCGCCGCTACCACTCGACGGACCCCAACGAGATGGCCTTCGGCGGCCGCGTCGAGATCGAGTTCGCGGACGGGACCACGATGGTCGACGAGATCGCCGTCGCGGATGCGCACCCCAACGGCGCTCGCCCGTTCGTCCGCGAGAACTACGTGCAGAAGTTCCGCACGCTGGCGGAGGGCATCGTGAGCGAGCAGGAGCAGAACCGTTTCCTGGACCTCGCCCAGAACGTCGCGGACCTGGACGGCGACGCCGTGCGCCAGCTCAGCTTCGCCGTCGACGGCCTCACGCACTCCGGCTCGAAGGGCATCTTCTGATGCTGGGCGCGACCACCACCGCCGCCCAGCGGCGCGTCCGCTTCCGGGAGCTGCTGAACGGATCGGAGATCGTCCAGTTCCCGGGCGCCATCAATCCGCTCACGGCGCTCATCATCCAGCAGTCCGGATTCGAGGGCGTCTACATCTCCGGCGGCGCGTTCTCCGCCGACCAGGGCCTGCCGGACATCGGCCTCACGACGCTCACGGAGGTCGTGGACCACGGCCGCGCGATCGCCCGGGTCACGGACCTGCCCACGTTCATCGACGCGGACACCGGCTGGGGCGAGGCGATGAACGTCGCCCGCACGGTGCAGGAGTTCGAGGACGCGGGCCTGTCCGGCATCCACCTCGAGGACCAGGTCAACCCCAAGCGGTGCGGCCACCTGGACGGCAAGGAGGTCGTGCCCACGGCGGAGATGGTCAAGCGCATCTCCGCCGCCGCCCAGGGCCGCCGGGACGAGAACTTCGTCCTGTGCGCCCGGACGGACGCCCGTGCGGGCGAGGGACTGGACGCGGCGATCGACCGGGCGAAGGCCTACGCGGACGCTGGCGCGGACATGATCTTCCCGGAGGCCATGCGCGATCTGGGCGAGTTCGAGACCTTCGCCAAGGCCCTCGACGTCCCGATCCTCGCGAACATGACGGAGTTCGGGAAGAGCGAGCTCTTCACGACGTCCCAGCTGGCGGACGCGGGCGTGCGCGTCGTCATCTACCCTGTCACCACGCTGCGACTGGCGATGGGTGCCATCACGGACGGCCTGCGGACCATCCGCGCGGAGGGCACCCAGGCCTCGGTCGTGGATCGCATGCAGACACGAGCGGATCTCTACGAGACCATCGACTACGAGGCGTACAACGCGTTCGACTCGGCAGTCTTCAATTTCTCCCAGGAGGGTCACCAGTGACGGATCAGGACATCAAGAAGGGGCTGGCCGGCGTCGTCGTCGACACCACCAGCGTCTCGAAGGTCGTGCAGGAGACGAACTCGCTCACCTACCGGGGCTATCCGGTGCAGGAGCTGGCGGCGAACTGCACGTTCGAGGAGGTCGCCTACCTCATTTGGAACGGCGAGCTGCCCACGCAGGACCAGCTGACGGAGTTCAACGAGCGCGAGCGCGGCCAGCGCGCCGTCTCCCAGGAGCTCATCGACATCATCCTGGGCCTGCCGAAGGACACGCACCCCATGCACGTCGTGCAGACGGCGGTCGCGTACCTGGGCGCCGTCGACCCGGAGGCCGAGGAGGAGGGCGAGGAGGCGAACCGTCGCAAGGCGGAGCGCCTGTACGCCCAGTTGCCCACGATCGTGGCCGTCGACCACCGTCGTCGCCACGGGCTGGATCCGATCGCCCCCACCACTGACCTGGGCTACGCAGCGAACTTCTTCAAGATGGTCTTCGACGAGGTGCCGGAGGACGAGGTCGTCCGCTGCTTCGACGTGTCGATGATCCTCTACGCGGAGCACTCCTTCAACGCCTCGACCTTCACCGGTCGCGTCATCACGTCGACGACCTCGGACATGTACTCCGCCGTCGCCGGTGCGGTGGGTGCGCTCAAGGGCGCGCTGCACGGCGGTGCGAACGAGGCCGTCATGGCGATGCTCGAGGAGGTCGGCACCGCGGACAAGGCGTCCGCGTGGATCGACGACGCCCTGGCCAAGAAGGCGAAGATCATGGGCTTCGGCCACCGTGTCTACAAGAACGGCGACTCCCGCGTGCCCACGATGCGCAAGGCCTTCGAGGACATGGTCCGGGTCAAGGGTGCGGACGACCTGCTGGCCCTGTACAACGCCTTCGAGGAGGACTTCGTGGGCCGGAAGGGGATCTACCCCAACCTCGACTACCCCTCGGGTCCGGCCTACCACCTCATGGGCTTCGACACCCCGCAGTTCACGCCGATCTTCGTGATGTCCCGCATCACCGGCTGGACCGCGCACATCATGGAGCAGCAGGCTTCGAACGCCCTCATCCGCCCGCTCAGCGCCTACGACGGCCCGGAGCAGCGCGAGGTCCCCACCCAGCGCTGATCCACCCCGCGCTGGTCCGCCCGGCGATCACCCGACACGGCCGGGGCACTGCGGTGCCCCGGCCGTGCCTCATGAGGAGACCCCTGTGACGACTGAGATTCCCCGGACCCCGATCCCGCTGGTCGAGGGGTTCCGATACGAGATCGACGGCGCGATCGCGACGCTCACGATCGACCGGCCCCAGAAGCTGGGCGCCCTCTCGCGCGAGATGTGGTTCGCACTGCCGGACATCCTGCACGCGATCGATGCGGCGCCGGAGGTCGACGTCCTCATCCTCCGCGGCACGGACGGCCACTTCTCCGCGGGCTCCGACATCAACGACCTCAGCGTGCCGCTGGCGGACTTCTGGGCGATGAACGAGGCGGCGGAGGACGCGCTCGCCACGTGCGACATCCCCACCATCGCGGCCATCGAGGGCGTGTGCGTGGGCGGGGGGACGGAACTGGCCGCCGCGTGCGACATCCGCATCGCCGCGCCCGGCTCCCGCTTCGGCATCACCGCCGCGAAGCTGGGACTCGTGTACCCACCCGGACCCACCCGCCGCTTCGCCGCCGCGATCGGGGAGTCGTGGGCGCGCTACCTCCTGCTGACCGGCAACCTCATCGACACCGCGCGGGCGGACGGCCTGGGCTTCCTCCACGAGGTGACGGACGACCCCTTCGGCGCCGCGCACCGCACCGCGCAGCGCATCTCCTCCCGCTCCGCGTTCACCCAGACCGGACTGCTGCGCATCCTCCGCGGCGAGGACCCGGATCCGGCCGGCTGGCTGGACGAGGTCTACCCCGTCGAGCTGGGCGAGGGCCAGCGGGCGTTCTTCGCGAAGGAGACGCCGGACTTCGGCTTCCACCGCGTCGACTGGCGGGACTGAGGGCGGGCCCGGGCGCGGTCCGGGACGGCTCCGAACGCGGGGGAGCGCTACGATGGCAGGCGTGCGACTCGCAGTTCTCGACATCGGATCCAACAGCGTCCACCTCCTCGTGGTCGACGCGCACGTCGGCGCGCCGCCTCTGCCGGCGACCTCCCACAAGGAGGTGCTGAGGCTCGCGGAGTACCTGAAGGACGACGGGTCGATCTCCACCTACGGCCAGAACAGGCTCATCGACTTCGTCGCCTCCTCGATGGAGATCGCGGAGGACCAGGGGTCGGAGCAGATCCTCGCGTTCGCGACCTCGGCGATCAGGTCCGCCCCCAACGGAGACGAGACGATCGAGCGGATCCGGCAGGAGACGGGCGTCGAGCTCAACGTCATGAGCGGGGAGGACGAGGCCCGCGTCACCTTCCTGGCGGTCCGCCGCTGGTTCGGCTGGTCCGCCGGCAGCATCCTCCTCATGGACATCGGCGGCGGTTCGCTGGAACTGGCCTCCGGCCGCGACGAGTACCCGGACGCGGCACTGTCCCTGCCGCTGGGCGCCGGTCGCATGCACCGCGACTTCCTCCACTCGGACCAGCCGTCGCCCGAGGACGTGGACGGGTTGCGGAAGTTCGCTCGTCAGCACATCGGCCGCGTCGCAGGCGACATCAACCGGGTGGGCCGGCCGGACCGCATCGTGGGCTCCTCGAAGACCTTCCGGTCGCTCGCGCGGATCGGCGGCGCGGCCGCCAGCGCCGCGGGCATCTTCGTCCCCCGCGAGCTCAAGCGCAAGGACATGGCCACGATCGTCCACGAGCTGGCCACCCGGAACGCGGCGGACCGGGCACAGCTGCCCGGAGTGTCCGTGGCCCGGGCCGGCCAGGTGCTGGCCGGCGCGATCGTCGCCGAGGCCGCGATGACGATCTTCGACGTGTCGACGATGCACATCTCGCCGTGGGCGCTGCGCGAGGGCATCATCATGCGCCAGCTGGACCTGCTGGACTCCTCGGAGATCCTCTCGCCCACCCGCCGTCGGATCGGCCCGCCGGCGCCGGCGCTCAGCTCGTCCGCGAACGGGCACGAGCCGGACGGTCCGCAGGCCGCCATCGAGGCCGCCGGACGGGAGTGAGCCGTGGCTGAGAGGAAGCGCCGGCCGTTCACCGCTCCCAACGAGGCGCGGGTCAAGAACAAGCGGCAGCGGCAGGAGCTGGAGCGCAACCCCGTCTACGAGCCGGAGGCGGAGTACCGCTCGATCCACCCGATCCGGGTGGGCCTGTCGACCTCGTCCGTCTACCCCATGACGGTGCGCGAGTGCTTCGAGACCGCGGCCCGGCTGGGCTACGACGGCGTCGAGGTCATGATCACGAACAACGCGGAGACCCAGGACGCCGGTCTCATGGCGCGCTTCGCGAAGGCGACGGGCCTGCCCGTCCTGTCCGTCCACGCGCCCACCCTCCTCTTCATGCCGCGGGTCCTCACGAAGGACCACTGGGAGAAGCTGCGGCTGACCGCTCAGCTGGCGCAGGAGGCCGGTGCGCGCACCGTCGTGCTGCACCCGCCGTTCCGCTGGCAGGGCGACTACGCGAAGAACTTCGTCGAGGGCGTCCGCACGCTGTCCCAGGAGACGGGCGTGACGCTGGCGGTCGAGAACATGTACCCGTGGCGGGCGGGCGTGCGCGAGGTCCTCGTCTACTCGCCGCACTGGGACCTGCTGGGGCAGGACTACGACGCGGTCACCTTCGACTTCTCGCACGCGTCCACCGCGGGCACGGACGCGCTCCAAGCCGTCCGCACCCTCTTCCCCGCGCTGCGGCACATCCACCTGACGGACGGGTCCGGGTCGCTCACGGACGAGCACCTGGTGCCGGGGCGCGGGCGGATGCCGGTCGCGGAGACCCTCCAGTACCTCGCGAAGCACGACTGGTCCGGCGACGTCGTCGTCGAGGTCAACACCCGGTTCACGGCCCGCCGCACCACCCGCGACGCGATGCTCGCGGAGTCTCTCGCGTTCGCCCGGCATCATCTGGGGCTGAATGGCGGTCAGCAGGAGTAGCCTCGGTCCCATGCGGATCGCTTTCATCGGAACAGGCAGCATGGGCGGCGCTCTCCTCGAGGGCGTCCTGGCATCGGGGCAGAGCGCGGACGACGTCTACGCGACGTCCGGGTCGCGGGCGACGGCGGAGGACCTGGCCGCACGGCTGGGGGTGCACGCGCACGCGGTCGAGGACGACCCGCAGGCGAACGAGGCCGCGGTGCGCGGGGCGGGCCTCGTCTTCGTGGGCGTCAAGCCGTGGATGCTGGCGGACACCGCCGCCGCCCTGGCACCCGCCCTGGAGCCGGACGCCGTCGTCGTGTCGATGGCCGCCGGCGTCGACCTCGACACCCTCGCCGCCCTCTTCCCGGACCGCCCCGTCGTGCGGATCATGCCCAACACGCCGTCCTCGGTGGGCGCCGGTGTCATCGCGCTGGCCGCCACCGCCGAGGTCCCGGCCGGCACTGTCGAGCAGCTCACCTCCCTGCTGGCGGGCGCGGGACTGGTGGTCCCCATCGCGGAGGCGGACATGCCGACGATGATCGGGGCCTCGGCCTCGGGCGTCGCCTTCTTCTTCCAGCTGGCCGAGCACATGGTCGCGGCCGCCGTCGCGCAGGGACTCGACGAGGACACCGCCCGCCGGGTCGTCGCCGCGACCGCGGCCGGTGCCGGGGCGCTGCTGCGCGATCGGCCGGACCCGGCGGCGCTGCGCGCGGCCGTCACGAGCCAGGGCGGGACGACGGCGGCGGGACTCGCGTCGTTCGAGGCGGACGGACTGGGCCAGACCGTCGCCCGTGCGGTGAAGGCGGCCGGCGACCGCGGCCTGGAGATGGAGGCGGAGAACCGTGGCCGGTGACCGGCGCGGCAGCCGCCGCGCGATGCGGGGGGTGGGGCTGCGCGCTCTGCGCTCGTCCGACTGGGAGGGGTCGTCCTCGGGCGTGCTGGTCGTGGGGCTGGGCCGCTTCGGCTCCGCCACCGCCCGCTCGCTCATGCATATGGGCCGTGAGGTCATGGCGATCGAGAAGAACCCGGAGCTCGTCCAGGAGTGGTCCGCGAAGCTCACCCACGTCGTCGAGGCGGATGCGACCCACATCGAGGCGCTGCGCCAGTTGGGCGCCGGCGAGTTCGGCACGGCCGTCGTGGGCATCGGCTCGTCGATCGAGGCGAGCGTCCTCACGACCGCGAACCTCATCGATCTGGGGGTCGAGCAGATCTGGGCGAAGGCGATCTCCGACGCGCACGGGAAGATCCTGCGCCGGATCGGCGCGGAGCACGTGCTGTACCCGGAGACGGAGGCCGGCGACCGGGTCGCGCACCTCATGAACACGCGCATGATCGACTACATCGACTTCGACGACGGACATTTCGCGGTCGTCAAGATGCGGCCGCCGGAGTCCGTCAAGGAGAAGACGCTGTCCGAGGCCCGGATCCGCGACCGCTTCGGCGTCACCGTCGTGGGGATCAAGGCCCCGGGCAAGGAGTTCACGTACGCGGACATGGACACCCGGATTGGCCGCCAGGATGTCCTCATCGTCGCCGGCCACGTCGACCGGCTGGGGGCGTTCGCGAAGCATTCCTGAGAACCATGCGCGTGGTCTAGACTTCCGCTCTGTCGCACGTGCTCTGAGAAAGGCCGATGATGTCCGAACGGAACCCCACCGCCGACTCCGCGTAGGCGGAGCAGCCCGGCCTCAAGAAGGTCCTGGGCCCCGGCCTGCTGCTCCTCTTCATCGTGGGCGACATCCTGGGCACGGGCGTCTATGCGCTCACCGGGCAGGTCGCCGGTCAGGTGGGCGGTGCCGGCTGGGCGCCGCTGCTGCTGGCCTTCGGCATCGCGATGCTCACGGCGCTGTCCTATCTGGAGCTCGTCACGAAGTACCCGCGTGCAGCCGGCGCAGCGCTCTACGCCCACAAGGCATTCGGCATCCACTTCGTCACGTTCCTCGTCGCGTTCGCGGTCCTGTGCTCCGGCATCACGTCCGCGACGACCGCGGCCCGGGCGGTCGCCGCCAACCTGCTCAAGGGGCTGGGCTTCGAGCCGGGCCTGTGGGCTCCGCTCATCATCGCGCTCGTCTTCCTCCTCATCCTCGCCGCGATCAACCTGCGGGGCGTGAGCGAGAGTGTCTGGTTCAACGTGTTCCTCACGTGCGTCGAGCTCACGGGTCTGCTCCTGGTCCTCGTCGTGGGCTTCATCGCCGTCTTCCAAGGCGATGCGGACTTCTCGCGCGCGGTCATCTTCGAGACCGAGGGCGACAAGAGCGTCTTCCTCGCGATCACCGGTGCGACGGCGCTGGGCTTCTTCGCGCTCGTGGGCTTCGAGGACTCCGTCAACATGGTCGAGGAGACGAAGGACCCGTCGATCTTCCCCAAGATCCTCATCACGGGCCTCAGCATCACGGCCTTCGTGTACGTGCTCGTCTCCGTCGTCGCCGTCGCGGTCGTGCCCGTGGGTGAGCTCGCCACGTCGGAGACGCCGCTGCTGGACGTCGTGGCCGCCGGTGCGCCGGGCCTGCCGATCGACGACATCTTCCCGTACCTCACGATCTTCGCCGTCGCGAACACCGCGCTCATCAACATGCTCATGGCCTCGCGCCTGCTCTACGGCATGGCGAACCAGCGCGTCCTGCCGTCCGTGTTCGGCAAGGTGCTGCGGAAGGACGAGTGGGGGTACGGCGACGGCACCCACTTCAGGACCCTCACCGCACTGCCGTGGCTGGGCGCCGCCACGAGCCTCTTCCTCGTGGGACCGTGGGCGCGCATGGACGCGCTCATCCAGTACCAGATCGCCGGCGCGCTGCTGGGGATCGGCGTCCTGCTCTGGGCCTTCGAGTGGTTCTACAACCGCTCCCGCTACGGCCGCTCCACCCGGTTCCGCCGCCCGGACGAGCTCTGAGACACCCGTCCCGACCGACCGTTCCGCTCCCCACCTCACGGAGGCACCCATGACCATCGTCGTCGGATACACCGCCACCCCGTCCGCCCGCGCCGCCCTCGACCAGGCGATCGCGATCGCCTCGCAGGACGGTCAGCGCCTGGTCGTCGTGACCGGTGCCCGCGAGCGCGGGCAGCGCGACAGCCGCCGGCTGGGGGAGGAGCAGAGGGCGGAGCTGGACGGGCTCCTGGAGTCGACCGGGCTCGAGGTCGTCCGCGTCTCCCCGGAGACCGAGGACGAGCCGGCCGAGCAGATTCTCGACGCCGCCCGGACGCACGCGGCGGACCTCATCGTCATCGGGGTGCGGCGCCGCTCGCCGGTGGGCAAGTTCCTGCTGGGCAGCGCCGCGCAGCGGATCCTGCTGGAAGCGGACTGCCCGGTCCTCGCGGTCAAGGCCTCGGCGTAGTCGATTCGGTCCCGGAGCGCCCCCTCAGCCGATGATGGGGCGCTCCTCCGCATAGCGGAACCGGCGCTTCTGGGACCTCTCCGACAGGGCGGAGGCCAGCGTGATCGTGCCCAGGCGGCCCACCAGCATGAGGGCGCTCAGCACGTAGAGCCCCGCGTCCGTCGACCGCTCCGTCACGCCCATCGACAGGCCGCACGTGGCGAACGCGCTGATGACCTCGAAGAGGGCGTAGTCCAGCGGCTCGTCCGTCACCGCCAGCAGGACCATCGTGCCGACCGAGACGATCGTGGCGCCGGCCAGCAGGACGGACACGGCCAGGCGGATGGTGCTGGGGGCGATGCGCCGGTTGAACGCGGTCGTGTCGACGAGGCCGCGGGCCTCCGCCAGCGCGGCCAGGCCCAGCACCGCCAGGGTCGTGACCTTGATGCCGCCGGCGGTGGAGCCGGAGCCGCCGCCCACGAACATGAGCATGTCCAGCAGCACGTGGCTGGAATCGGACAGATCCGCGATGTCGACGGTCGCGAAGCCGCCCGAGCGGGACATGACGGACAGGAACAGCGACTCCCCGGCGGTGTCGAACCACCCGCGGAACCCCAGGGTCGCGGGGTTGGCGGCTTCGAACACGAGGAGCAGGACCCAGCCTCCCAGCACCAGCAGGACGGATGTGGTGAGGGTGAGCTTCGCGTGGAGGTCCCAGGACCGGGGGGAGCGCCAGAAGACGCTCATGACGAAGATGACGGGGAAGCCCAGGGAGCCCACGAAGACGGAGGTCGCGAGGACCGCCAGGATCCACGGATCGTCCGCGAACGCCGCGCCGCCGCCGTCGTGGATCGTGAAGCCCGCGTTGTTGAACGAGGAGATCGCGTAGAAGACGGAGTGCCAGAGCGCCTGGCCGAAGCCCTCGCCCCGGGCCAGGAACCGGGGGAGGAGCAGGACGGCGACCACGACCTCGGCGGCGATCACCGTCGTGAGGACCACCCGCAGCAGGGAGCCCACGCGGCCCAGCTGGGAGGTGCCCGTCGCCTGCGCGGCCATGAGCCGCTGGCGGACGCCCAGGCGCTTCGACATCGCCATGCCCAGCAGCGAGGCCGCGGTGAGGATGCCCAGGCCGCCCACCTGGATCGCGACGGTGACGACGCCCATGCCGAAGGAGGACCAGTGCTCGTGCATCGTGACGGAGCTGAGCCCTGTCACGCAGACCGCGGACACCGCGACGAGCACGGCGTCCGCCAGTGAGTGCTGGGAGGGATCGGCGAGCGACGCGGGCAGGCACAGCAACGCGGTGCAGACGGCGGCCAGCAGCACGAAGCCGATCATGGCGGTGCGCGCGGGGGAGGCGAGGACGAACGAGTCCACCGCGTCCCTCAGCCTGCGCGCACCGCCGGACCGTTCGTAGCGCGCATCCGCGTCGCGCTCACCAGAGGTGTCCATTCCACACATGGTACGGCCGCACGGGCCGCGCGGCGGCGAAAGAACGGGAGCGTGAAGGGGCGCCGTGCCGTGGGGCTGTAGGCGGCGCCACTAGGATGCCGGCATGACGACCCCCGGCGAGTGCCGCGGCCCGTTCAGACCGATGCCGCAGGCCCTGTCCACGGACCGGCTGCGGCTGCGCCGGTGGAGCCCGGACGACCGGAGAGCCGTCAGGAACCTGTGGCGGGAGCGCGACCCGCGGGTGCCCGCCCGGCGTCGCATCGACGCGCAGGATCGTCCCACGGAGGCCCAGGTCGGTGCGAGCATCGCGACGCAGGTGGAGGAGTCGGCACGGACCGGGCTGCAGATGTACGCGGTCGAACTGCGGGCTGCGCCCGGCGTCATCGGCTACTGCGGCCTCAGCATCGGCGACGCGACGGAGGCCGAGCCGGAGATCGTCTTCGAGCTGGCCCGATCCGTGCACGGCCGCGGCTTCGCGACCGAGGCGGCGATCGCCGTCCGCGACGCCGGACGGGACACGGGGCGATCCCGGCTCTGGGCGTCCGTGCGCGAGTGGAACACCGCGTCGTTCCGGGTACTGTCGAAGCTGGGCTTCACCGACAGCGGTCGGCGGGATCCCGATCCGTTCCACGGGGATATCGTCTGGACGACGCTGGGCCCGGACGACCCGTCCACGGGCTGAATGGGTCCTGCCGCATGCGGTCCGACGCCGATCCGGGGGCTACAGTGTGGGCATGGCACACCGTGATCTCGATCTCTTCGTCACGTGGGATGAGACCTTCACTGACTACGACTTCGGTCCCGGTCACCCGATGCACCCGCTGCGACTGGACCTCACGGCGAAGCTCGCGACGGACTTCGGTCTCTTCGACCACCCGCGCATCACCGTCTCCGCGGTGGGCGACGTCGACGAGGACGAGCTGCGGGCCGTCCACACGCAGGACTTCATCGAGGCCGTCAAGAAGGCCGGTGAGCAGACGGACCTGGACGAGGAGTTCCAGCGCGAGTGGGGGGTCGGCACGGAGGACGTGCCGCGGTTCGAGAAGATCCACGAGGCCTCCGGCCGGATCTTCCAGGCCGGCGTCGAGGCCGCCCGGGCGGTCGCCGGCGGCGGCTACGACCGGGCCGTCAACTTCTGCGGCGGCATGCACCACGCGATGAGCGACCGGGCCGCCGGCTTCTGCGTCTACAACGACCTCGCCGCGACGATCCGCACACTGCTGGAGAGCGGGTACCACCGCATCGCCTACCTGGACTTCGACGCCCACCACGGCGACGGGGTCGAGCGCATCTTCTGGGACGACCCGCGCGTGCTGACGGTGTCCGTGCACGAGAACGGGCGGTTCCTGTTCCCCGGCACCGGTTTCGCGAACGACATCGGCGGGATGCAGGCGGCCGCGTCCGCGGTCAACATCGCGCTGCCCCCGCGCGCGGACGACGCGGACTGGCTGCGCGCGATCGACGCGGTGCTGCCCCGGGTGCTGCGCGAGTTCGACCCGCAGATCCTCGTGACGCAGCACGGCTGCGACGGTCACCGGGCAGATCCCCTCACCCATCTGCGCTTCAGCGTCGACGGCATGCGCGAGACCGCGCTGCTGGCGCGCTCGCTGTCCGAGGAGCTCACGGACGGGAAGTGGATCGCGACGGGCGGCGGCGGCTACTCGATCCTCGACGTCGTGCCGCGGGCGTGGACGCAGCTGGTCGCGATCGCCGCGGGCGCGGACATCGACCCGCGAAAGGAGACGCCCCAGCGGTGGCGGAACTACGCGGAGTCGATCGTGGGCCGCGACGCCCCGCTGTCCATGACGGACGGCTACGACGGGACGTTCGCGCCGTGGTCCGGCGGATACGACCCGCAGTCGGACCTGGACCGCGCGGTCATGGCGACCCGCAAGTCGATCTTCCCGTTCTTTGGGCTCGACGCCTACTACGACTGACACCGCACGGCGACTGACACCGCACGGCGACAGGGCCGCGGTGGGGTGTGAGGGGTCGGCCGGCGGGACCAGGATCACCCCGTCTCTTTTTGCCATGCCTCAGCGCCGGGGATAGACTTGAGCGGCTATGTTCCAGCGGTGGGCACCCCCTGTTCACCGTGCTGTCAACCCGGTGAGGTGTGCCCATGGGCTCAGTGATCAAGAAGCGCCGCAAGCGTATGTCGAAGAAGAAGCACCGCAAGCTTCTGCGCAAGACGCGTCATCAGCGTCGCAACAAGAAGTAAGACTTCTTGCACGGACCCCGTCTTGCACGTATGTGCGGGTCGGGGGTTTGTTGTGAGGAGCGCAGGGTGAGGAGGAGCCTGTGAGCGTGCACGTCCAGCTCCTCACCCGGACCGGCTGCAGCCTGTGCGGCGACGCGGAAGCGGTCGTGGAGCAGGTCGCACGGTCCCGTTCCGTGGACGTGACCGTCACGGACATCGACTGCGATCAGGCCCTGCTGGATCGCTACGAATGGGACGTGCCGGTCGTGCTCGTGGACGGTCGCCAGGTGGGCTTCCACCGGATCGACCCCGGCAGGCTGGCGCGCGCGATCGACGCGCGCGCCGCCGCGGACGCCTGAACGCGTCCCGCGGGCGGAGGCACCCGGCGGTGCGGTGAGCACACCGGCCGCGGGTGCGGCGCAGGAAGGAGAGCGGAGCGCGGTGGCACACACCCTGTCGGCTGCGACGGCGTCGGATGGCGCGAACCGGTCGACTCCCATCCCCGCCGTCTCGCGCATGCCCGTCTACCTGGGCGCTCTGACCGCTCTGTCCGCCTCCGGCAGCACGACGGCCTCCAGCGAGGCGCTGGCGCGCGCGTGCGGCGTGGGCGCCGCGATCGTCCGCCGCGACCTGTCGCTGCTGGACCACACGGGCCGCCGCGGGGTGGGCTACGACGTGTCGGAACTGGCCGCCTCCATCCGCCGCTTCCTGGGCATCGACCGCCTGCGTCCCGTGGGGATCGTGGGCACGGGCCGCCTGGGCACCGCGCTGGCCCACTACCTCTCCGACCCGCAGCACGGATTCGCCGTGCGCGCGGTCTTCGACTCCTCCGCCGCGCGGATCGGCCAGCCGGTCGTCGACCTCGCCATCCGCGACATCCGCACGCTGCCGGACACCGTCCGGGAGCTGTCGCTCGAGCTGCTCGTCATCGCGGTCCCGGCCGCCGCCGCGCAGTCCGTCGTCGACGCCGTCGTCGACACGGACATCCGCGGCCTCCTCAACTTCGCACCCGTCCCGGTGCGCGCCCCCGCCGGACTCGAGGTCCGGCACGTCGATCTGGCGACAGAGCTGCAGGTCCTGTCGCACTTCGCGCAGTCAGCGCCGGAAGCATCCCCCGTTCCGGCGCACGCGTCCGCACCCGCCCAATCGTCGCTCGGTCCCCTGGAGGCAGAGTCGTGACCACCTTCGTCCTCGGAGTCTCGCACCGTTCCGCACCCCTGTCGGTCCTCGAGTCGGTCGCACTCTCCGGCGGTGCGGTCGAGGACCTCCGCAACCGCGTGCTGAACGGTGAGTTCGTCGACGGCGCCCTCGTGCTGTCCACGTGCAACCGCCTCGAGATCATCGCGGACGTCCGCTCGTTCCACGGCGGCCTGTCCGACGTGGGCTCGGCGCTGGCGACGGTCGCGGGCGTCCCGTGGGAGGACCTGGCCCGCCACGTGTACGTGCGGTTCGAGGACAAGGCCGTCGAGCACATGCTGACGGTCGCGTCCGGCCTGGACTCGATGGCGATCGGCGAATCGCAGATCCTGGGGCAGCTGCGCCAGTCGTACAGCGGCGCGCAGGAGGCCGGCCAGCTGACCGGCGAGCTCTCCCGCACCGTGCAGGACTCGCTGCGCGTGGGCAAGCGCGCGCACGCGGAGACCGCACTGGACTCCGTCGCCCGTTCGCTGCTGGACATGGCGCTGGGCGGCGCGGAGGCGCACATCGGCGACCTGCAGGACGCGGACGTGCTCATCGTGGGTGCCGGGGCGATGTCCGGCCTGTCCGTCGCGACGCTGGCCCGCCGGGGCGTCCGCTCGATCACCGTCCTCAACCGCACGCTCGAGCGCGCGCAGCGTCTCGCCGCGTCGGTCGACGGCCGCGCGGACGTGCTGACGCCGCAGTCGCTGGCCCGCGAGATCGCGGCCGCGGACCTCGTCATCTCCGTCACCGGTGCCCGGGGCACCGTCATCGACGCCGAGGTCGTGGCCGCCTCCCTGACCCACCTGGACGCGGGCGCACGGCCGGCCCCCACGTACGTCGTCGACCTGGCGCTGCCGTTCGACATCGATGCGGACGTCGAGACCCACGACCACGTGCGCATGATCAACCTCGAGGGGCTCTCCCGGCTGTTCGCGGACGACGCGCGCTCCGGGGACTCGGACGTGAGGACCATCGTGGGCCAGGTCCAGGGGATCATCCGCGACGAGGTCGCAGAGATGTCCGCGCAGCGCCGCGCCCGCCAGGTGGGACCCACGGTCGCCGCGCTGCGCAGCCAGGCGCGCGAGACGGTCGACCGCGAGTTCGACCGACTGTCCCGCCGCCTGGGCGAGTCGGTGCCGCAGAAGGTGCTCGACGAGGCGCGGCAGGCGCTGCGCCGTGTCGCGACGACGATCCTCCACACCCCCACGGTGCGGGTGAAGGAGCTCACGGGCACGGACTCGGAGTCGATCGACTACGCGGCCGCCCTCACGACGCTCTTCGACCTCGACCGCAGCCCGGCCGCGTCGACCTCCGCCGCGCAGGCC